>DAIDVO010000204.1 GCA_027456085.1 Steroidobacteraceae bacterium | reverse complement strand
GGGCGTTTGCGCGCCGATCCGACCCGTGATCGAGGCCTGAATTTTTGGGTCGTGGGCGACAATGTTAGGAAATGTGCGGCCCACAACGCAGTTTCCGTCGCCCAGATTTTGGTAAATAGGGCGCAGTGAGCTATAGTTCAGAAGATCTGTGAAAAGCACGCAAAGTTTGATCCTTGAGTTACCGTAACTCAATGAACTTTAAGCAATTACTTGCCGGTACCCTTGGAGTAGAAATGTCTGCGAAGATGCCTCGAATAATCCTGGTGGCATTTGTTCTCTGCCCGTCGCTGTCGTGGGCCCTGGGTCTGGGTGAAATCCATTTGCACTCGGCTCTGAACGAGCCGCTGCGGGCCGATATCGATTTGATCGCCGCATCGCCCGAGACGCTCGCCGGAATCCGCGCGACTCTCGCGCCCGTCGATGAGTTCAAGCGCTACGGACTCGAACATCCGCCATTCCTGTCGAGCCTGAATTTCACGGTCGGCAAAGCGGCCGACGGCCATGCGGTGCTGGATGTCACCTCGAGCGTCGCGATACCCGAACCGTTCGTGACGTTTCTCGTCGAAGTCGATTGGGCGCGCGGGCGCTTGATGCGTGAATACACCGTGCTGCTCGATCCGCCGGTCTACGCCGGCGGCCAGGGCGCGGGTGGAGCGGCTGTCGCGATGCCGCACTCCGCGCCGTCGCAGCCGTCGCAGCCGTCGCAGGCGGCGACGCCGGCACCGGTCACCACGGCTCCGATGCCGGCCAGCACAATGCCGACGCCTGCAGCGCCGCGCGTGCGCGTGGCGCGCGCGCCTGCTGCTACCACGGTGCGGGTCGGGCCCGGCGACACACTGTCGAAGATCGAGCACGAACTCAAGCCGGGCGGCGCCGCTTCCGTCGATCAAACGATGATCGCATTGTTTCACGACAATCCGGACGCGTTCGGCGGGAACATCAACATCCTGCATCGAGGCGCGATTCTGCGCGTGCCGGGCGCCGCGCAAATCGCCGCGCTGAACGAGAGCGAAGCGATCAAGGAAGTCGACCGCCAGATGAGTGCTTGGCAACCGAACGGCGCGGCCGGCGCGGCCGGCCATCTGCGATTAGTGGCGCCGTCTGCCGCCGGCGGCGGGGCAGCTGGCGCGGCGGGCGCATCAGTGGGCGCCGCGACGGCCGCTTCGCTCAACGCGCGCGTCAAGGATTTGGAAGCGCAACTCGCCGATGCGCGCCGGCTGGTCACGATCCGTAATCAGGAACTCGCGGCGCTGCAAGCGAAGTTGGGCCTGCAGCCGAGGCCGGTTCCGGCCGCAACGCCCGCGCCGGCCGCAACGCCGGTGCCGGCCGCAACGCCCGTGGCGGCGCCCGCGGCGCCACCTCCGTCCGCGGCCGCGGCACCGGCCGCACCTGCGGTGACGGCGCCCGCGGCTTCGGTTGCCGTATCGGCGCCTGCGCCGCAGCCGGCGCAGAAGACGCCGGCCGTCGCGACTGCGCCGGTTCCGCCCTCGGGTTCGTGGCTCGATTGGTTGACGGCGAATTGGTGGTTGCCCGCGGCCGTCATCGCCGCGCTGCTCGGCGCACTCGGCGTGGCCGCATTCAAACGACGCCAAGACGCGAAAATCGACGATTTCGCGGCGCTGGCGGCGACCGATGTCGGTGCCGACGTTCCCGAACAGGCGGCGGCGCGAATGCTGGGTACGCGCAAGGCCGCGGATGACTCGTTCGTCGTCGAGGAGTCGGGCGAGCACAAGGTGCCGGAGATTGGTCCGCAGGGCGACTTCGTCGCCGGCCCATCGGCCGACGACACCCTGTCGAGCGAGAGTGCGGTGAATCTCGACCAAGGCGATCCGCTCGCCGAGGCCGACTTTCATATGGCGTATGGTTTGTACGATCAGGCCGCGGACCTCGTGCGCATCGCGCTCGAACGCGAACCGGATCGGCGGGATTTGCGGCTCAAGCTGCTCGAGATTTATTTCGTTTGGGGCAACAAGGACCTGTTCCTGCAGACCGCGAAGACGCTGGAAGCGACGCGCGAGCGCGCGCCGGCGGGCGAGTGGGACAAGATCGTGATCATGGGCAAGCAGATTTGCCCCGATGAGCCGATGTTCGCCCAGGCCGCGGGCAGCGGCCGCGGCGCAGGCGCCTTGGTCGACCTCAATCTCGAGGGCGGCGAGAATCGCATCGACCTCGATTTGTTCGGCGAGCCCGGGGCCGAGCAAAGCCACGACGACAATGCGGGCGCGAGGGTGGCCGAGGATACGGCCGCGACCAGCGAGTCGCCGCATTTGCACGATTCGGCCAGCATCGATTTCCTGCTCGACGAGCCGGGACGCGGTGCGGACGAATCGCCGACGCGCGAATCCCCGACACGCGAGATGGCCGCACGCGACGAACCGACCGTCGAATCGGAGTTGATGCCGTTCGTCGAGTCGTCGACGGCCGAATCGCCGGCGCTCGGCGCGGACAGCCTGAACGACCGCATTTCCGCGAAGCTGGCGAGCGGCGCCGACCAAACGGCCGAAGTGTCGATCGACGACTTGGGTCTCGATCTCGATGAACTCGACGAAACCGGCGCGCCGGCGTTGAGCGGCTCGCAGCTGGAGCAGACGGGTCATCCGCTCGAGCAGACCGGGCACCCGCTGGAACAGACGGGTCATCCGTTGGACCAGACCGATCATCCGGCGGATGCGCCGACGATGGTCGCGGGGCTCGATGAGCATTCGCGCAGGCTGATGATAGAGGCGGAAAGCCGCGCGCGCGACCGCGACCTCACGGAGCTCGAACGCGAACTCGAGGCGTCGTTCATATCCGAACTCGAGACCAGCCACGAGGATATCCAGACGGCCGTGCTCCCGCCGGACGCCGCACCGACCGTGCAGATGCCGCGCGACATCGACCTTGGCGCGACTTCGCGCGTCCTCGCGCCGGGTCTGTCCGATCTCGATACGCAGCGGCCCGACCCGGACTCGACGTCCCGGTTGCGCGGCATCGGCACCGACGGCATCGACCTCGATTTCGAGCATCTCGCCGGCGTGCTAGCCGGCGGCGATACGGTGGACCAGCCGCGTGCGGCCGAGGATTTGTTCTCGAGCGAAGTGTTCGAGGCGAGCCAGCGCAGCCGCGGCGTCGATCTCGACGTCGGCGATGCCGTCAACGGCGCCGACGGATCGGCGACGGGGACCCTGGCGCAGACCGGGACCGCGCGACTCGAACCGCCCGGCGACGTGTCCCAGGAATTCGAGCCCGTGACGATGAGCGAAGTGGGCACCAAGCTGGATCTCGCCCGCGCGTACATGGATATGGGCGATCCGGAAGGCGCGCGCAGCATCCTCGATGAAGTCGTCCAGGAAGGCTCCGCGAGCCAGAAACAGGAAGCCCAGCGCCTGATTCAATCCCTGCCCGGCTGACGTGTCGGCCGCGAGGCGCCGCATCGCCGCCATCGTCGAATACGATGGCACCGGGTTCGCCGGCTGGCAGTACCAAACCCATGCGCCGTCGATCCAGGACGCCGTACAGCGGGCAATCGGGTTCGTCGCGGGTCATCCGGTCGATGCGATTTGCGCCGGCCGCACCGACGCCGGCGTGCACGCCGTCGGTCAAGTGGTGCACTTCGACACGGATGCTGCGCGGACGCCGCGCGCTTGGGTGCTCGGCGCGAACACGAAGCTGCCGAAATCGATCGCCTTGCAATGGGCGCGGGAGATCGACCCTGCGTTTCATGCGCGGCACTCGGCGTTCCGGCGCACCTACCGCTATTGCATCCTGAACCGCAGTGCGCGCTCCGCGCTGCATCACGCGCATGCCGCATGGATCCCCCGGCCGCTCGATGCCGATGCGATGCACCGCGCCGCGCAGGCGCTGATCGGCGAGCACGATTTTTCCGCGTTTCGCTCGATCGAATGCCAGTCGAATACGCCCGTGCGGCGCGTCGAGGCGGCGAGCGTCTGCCGCGAAGGCGATCACCTCTGGCTCGAGCTGACCGCGAACGCCTACCTGCATCACATGGTGCGCAACATCGTCGGCACGCTGCTCGAGGTTCAGCGCGAGCAGGAACCGGCCGCGGCGATGGCCCGGATCCTTGAGGGCCGTGATCGACGCATCGCCGGCATGACGGCGCCGGCGGCCGGACTTTATCTCTGGCGGGTCGAATATCCCCGCGGCTACGAGATACCGGCGGCCGATGCGTGGCTTTCGCTGCGGCGCCCCGGCTGATCTGGTTTAATAGGCGCCATGTCCTGGTTCGAACGCATCGTCCCGTCGCGCATCAAGACCGAGCGCCGCACACGCTCGGTGCCCGAGGGTCTTTGGACCAAATGTCCGGCCTGCGATGCGGTGCTGTACCGCGCGGAAATCGAGCGCAATCTGCACGTCTGCCCGAAGTGCAGCCATCACATGCGCATCAACGGCCGTGAACGGCTGTCGAAATTTCTCGATGTGGGCTCGACCGTCGAACTCGCCGCGAAAGTCGAGCCGGAAGACCCGCTCAAGTTCAAGGATTCCAAGCGCTACAAGGACCGGCTCGTGGCCGCGAAGAAGCTGACGGGCGAGCGCGACGCGCTGATCGTCATGCATGGGAAGTTGAACGGCCTGGAAATCGTCGCCTGCGCGTTCGAGTTTCATTTTCTCGGCGGATCGATGGGCTCGGTGGTCGGCGAGAAATTCGTGCGCGCCGTCGAGTACTGCCTCGAACACCGCATGCCGCTCGCCTGCTTTTCGGCGAGCGGCGGCGCGCGCATGCAGGAAGCGCTCTATTCGTTGCTGCAGATGGCCAAGACCAGCGCCGCGTTGAAGCGCTTGTCGGAGGCGCGGCTGCCGTTCATCTCGGTGATGACCGATCCGACGACCGGCGGCGTGTCGGCGAGCCTCGCGATGTTGGGCGACGTGAATATCGGCGAACCCAAGGCGCTGATCGGCTTTGCCGGACCGCGCGTGATTCAACAGACGGTTCGCGAGACCTTGCCCGAGGGATTTCAGCGCAGCGAGTTCCTCCTCGAACACGGCGCGCTCGACATGATCGTCGACCGGCGCGAGCTGCGCGACCGCATCGGCGCCATTCTGCGGCTGTTGGCCGGCAAAGAACCCGCCGCCGCCTGACGTTTGGCCAGTCAATTGCCGTCGACTCTCGAGGAATGGCTCGTCTACCAGGCGAACGTGCATCCGCGCGCGATCGAACTCGGCCTCGACCGTCTCCAGGCGGTGCTCGAGCGCCTGCGATTTCGCCGCCCGGCGCTGCCGATCGTGACGGTCGCCGGTCCCAACGGCAAGGGCTCGGTCGTCGCGACGGGCGCGGCGATCCTGACGGCCGCGGGCTATCGCGTAGGCACGTTCACTTCGCCGCATTTGCGCGATTACCGCGAACGCATCCGCATCGGCGAGTCCCTCGTCGAGGAGCACGCACTGCTGTGGGCGTTCAATCGCATAGAGCGTGCGCGCGGCGATATCGGATTGACGTTCTTCGAGTACAACACCCTGGCGGCGTTTCTGGTATTCGAGCAGGCGAAACTCGATGCCTGGGTTTTGGAGATCGGCATGGGCGGCCGCCTCGACGCGGTGAACGTCGTCGATCCGGATGCGGCGGTCGTCGTCAGCATCGGATTCGACCACCGCGAGTTTCTGGGCGATACGCTGGAGGCGATCGGCCGTGAGAAGGCGGGCATCTTTCGCAAAGGCCGCGCCGCGATCATGGGCAACCGCGACCTGCCGCCGGTGATCCTCGAGACGGCGCGGCGCGGCGGCGCCGTTGCGCGGCGCATCGGCGTCGACTTCGATTACCGCCGCGACGGCGGCGCATGGCACTACCGCGGTCCGCATTGGGACCTGCCGGACCTGCCGCCGCCCTACTTGCGCGGCGAGACCCAATATGACAACGCGGCCACCGCGCTCGCCGCTCTCGAGGCGCTGGCTCCGCCGCTCGCGATCGGCGCGGCGGCGGTTGCCGCCGGCTTGCGCTCGGTGCGCCTCGCCGGACGCTTCCAGGTGATCGCTGCGCAGGATCCGCGCGCGCCGGTCTGGATCCTCGACGTCGCGCACAATCAAGACGCGGCGCGCGTGCTCGCGCGCAATTTGCGTGCGCTGCCAGCGGCGGGGCGCACGCTCGCGGTGTGCGGGATACTCGCCGACAAGGACGTGCTGGCGGTCGTCGCCGAACTCGCCGGCTGCGTCGACTCGTGGCGGTTTGTGTCGACGATCGGCGAGCGCGGCCAGACGGGCGCGGCACTCGCGGCGCGCGCCGCACAGCGCATCACGGCGTCCGCGAGCACCGCGGAGTCGATTCCGGAAGCCTGCGAGGCGGCGCTTGCGGCGGCGTTGCCCGGCGACCGCATCGTCGTCTTCGGCTCCTTTCACATCGTCGGGCCCGCGCTCGACTGGCTTGAAGAGAGGGGCGTCCTGCCCATGTCGGGCCCTAGGGCCTATACTGCTGCGCCGGGCGGTTGAGAGGCGAGCGGAACGAGCATGGAGCGTCGCGTCAAAGAACGCATGGTGGGCGCCGCGATCCTGGTGGCGATCGTCGTGCTGGTCGTCCCGGAACTATTGTCGGGCCCCGCACCGCGCGCATCCGGCGGTAAATCGCCGGTTCTGCCGGCGGCGGCGCCCGAACCGATGCGCACGGTTCGCGTCGACCTGAACGGGAACACCGAGACGACGGCCGAGACCGCCGCAAGCTACGCGCATGCAAGCGCGGCGCGCGGCGCGCCGACGCCGGCAGCCAGCGCGCCCGCCGCAGCCGCCTTGGCCACTGCGGCCACGCAACCCGCGCCGGGCGCCGTAAGCGCACCGGCCAGCACAGCCGTCAGCGCACCGGCCAGCGCAGCCGTCGCCGCACCGGCCAGCGCAGCCGTCGCCACGGCGGCGGCCAAGGCGCCCGCGCCGCGCGTCGCGCGCGGCGCCTGGACCGTCCAGCTCGGCAGCTTCGAGAGCCGGGCGAATGCGGAAAAGCTCATGAAACATTGGAAAGCGAACGGATATGCCGCCTACGTGTCCTCGGTCGGGACGGGCTCGTCGAGGCGTCATCGCGTGCGTGTCGGCCCCTATTCGGATCGCGCGGCGGCGCTCAAGGCGGTTGCAAGGCTGAAGGCTACGCGGCAGGCGGCGAGCATCGTCGCGCCGGGTCATTGAGGGATCGCGATTGTGAGCGGGGCTTTAGCCCAACGGCGTGGCGCTCGGGTAAACTATCACTTTCCGCAATAGACCTTGCGATCGGGTCATTCATGACCATGAAAGGAGCGCGGCGTGAACGCTGCCGATATCGTCATTGCCGTCGTGGTGCTTGCCTCGACGGTCAGCGGGTTGATCCGCGGCTTCGTGCGCGAGGCGGTCTCGTTGGTGTTCCTGATCATCGGCCTCTATTGCGCGTGGTTTTTCGGGCCGAACGTCGAGCCGCATCTCGGCGGATACCTGGCGCTGCCCGCGGTGCGGCCCTGGATAGCGCGGCTCCTGGTGTTCGCCGCGGTCTTGTTGGCCGGCGCCGTGGTCGGCGCCTTGTTGAGCTATTTGATGCGCAGCGCGGGTTTGGGGCTGGTCGACCGGGTCATCGGCGTGATGTTCGGCGTGTTGCGCGGCATCGTGTTCGTGGGCTTGCTCGTGATTTGCGGCCAATTGCTGCAATTGAATCGCGAATCCTGGTGGAATCGCTCCATCTTGATTCCGTACGGTGAATTGGTCGGCGATCGGCTTCGCGCGATGGTTGGCGAGACCGGGGCGGCGTGGAGCAAGCGCCATCCCGTGAGCGCGGTCAATGTCCGTTGGACCGGAGGTCTTTAGAAATGTGCGGAATCGTCGGAATCGTCGGCGTCGATGCGGTCAATCAGCGGATCTATGACGCGCTCACCGTCCTGCAACATCGCGGCCAGGATGCGGCGGGCATCATGACGTGCGAGGCCGGCGCGCTGTTCCAGCGCAAGGACTCCGGGCTCGTCCGCGACGTGTTCCAGGAAAAGCACATGCTCAAGCTCAAGGGCAATGTCGGCCTGGGGCACGTGCGCTACCCGACGGCCGGTTGCGAGGGCGCGAGCGAGGCCCAGCCGTTCTACGTCAACTCGCCGTACGGCATCTGTCTCGCGCACAACGGCAACCTCACGAACGCGCGCGAGTTGACCGAGGTTCTCGTGCGCGAGGACCGCCGCCACCTGAACACGTCCTCGGATTCGGAAGTGCTGTTGAACGTGCTGGCCTCGGAGATGCAGCGCGTGGGCACGCCGCGGGTGACGCCGGCCGACATTTTCGCCGCCGCGAACGCGGTCTACCGCCGCTGCCGCGGCGGCTACGCGGTCATCGCGATGGTCATCGGCCATGGCATCCTGGGGTTTCGCGATCCGAACGGCATCCGTCCGCTCGTGATCGGCAAGCGCGACACGCCGAAGGGCACGGAGTGGATGCTCGCCTCCGAGAGCGTCGCGCTCGACATGCAAGGATTCAAGCTCGTCAGGGACGTCGCCCCCGGAGAGGCGGTGTTCATCGACGAGCAAGGCCGCTTCTACGCGCAAGCCTGCGTCGCCGCGACCCGCCATACGCCGTGCATTTTCGAATACGTCTACTTCGCGCGCCCCGACTCGATCATCGACAACATCTCGGTCTACAAGGCGCGCCTGCGCATGGGCGAGCATCTCGCCGAGAAGATCAAACGCGAACGGCCGGCGCACGACATCGACGTCGTCATCCCGATTCCGGACACGAGCCGCACGAGCGCGGTCCAGGTTGCGCAGCTCCTCGGCGTCAAGTACCGCGAAGGGTTCATCAAGAACCGCTACATCGGCCGCACGTTCATCATGCCGGGCCAGGACCAGCGTTCGAAATCCGTCCGCAGCAAGCTGAATGCGATCGATCTGGAGTTTCGCGGCAAGAACGTGCTGCTCGTCGACGATTCGATCGTGCGCGGCACGACGTCCGCGCAAATCATCGACATGGCGCGCGAAGCCGGCGCGAAGAAAGTCTATTTCGCGTCCGCGGCGCCGCCGGTCCGCTATCCGAACGTCTACGGCATCGACATGCCGAGCCCATCCGAACTGGTCGCCGCCGGACATACGGACGAGGAAGTGCGCAACATCATCGGCGCCGACTGGCTGATCTACCAGGATCTCGAGGACCTCGTGCACGCCGTGCGCCACGACAACGCCAAGATCGAGAGCTTCGACACCTCGTGCTTCTCGGGCGAGTACGTGACCGGCGACGTGACTCCGGAATATCTGGCGCGCCTGCAGAACGAACGTTCGGACGTCGCGAAACGACAGCGACGCGAAACGGCCGCCCGCGCAATCAAGCCCGTCCGCGCCGTCTGACGCGCGCCCCGGGGAAGGCCGTGCGCCAATGAGCCCGCGGTTTTTGTTGATGGCCGCGCGCACCGAGCACCTGCTGCTCGTGCGCAAGCACGTCGAAATCGATTGGCCCGACGCGGAGCTCGTCGAATTCCGCGTCGGCGAGGACCCGCCGTTCGAACCGGAATTCGCCGCCGCGGGCTTCGATGCGGTGGTGATCGCCGCGGTGCCGCCGACCGCCGAGCTGCAAGCGCTCGCCTTGGGGCTGTGCGCCAGAATTGAGTTCGCGCCGGTCGTGCTCATCGCGCTCGAGCCCATGCCGGCGCCCGCGCCCCCGCCCGCACACGGGCTGTATCGGATCTACGGCCGTAAAATCGACCGCGACGCGCTCAAGCGCGCGCTTGCCGATGCCGCGCGCGCACACAGGCAAGCGCTTGCGCAGCTGCGCACGGGCCGCGATCGGGACCTACGCTATCGCTTCGGGTCGGTCATGATCCGCGGGCACCGCTGCATCAAGACCGTCGGCACCGGCGGGATGTGCACGATCTATCTCGCGGAGAGCGAGCGCGCGGGCCGAGTCGTCGTTCTCAAGGTGTTCAACCAGGTTCCGGACGTCTCCGATCGCAGCGTGAGCTTCGACCGGTTCCTCCAGGAATACGAAATCGTCGCCGGCCTCGCGCATGAGAACATCGTG
The DNA here is from genome assembly GCA_027456085.1 of Steroidobacteraceae bacterium. Lineage (GTDB taxonomy): Bacteria > Pseudomonadota > Gammaproteobacteria > Steroidobacterales > Steroidobacteraceae > Bog-1198. The sequence continues at coordinate 6,828 of DAIDVO010000204.1, read as the reverse complement.
CGGATCTTCGACTTAGGCATAGCCGACGATCACGCCTACATCGCGATGGAGCATTTCCCGGCCGGCGACTTGCGCCAGCGCATGAAGGCGCCGGTCGCAGACGCCGAGGCGCTCGCGTATCTGTCGCAGATTGCAAGCGCACTCGAGGCGATGCATGCGGTCGGCGTGCTGCACCGGGATTTGAAGCCGGCGAACATCATGCTGCGCAACGACGGCTCCCTGTGCGTCATCGATTTCGGACTGGCGAAGACCAATTCATCCGCGGCGGAACTCACCGGGGCGCGCGAGATCTTCGGCACGCCGTACTACATGAGCCCGGAACAGGGGCACGCCGAGCCGCTCGACGAACGCAGCGACCTGTACAGTCTCGGCGTGATTTTCTACGAGATGCTGACCGGGCAAAAGCCGTTCAAGGGCGCCTCCGCGATGGAGGTGATCTACAAGCACAAACGCACCGACCCGCCCGCGCTCGCGCCGCGCTTGTCGGCGTACGAGCCGCTCCTGTCGCGGCTGCTCGCGAAGGACCCCCGCGACCGGTTCCAGTCGGCGCGCGAACTGCGCGCCGCGATCGACGCGCTGGATGCGACCGGATGAGCGCAGCCGGAGAGCCGGGCGCGCACCCGCTGCTCTGCGCCGCGACGCCGGCGGCGTGGCTCGAGGCGGCCCGCGGCGCGCGCGACATACTCGTCATCGATCACGCCAATTGCGAGAAGAAGGCCGCATCCACGGCGCTCGCGTTGATGTTCGCGTACGCCGAAGACCTGGAACTCGCCGACCGCATGTCGCGCCTCGCGCGCGAGGAGCTGCGCCACTACGAACAAGTCGCGAAGCTCGCGCGTGCGCTCGGGATCGTGCCGCGGCGCCTGGCGCCGGGACGCTACGCTTGCGGTCTGCGGCGCCTGGTCGCGCACGCCGAGCCCGCCCGCGAGATTGATTTGATGATCGCGGGCGCATTCATCGAGGCGCGCTCGTGCGAGCGGTTCGAGGCGCTCGCGCCCGTGATCGGCGCGCCGTTAGGTAAGCTGTTCGCCGGGCTGCACAAGGCCGAGGCGCGGCATTTCAAGGTTTACCTGGACCTTGCGCGCCGCGCGGCCGCGCGCGCCGGCGTATCGATCGAGGCGCGCATCGCGCAGTTCGCGCGCGCCGAGGCTGCATTGATCACGGAACCCGATCCGGTGTTTCGCTTTCACTCGGGCCCGCCGCAGGCCTGCGACGCCGCCGCCCGCGGCAGCGCGCACAGTTCGTAGCCGGCGCGGTCCCAGCGCAGCACGCTGCCTTGCGTGTACCAGTAGCCGAGCACGATGCGCGCGCGCGCGCGTCCGTCGATCTCGAACCGATGCACCGCCGGCCGGTGCGTGTGGCCATGCAACAGAATGTCGGTGTCCGCGCCGCGCAGCACCGCCGCGACGCTGTCGGAGCTGACGTCGGCGATCGCATAGTCGATCGCGGCGGTGTGCGCACGACTGCCGCTGCGCGCCGCGCCGGCGAGCGCGCGCCGCGCTTGCGGGCGCAGCCGCAGGAAGCGCCGCTGCCATTGCGGGTCGCGGACCGCCGCGCGCAGGCGCTGGTACGCGCGGTCGTCGGTACAGAGCGCGTCGCCGTGCATGACGAGCACGCGCCGGCCGTACAGCGTGAGGAGGAGCGGGTCCTGGATGAGAACCGCGCCGCTCGCCGCCGCGAAGCGCGCGCCCAGCAGGAAATCGCGATTGCCGTGCATCACGAAGCAAGGCACGCCGCTCGCCGAGAGCGCGCGCAGGCCCTCGATGACCGCGCTCTGCGCCGGATCGGCGGCGTCATCGCCGACCCAGGATTCGAACAGGTCGCCGAGAATGTACAGGGCGTCTGCGGCGGCCGCATCGGCGCTCAAGAAGGCGAGAAATTGCTCGGTGATGTCCCGATGGTCGGCGTCGATATGCAGGTCCGAAATGAACAGCGTCGCCACGCGTGCGTTTCGGCGCCGGCGGCGCTAGGACGGGTTGGTGACGCGCACGATGCGCTTGATGATCACGGGCCGGATCGGCGCGTCCTGCTTGAACGGGCCGCGCGCGCCGGTCGCCACGTTGCCGATCGCGTCGACGACGTCCATGCCGCTCACGATCCTGCCGAATACGGCGTAGCCCCAGCGGGCCTCGCTCGGGTCCAATTCGCTGTTGTCGTAGAGGTTCACGTAGAACTGGCAATCGCCGCTGTGCGGATCCACGGCGCGCGCGAGACCGACGGTGCCGCGCTGATTCGTCAAGCCGTTGCCCGATTCGTTGAAGGTCTTGATCGGCGCGGGTTTCAGCTTGTAATTCGTGTCGTAGCCGCCGCCTTGGATCACGAAATTCGCGACCACGCGGTGAAACAGCGTGTTCGTGTACTGTCCGCTATCGACGTATTTGAGGAAATTCGCGACGGTGAGCGGCGCGCGGCCGGAATTCAACTTGATCGTGAAGTTTCCCATCGACGTCTCGACCTCGACCTCGGGGCGGGATCCGGCGGCATCGCCGGCCGCGGCCGCCGCAGGGGCCGCTGCGGCCGTCGCGAATTCGAGCCCGCCGACCGTCGCCGCCGTGAAAAAGATGCAAAGGAGAAGTCGTTTCATGATCCGGGGTTCCGCCTAAACTTAGGTACAATCTTCGCTTATGACACCACTTGCCGTCACTCGGTTCGCGCCGAGTCCCACAGGTTCGGTACACCTCGGGAACGCGCGCACCGCCTTTTTCAGCTATCTGTGGGCCCGCAAGAGCGGCGGACGCTTCATTTTGCGCATCGAGGACACGGATGTCGAGCGCAGCGAGCTGCGCTTCCGCGACGAATTGCTCGCCGAGCTGCACTGGCTCGGCTTGGACTGGGACGAGGGCCCCGATATCGGCGGACCCTCGGCGCCTTACGCCCAATCGGAGCGCCACGGCCTGTACGCCGAACTGTACGCGCGGCTCGAGGCACAGGGGGTGGTGTACCCCTGTTACTGTACGCCGGAGGAATTGGATTTGTCGCGCAAGCTGCAGCGCATGGCGGGAAGGCCGCCGCGCTACGCGGGCACCTGCCGATCGCTCTCTCTAGCCGAGCGCCATGCGCACGAGGCGCGCGGCCGCAGGCCGAGCCTGCGCTTCGCGGTGCCGTGCGCGGGCGAGGTCGAATTCATCGACTTCGTTCACGGCGCGCAGCGCTTCCACATGAGCGACATCGGCGATTTCATCGTGCGGCGCGAGGACGGCACGGCGTCGTTCTTCTTTTGCAACGCGGTCGACGATGCGGTCATGGGTGTCACGCACGTGCTGCGCGGCGACGATCACTTGACCAACACGCCGCGCCAGCTGATGGTCCTCGACGCGCTGAAACTGCCGCGACCCGGCTACGGACACGTGGGACTGCTGGTCGGCGCCGACGGCGCGCCGCTGTCGAAGCGCCACGGCAGCACGAGCGTCCAGGAATTCCGGCAGCGCGGATTCCTCGGCGCGGCGCTTCTCAACCACTTGTTCAGGCTCGGCCACACCGGCGATGTCGACGGCTGGCTCGCGCCGGCTGAATTCCCCGCGCATTTTCGTCCCGAACATCTCGGCAAGGCGCCGGCGCGCTTCGAGGAATCGCAGCTCGTCCACTGGCAAAAGGAAACCTTGGGCCGGATGAGCGTCGCCGAGATCGGCGCGTGGCTCGACATCGAGGCCGGGGCGCCGTTCGCCGAACTGGTGCGCCACAACGTCGTGCTGCCGCGGGACGCCGCGCCGTGGATCGCGGTCATCAAAGGCGAACTCCCGCCGCTCGGTGAAGACGAGCGGCGCATCATCGCCGCCGCCGGCCCGGGTTTTTTCACCGCCGCCGCCGCCGCCTTGGACGAGGCGGGCACGGACTCGAAGCGCTTGACGAAGCTGCTCGCGGAGCGCACCGGCCGCAAGGGCGCGGACCTGTACATGCCGCTCAGGCTCGCGTTGACCGGCCAGACGCATGGACCGGAGCTCGCACCTCTGTTGAAACTGATCGGCGCAGAGACTGCGCGCAGACGATTCGAATTCCATGCTCAAAATTCATAACTCGCTGAGCGGCGCGAAAGAGGAATTCAAGCCGATCAAGGCCGGCGAAGCGCGCATGTACGTCTGCGGCATCACGGTCTACGACCACATCCACTTGGGCCACGCGCGCATGCTGTGCGCGTTCGATCTGATCCAGCGCTATCTGCGCTCGAGCGGACTGAAAGTCACTTACGTGCGCAACATCACCGACATCGACGACAATATCATCGAACGCGCGGCCGCGAACGGCGAGGAGTGGTCGGCGCTCGCGCGGCGCTTCACCGACGCGATGCGCGAGGATTGCGCGGCGCTCGGGCTGGATGCGCCGGATCTGGAGCCGCGCGCGACCGAATACATCGACGAGATAGTCGTGATGATCAAGACGCTGATCGAGAAAGGCTACGCCTACGCCGCCGGCAACGGCGACGTGATGTACTCGGTGCGCCGCTTCGCCGACTACGGCCGGCTGTCGGGAAAGAAGATCGACGATCTGCGCGCCGGCGCGCGCGTCCAGATCGAGGATGCGAAGCACGATCCGCTGGACTTCGTGCTGTGGAAATCGGCTAAACCGGGGGAGCCCTCCTGGGCCTCGCCCTGGGGCGCGGGGCGCCCGGGATGGCACATCGAATGTTCGGCGATGTCGACGAGCCTGCTCGGCTGCCACTTCGATCTGCACGGCGGCTGGATGGACTTGAAATTTCCGCACCATGAAAACGAGATCGCCCAGTCCTGCGCCGCCTGCGGCACGCCGTTCGTCAACGTCTGGATGCACAACGGCTTCGTGCGCATCAACGACGAAAAGATGTCGAAGTCGCTCGGCAATTTCTTCACGGTGCGCGACGTCCTCAGGACCTTGCGCGACCCCGAAGTGCTGCGCTACTTCCTCATCAGCAGCCATTACCGCGGCCCGATCAATTATTCCGAGGCGCAATTGGCGCAGGCCGACGAGACGCTGCTCGGGCTCTACCGCGCGCTCGAGGGCGCCTCCGCCGGCGGGCGCGTCGATGCGGCTGCGCTGCATGAGTTCAAGCGCGTGATGGACGATGACTTCAATACGCCCGAGGCGCTCGCGGTGCTGCAGGGGGTCGCGCGCGAGCTGAACAGCGCGAAGGCCGCGAAGCGCGCCGCCGCGGCCGCCGACGCGGCGGCGACGATGCGCGCGATCGGGCGCATGCTCGGACTATTGCAACAGGATCCCGGCGCTTATTTGAAGCGCGGCGCGGGCGAGCCGCAGCTCGCCGACGAGCATATCGACGCGCTCGTCGAGGCGCGCACGGCTGCGCGGGCGGCGAAGAATTTCGCCGAAGGCGACCGCATTCGCGCCGAACTCGCCGCGGCCGGGATCCTCATCGACGACAAGCCGGGCGGCGTCACGCAGTGGCGGCGCGCCTGAGCCTCACGCGTGGACGCGTCCGGCCGACGCTTCCAGCGTGTTCTTCATCAGCATCGCGACCGTCATCGGACCGACGCCGCCGGGCACCGGCGTAATCCAGCCGGCACGCTTTCGCGCACCGTCGAAATCGACGTCGCCGACGAGCTTGCCGTCGGCCGCGCGGTTCATGCCGACGTCGATGACGACGCTGCCCGGCTTGACCCATTCGCCGCGGACGATGCCGGGACGGCCGACCGCGACGACCAGTATGTCGGCGCTCATGACGTAGGGCTCGAGATCGCCGGTGAAGCGGTGACACACGGTCACCGTGCCGCCCATCAACAGGAGCTCGAGCGCCATCGGCCGGCCGACGATATTCGATGCGCCGACGACGACGCAGTGGCGGCCCTTCGGCGAGATGCCGACGTGTTCGATCAATTTCGTGACGCCGTACGGCGTGCATGGCCGGATCAAGGGCACGCGCAGTGCGAGCCTTCCTACGTTGAACGGGTGAAAGCCGTCGACGTCCTTGGTCGGGTCGATCTTCTCGATGATCAGGCTTTGTTCGATATGCTGCGGGAGCGGCAGCTGGACCAGGATTCCGTCGATCGCGGCGTCGCGGTTCAAGGACTCGATCAGCTGCACGAGTTCACCTTGAGTGGTCGAGTAGGGCAGGTCGTGCGCGACCGAGAGGAGGCCGGACTCGGCGCAGGCCTTGCGCTTGTTGCGCACATACACCGCCGAGGCCGGATTGTCGCCGACCATGATGACCGCCAACCCGGGCCGGCGCAGGCCGCGCGCCAGCATTTCCTCGACCTGGCCGCGGATTTCGGCCTTGAACTCGGCCGCGATGGCGGTGCCGTCGATCAGTTGCGCGGTCATCGAATTCCTCGTAGGGGTGCCTCGGGCGGCGAATTCTCGCACACATTCGACGGTAAATTGACGCGCCACCGCACCCCTCGTATGATTCGCGTCCCCGAGCCGGGTGTAACCGGTGGGCGGGCGTGCTGGGTAGGGTATTGTCGGCGGGGCATGGCGCAGTCTGGTAGCGCATCTGCTTTGGGAGCAGAGGGTCGGGGGTTCGAATCCCTCTGCCCCGACCAGGGCGCCCGTAGCTCAACCGGATAGAGCACCGGCCTTCTAAGCCGGCGGTTGCAGGTTCGATTCCTGCCGGGCGCGCCACCTCAACGATCGGGGGTACGACGATGGTGGACGTAGCTCAGCTGGTAGAGCCCCGGATTGTGATTCCGGCCGTCGCGGGTTCGAGTCCCGTCGTCCACCCCACTCAAAGGGATTGAGTCGGGGTTTCGAGGCTTGAGGTTAGGGACTTGGTTTGGTTGAAATTGGGCCGTTAGCTCAGCTGGTAGAGCAGTTGACTCTTAATCAATTGGTCGTAGGTTCGATCCCTACACGGCCCACCAATTCAATCAAGGTCTTGATCGCGCCGATTTGCTTCATCACTGC
>DAIDVO010000203.1 GCA_027456085.1 Steroidobacteraceae bacterium | reverse complement strand
AGCCGTGCGCAACATGGATCACATGCTCTCCTCGCTGATCGACATCAATCGCCTCGAAAAGGGCGCGATCCAGCCGGTCATTCGCGACTTCCCGCTGCGCGAAATTCTCCCGCGCCTGCGTTCGGAATTCGGCTACTCCGCCGCCGCCAAGTCGCTGGCGTTCGAGATCGAGGAATCGCCGGAATTCGCGCGCAGCGACCAGACGCTCCTTCCTGTGATCCTTCGCAACCTGCTCGCTAATGCGATCAAATTCACGCAACGCGGGTTCGTCCGGCTACGCGTCCGCGTACGGGGCGCGGACCTCTGCATCGACGTCATCGACAGTGGGCCGGGCATCCCACCAGAGCACCTGGGGCGCTTGTTCGAGGCCTTCTATCAAATCGATAATCCCAGCCGCGACCAGCGCCAGGGCGTCGGGCTCGGCCTCTCGATCGTGCAAAACATCTGCCGGCTCCTCGAGCACACGATCAGCATTGAGTCGTCCCTCGGCCAAGGCTCGACCTTTACCGTGCAGCTACCCCAAGGCATGGCGACAGACCAGCCGGCGGCCTCGCCGGTCACGCTGCCGCCCGCCGCAGCGATGAAAACGATCGGCGCCAAAGTGCTGCACATTGAAGATGACCCCGGCGTTGCCACATCGATGGCCATGCTCCTGCGCCTGGAGGGCTACGCGGTCTTCAGCGCCGCTTCGCGCGATGAGGCGATCCGGCACATCGGCGGTCACGGGCTGCGACCCGATTTGATTCTGTGCGACTATCAGCTGCCCATGGGCTTTACCGGTGATGAAATCCTCGCCGAACTCGGGGCGATGCTCCACGGCAAGCCTCCCGCCATCCTGCTGACCGGTGACATCGCCGACAAACACCTGGAAAAGGCGAAAACGGTGGCGGACCGTATATTGCCGAAACCGGTGGACGTGAACTTGTTGTTGCGCGAAATGGCCGCGTTGATCGGCAGGTCCGAGTGATCCGCCTGTTACGGCCCAGTCCGTATGGCATGGGCCTCGGCGATCGGCACCGGAGCGATGGCTCGACCGCCCGAACTCGATTCGAGCGCGAATGTGACTTTGGGTTCCGATCCGAAATCGCTCACTGTGCCGGTCAGTTCCACGGCGCTCGCACCCGAATAATTAGCCGGCTGCCCGGTGTACCTCGACGCCCATTTCTCGCAGACGCTCATGCTGTGCCGCCAGGCTCAAGTGGCACGATCCCATCGGCGCCCCACCATCGGCCTGACGCGGCGAACGGCGCAACGTGCGGGCAACGCGCTCCGGGGTCCCCAGGTCACTCCATCCACACTGTGGAACCGCCAGTACACGCAAGTACGATGCCTGCTTCGCCAGAATGTCTCGCGAGAAATCCACCGTGGGCAGTTGCTCGTAGATCTGCGTGACGGCCCCTTCCTTCCCGGGTGACCGCAAATCCTCGCGAATCGCGGCTTGCATCGCTTTGACGACATCGGGAATCCGCCGCGAAAATAGGGAGAGCAGCGCGTGCAGGCTCGACACCACGATGAAGGCATTCCAGAGGGCACCGTGGCTGATCAGCTCGCGCGCCTGCACGGTTGTCGGTTTTTCGACAAATTGTATGACCCGCAGCATGCCCCGAGCGTCAGCGTCACCCGGGACGATATAGCCCAGCTGCGGATCCGCTTCTTCCGGCTCCAGCCCGAGCAATAGAGTCTCCTCGGAGTACCGGTGCACTTGTTCAAGAGCCCGCTGCATCGAGCGCGCCAAGACGGCCTCTTCCCGCACATGATGATCGGAGGGCAGCAGCACGATACGCGCAGCGGGATCTCGCTCAAGCAGGAACAGCAACGGCAATAAGATCCCGTTGGCCGTGCCGCGATTTTGCGGCTGAACGATAATATTCTTCCGCCGTAGGGAACTGAGTTGCGGCTGCCACCAACTCTGGTGCTGAGCGGCAACGACGACGCAGATGCTTGAAACCGACGTCAGCGCATGCGCGCGATCCAACGCCTCATGCAACAGTGAGGATCCGCCTCGCAAGGAACAGAATTGCTTCGGGATCGATGTCCCCGCGTCGGTCGTCGTGAGCGATTGCAAGCGCGAGCCTTCGCCTGCGGCCAGCACCAGCGCCCAAGTCTCTTGGTCACCATGCATTTGCAAATTCCTTGGGCGAACTCTGGTTGATCGATATCCTCCGCCCGCACTGGTCCGGGCGCGATACGTATATATCGTGAATTCCGCTACCGACATCTGGGTAGGTAGGTGCCCGGCGCATTCGCCGACCGCCGAAACGAGATCCAATCGCATTGCGCGGCCGCTCCTGAACCAGGGTCCATGGTCGCGTCGACAGGCGAAGCTTGACGACAAACGCCTCTCAGGCGTTCAATCAATCAGCGGATATTTTCACTGATCAACGAAAGAATTCTGTCCGCACTACTCGGGCGGCCGCGCGGCTCTACGGCGCGCGGCTCGGTTGGTGGGTGTTGCGGCGGGGGGCGGTGCGTGTACGAGATACGAATGCACGGACGGGGTGGCCAGGGCGCGGTCCTCGCGGCCACGATTCTCGCGAGCGCGCTCGTCGAGGAAGGCATGTGCGCGGTCGCCGTCCCGTCGTTCGGATTCGAGCGACGCGGCGCACCGGTGGCGGCGTTCGTGCGCACCGACTCGAAAGAAATCCGCCAGATGACGAACATCTATCGGCCCGACTGCATCCTCTGCCTCGACCCGACCGTCGGGCACACGGTCAATATCTTCGAGGGCGTGCGCGCAGGCGGGACCTTGGTGCAGACGACGAACAAACCGCTTGCGGACCTGTTGCTGCCGCCGGCGATCGCGACGGTCGGCCTGTGCGATGCGGTCACCATTGCACTGGCGATTTTCCGGCGCCCAATCACCAACACGATCATGCTCGGCGCGCTCGCCAAGACCACCGGGCTCGTGTCGCTCGCTGCGCTGCGGGCGGCGCTCGAGGCATCCGAGTTTCGTGACGCGGGGCTTGCTCAGAACCTAACGGCGTTGCAGCGCGGCTTTGACGAGACGGTTGTCCAGCACTTGGACAAAGCCGACCGGGCGGCATGAAGACGCAGTCGCGGCCTTTCTTCGACAAGCTCGGCGTTGCCGAGGATCTCTGCCCGATCGCCACGCGCCCAAACCCGATGTTGCCCGGCGACTGGCGCAGCATGCGGCCGATCGTCGAGCGCGGCAAGTGCGTCAAGTGCGCCGTCTGCTGGCTCTATTGCCCGGTGCAGTGCATCGTCGAGAAGCCGGCGTGGTTCGATATTGATCTTTCAACCTGCAAGGGCTGCGGCATCTGCGCCCATGAGTGTCCTCATCACGCGATTCGCATGGTCGAGGAGAGCGGCTGATGTCGGCCGTGATCCAGCCGCGGAAGGCGCAGTACGTCGTCTGCGACGGCAACGAGGCGGCCGCGCTCGCGGTTGCGCTCGCGCGCGTCGACATGGTCGCGGTCTATCCCATCACGCCGCAGTCGTCGCTGGTCGAGTATCTGGCGAAGTTCGTTGCCGATGGCAAGCTCGCGGCCGAGCTCGTCGATGTCGAGGGTGAGCACAGTGTATTGTCGGTGCTGCAGGGTGCGGCCCTGGCCGGCGCGCGCACCTACACGGCGACGTGCGGACCGGGACTTGCGTTCATGTTCGAGCCATATATCCGCACGCCAGGCTTGCGCCTGCCGCTGGTGATGTCGATCGTCACTCGCGACACGCTCTCGCCGCAGAGTGTTTGGGGCGGGCACCAGGACGCCATGTCGGTGCGTGAGGCCGGCTGGATCCAGATGTACTGCGAATCGGTGCAGGAGGTTCTCGACACCGTCGTGATGGCATACCGGATCGCGGAGGATCACAACGTGATGCTGCCGGTCAACGTCTGCCACGACGGCAACTATCTGTCCTACGGAAGCACGCGCATCGAGTTGCCGGCTCAGGACGCGGTCGACACATTCCTCGGGACGCCCGACGTCAATTGGCATGCCGCGCTCGATCCGCTCCGTCCAATGGCCATCGACCCGCTGACAGGCGGCGCCGGCGGCGTGGGTCCGGCGTTGTTCGTCGGCTATCGCAAGGGGCAGTGCGCGGGAATGCACAACGCGCTCGAAGCCATCACCGCGACGCATCAGGAGTGGGGACGCATCACCGGCCGCCAGCATGCGCCACTCATAGAAGAGTACCGGATGGACGGCGCCGAGTTTGCGATCCTGACGCTAGGTTCGATGACGGGCGCCGGCAAGGACGCAATCGACGAAGCGAGAACGCGGGGGCTCGCCGTCGGTCTCGTCAAGGTCAAAACGTACCGGCCCTTTCCCGTCGCTGCGCTCGCCGCCGCGCTGAATGACGTCAAAGCCATTGGAGTCGTCGACCGGTCCGTTGATTTCGGATGGAACTGCGGACCCTTGTACCGCGACACGCTGAGCGCGCTCCACCATGTCGCGGCCCCCATTCGATCGCAGTCTTTCATCGGCGGGCTCGCCGGGGCCGATATCACGGTCGAGGACTTTGGGCGTGTCATCGAGACCACGTCGGCACTGGTCCGCGGCGCCGGCGGCGCCACGATCTGGATCAACGACAAGGATAGAGCGCCCGCATGACCCGTTCGACGCACGAAACGCATTATCTGATCGCCGGCGCGAGCCACGCGGCGCTGGCCGCCCTGCACGCGATCCGCCTCGTCGATGACGAGCGGATTCTCACCGTCATTGCGAAGGATGACAGCCTGCCTTACTCCCCGACCGTGCTGCCGTACGTGGCATCCGGCCGATCGACACCGGCATCGGTTCTGTTGCGCGATGACCGGTACTTCGCCGACCACAAGGTGAATTTCCTGCGCGGCCGGCGGGTCACCGCCGTCAGCACGACGGAACGAGTCGCAACGCTCTGCGACGGGACCCGCATCAGGTTCGAGAAACTTCTGGTCGCAACCGGAGCCCGACCGGTGGTTCCTGCCATTCCGGGCCTTGCCGACGTCGGCTTCCACGTGCTGCGCACGCTCGAGGACGCGACGCGATTGCGCGACTGCCTGTCGGGCGCAAGGCACGCGGTGGTGCTCGGTGGAGGCCTCATCGGCATGCACGCGGCGGAGAACCTGTGCAAGAGCGGTGTACGGGTCACGGTCATCGAGATGCAGGCGCAGGTGCTGCCGGCGTACTTCGACGCGGATGCAGCGGCTCTGATCGAGCGCGCATTTGCCGAAGCCGGCGTCGCGCTACTGACCGGCTCGCGTGTCGAGCGGATCATTGCGGGAACGCCCGAGTTTAGCGCGGAGATTGCGGGCGGTGCGCGGAGCGCCGGCGACCTGCTGCTGGTCGGCGCGGGAGTAGTCCCGGTGATCGATTACCTCGAGGGCTCAGATATCGCGATCGATCGAGGCATCCTCGCCGACGACGTCATGCCCACGAGTGCGGCGAACGTCTGGGCTGCCGGTGACGTCGCCCAGGCGCGCGACTTCTACGGATCTGCGCCGGTCGTAGGCGGGATCCTGCCGGATGCGGTCTAACAGGGTCGGATTGCCGGGATGGCAATGGCGGAGGACTCCACCTTGACGCGCTATCGAGGCGCGGTACCGATCAATACGTACGGCTTTTTCGGCAACCACGCAATCGCCGTCGGCAGCAAGCTTGCGCCGCCAGGCGCGGAGGTTGTCGTGCGCATCCGCCCCGATGATAACCGCTACCTGAAAATAATCCTGCACGACAACCGGCTGCACGGGATATTCGGCATCAACGAGCCTTTCGATGCCGGTGTCATGTGGGAGCTGATCCTCGGACGCATAGACCTCGGGCCGGTGCGGGAGCGGTTTCTCGAGCGACCCCAGGACACGGCGCGCACGCTCATGTCGCGCCTGTGGCGTTGAAGGTCACACCATGCCCGGCTACTCCACCATTGCCTTCAATCCCGATCTCTGTGACGGTTGCGGCGAATGCATGACGGTCTGCGCGCTTGCGACGACCGGGTCGACGGCGCACGCGCGTGCACGGCTGCAGATCGTGCCGGGCGACGAGGAGGGGCGCTTCGAACTCGCGCTCTGTCGTCAGTGCGGCGATCCGCGCTGCGTCGCGAACTGCCCGGCGGCGGCGCTCACGAAGAACGCCACGACGGGTGTCATCGACTGGGACGGCGACAAGTGCGTCGATTGCCTGCTGTGCACGGTCGGTTGCATGTACGGCGGCATCGCGCTCGACCCGCAGGCGCATCGCGTCGCCAAATGCGACATGTGCGGTGGCGATCCGGCGTGCACGCGGGTCTGCGCGCCGGGTGCGCTCAAGCACGTGACGACGGCGCGCATCTACAACGAAGTCGGGGACCTCGAGGATCTGTTCGTTCCAGGGCTTTCCGGCTGTCAGGGCTGCAATACCGAGCTGTTGATGCGCCACACGATGCGGCGCATAGGCCCCGACAGCATCGTGGCGGCGCCGCCCGGCTGCGTGCCCGGCATGGGTGCGGTCGGCTACAACGGCCTCACCGGTACGAAAGTTCCGGTGTTTCACCCGCTGTTGACCAACACCGCGTCGATGCTGCCCGGCATCAAGCGCTTCTATAAACGGCGTGGGCGCGACGTCACTGCGGTCGCGCTTGCGGGCGACGGCGGCGCCTCGGACGTCGGGTTCCAGTCGCTGTCGGGGGCGGCGGAGCGCGGCGAGGAGATCCTCTTCATCGTCATCGACAACGAGGGCTACATGAACACCGGCATGCAGCGTTCAAGCTGCACGCCCTACGGCGCCTGGACGACGACGACTCCGGTCGGCCGCGAATCGATGGGCAAGACGCAGGATGCCAAGAACCTGCCGCTGCTGATGGTCGCGCACCGCTGCGCATATGTCGCGACGGCATCGACGGCGTTCATGGAAGACTTCTACGCGAAGCTCGACCGGGCGCTGCAGGCGTCCAAGCGGGGATTCGCTTACCTGCACGTGTACTCGCCCTGCACGACCGGCTGGCGGTTTCCTGCGGAAAAGAATATCGAGATCGCGCGCAAGGCGGTCGAGACAAATTTCGTCATGCTCTGGGAGTACGCGCCGAGTACCGGACTGAAGCTCACCCGTTCGGTTGACGAGCCGGCGCCGCTCGCCGATTACCTGCAGGCTCTCGGCAAGTATCGGCACCTTGCCCCTGAGCAAGTGGAACACATCGAGCGGCATATTCAAGACGACGTGGCGCGAATCAAGCAGTACTCGGTCGCGGCTGCGGCCGCATCCGCGCGCGTCGGCTAATTGTCGGCAAACTCATAGGCCGACAGGCGCACGCTTGCGTACCAGACGCCCTGGAAGCCGGCGCGCGAGTCACCCCAGACCAAATGCGCCGTGTCCTTGTCGAGAACGAGATCCTGGATGTCGTCCCCGAACAGACCATCGTTTCGGTACGGATTGGCGATCGGCGATACGCCATGGCTCACCCGCAGCGAAGTGCTGAACACATGGCCGCCATCCTTGGAGATAGAGGACCAGATATCGAAACTGCGATCAGGATAAATTGCCCGCCACATCAGGCCGAGCACGCCTGCAGGCGAATAGGTGATCCAGGCCTTTGTAAGGCTGACCGCATCGGGCGTTTGTCCCGCTGTGGCGAAGCGCGACCAGGTCTTGCCATCATCGTCGCTGACGGCCACTTCGTATTGCGGCGCGGGATGCGCCGTATAGCGCAGCAGGGCAAATCTTCCCGCCTTGGTCGGATCAGCGGCCAATCCGGAAATACCGCCAAGCCCGAACATCGACATCGGCTTTCCGGCCGGTGGCGGCGCCACCGGCACGTTCTTGAGCACGTGACGCCTAAAGGTCCTGCCATGATCGCGGCTGAGGCCGAACACGATGCAAGGGGCTGCGGCCTTCTCGGAGGCCGGTGCGCTCGATGCCGCATAGACGACGGCGACGACGCCATGAGCCGCAGCCCAGCCCGCGCCGCGGCTGAGTTCGGGATAATGCTTGGAATCCCACGCGTAGATGGCGCCAAAACTGTTGCCGCCGTCCGCGGATGCGGTGATGAAGGACTCCCATCGATAAGTTTCGGACTTTGCGCTTGCACGGGTCTGACCGCCCTCCGCAACGCCATAGATGACGCCGGTGGAAGCGTCGACCGAAACGAACGGGCGATCCCATGGAGAATTTCCACCAACCCGGGGGTCCAGCCCCGGTGCGAAGCGTTCGGCGCCGTACGAACTGATGATGTCCGCCGGCTTGCTCCAGGTGTCGCCATGGTCGTGGGAAACGACGACCGACGATTTGCCGAAGAACTGGCCGCTGGTTTCGCGCGGCTCACAGCCGGCCAGGAAGGAGCCATCCGGTAGTACGCCGGCGAAGGGGTCCGGACAGCGCGTGAAATGTCCCGACAAAATAGGAAGTTCGCCGATCTTCCAGCTATTTCCGCCATCGTGCGTGACCGCAAGCAGCGTAATCGTCGAATTCGGCACCGCGTGATAGGCGTCCGTCAAACCATCGAAATGTTGTTTGGGATCGGTGTTGAAAATCGCCTCGTAGCCCTTTGCCTCCAACAGCGGCGCGCCCGGAGTTCCGAGGTGCTGAACGCTGCCCATCGCCACGACGATCATGTTTCTCGGATTTATCGGATCGACCGCGATCATGGGTTCACCCGCGCCGCGGGTCGCGCTGCCCAACAGCAGGTATTCGTCTGATTTGAAGATCCCCGGCAGTCCGGCGTTCTGCGCCATGCCCGTGCCTAGCGCCAACGCGGGAGTCCCGAGCAAGACGAGCATGACGGCCGCCGATCCGGCGCCGAACGCCACCATCGTTGCAATCCTTCTCATCATTTCCTCCCTCCGTGCGGCAACTGCCGCTAAGACAATTCGAGACGCTTGATGTCGCCGAGCAGAATCAGATAGGAAAGCGCACCGATGACGGTCAGGGACGCCATGAACCCGAGCGCATAGGCGAACGATCCGGTGCGCTCTACGATCAGGCCGATCGCGAGCGGCGTGATGATGCCGGCGAAATTCGCCATGAAGTTGAAAATACCGCCGACCAGCCCGGCGTAGTTTCCGGGCGCGATGTCGGAGACAACGGTCCAACCGAGGCCGACGAGTCCCTGGCCAAAAAACGCAATCGACATGATTGCAATGACCGCGGCGTTGCTCGCGACATAATTGGCGCCGACGATGCCCGTGGCGAGCACCAATCCGCCGACGATCGGCAGCTTCCGGCCGATGTTCAGCGAGCCCGTGCGCCGGACGAGATAATCGGAGAAGATCCCGCCAGCGAGCACGCCGACCGCCGCCGCCATGAACGGCAGCACGGCGAACAGGCCGACCTTGATCCATCCCATGCCCCGTGCCGTCGCAAGATAGGTCGGAAACCAGGTCAAGAAAAAGACGAGCGTGGAGTTGCCTGCGAATTGGCCGATGCCGGCGCCCCAGATTTGGCGGTGGCACAGCAACCGACGCGTGCGCGCCCAGCTGAAATTCCCCTTTCTGGAGGAATTCGCCGCCAGGCCCTCGCCGGCCGCTATGTAGGCGAGTTCCGCGCGGTTGATCCGGCGATCGTCCCCGGGCTCCCGGTACCTGATCCACCAGACGAAGGCAAAAAATAAGGCGGCGAATCCCGAAACGAAGAATGGTGCCCGCCATCCGTAGGTCGCAATCAGCCAGAACAGAGGAGGGCTCAGAAACGCGAGACCCACGTATTCGCCGACCGTGTAGACGCTCGTGGCGCGTGCGCGTTCTTGCCGCGGAAACCAGGTTGCGACGACCCGGCTGTTCGTGGGAAAACAGGGTGACTCGGCGATGCCGAGCCCAATGCGATATACCAGCAGCGATTTGAGCCCCGCCGAGAAGCCTTGCAGCAGCGTAAACACCGCCCACGACGACACGGACAGAAAATACGTCAGGCGCGCGCCGAATCGATCGAGGAACAGTCCGCCGGGCAGTTGAAAGCCCGTGTACGACCAGGCGAACGCGGAGAAAATCAGTCCCATCGTGGCGGGACCCAGCTGCAGTTCGTGCGCGATGCCGGGAGCTGCGATGCTGAGCACGGTTCGGTCCAGGTAATTGATCATCGTCCCCGTCGACAACAGGGCGAGCACCGTCAGGCGCACGCGCGTCGGCTTCACGGAACGCGGGATGCGGGTGCGGATTTGAAGCGCGCCTGGGCGGCGAGGCGAATCGGCAGATTGCCCGGCGCATACCCCGCATAGTTCCGGCGCTGCACGATCTCGAAGAAAAAGCGCTTCGCAAACGCGCGCGAGAAGAACTGAAAGCATTCGCCGTCGGTGTCGCGGTCGTAGAGGATGTTGGCGTGCATCATGCGCTCGATCACGGCGGGATCGAGGCCGAAGCGAGCCTCGAGATCGTCATAGTAGTTGCGCGGAATGGCCAAGAGCTCGACGCCGCGGCGGCGCATCTCGGCGGCCGACGCGAAAATATCGGCCGTCGCGAGCGCGCCGTGCTG
Organism: Steroidobacteraceae bacterium; assembly: GCA_027456085.1. Taxonomy (GTDB): domain Bacteria; phylum Pseudomonadota; class Gammaproteobacteria; order Steroidobacterales; family Steroidobacteraceae; genus Bog-1198. Next base: position 7,575 of record DAIDVO010000203.1, on the reverse strand, counting down.
CACGCCCGCACCTTCGTAGGCGCTCAGGAACCGCGAAGACAGGGTCTGGCTCGCCGCCGAGGTGCTCAGCATGATCCGAACGCCCATGTCCGGAGATTCTACGGCTTGTGCCTGTACCAGGCCGAGCGGATCCGCGTACTCGATCATCGGCGTCTTGCGCAAATCGAACAGCGCAATGTAGAGCAACAGCCAGGAATACATCTCCTCGTAATGCATGACCTGGGAGATGGAGTCGACCGCCGTCAAGCCGCCGTCGACCGCGGGCGGATCGGCGCTGCGCACGAACTCCTGCTGCCAAATCTCCGCGCCGCGTCCGCTTTCGATCAAATAGAGGAGGCTGCCGCCGACGCCCCGCAGAGCCGGGATCTCGAATTCGCCGGGCGCGACGGGCTGGGAGAAGCTCGGTATCTGCAGCGCGGCGGCGCGAGCCAGCGTCCGCTCGACCGCATCGACGGTCAATCCGATCGCGCAGACGGACGCGCCGTGCACGACGTTGTGAGAGTGGGCGAAGCCTTCGATTTCGCTGTTCACCACGATGTTGACGCCGCCCTGACTCCAGCGCGCGACGGATTTGCGCTTGTGGCGGCCGACTTCGGCGAAGCCGAGAGTCGAGAGCATGTGCCCGATTTGCGGGGCCTCCGCCTCGTTCGCGGCTATCTCGAGGAATTCAACGCCGCGGCACGCGCCGCGCGCGGGCAACAGCGCCTCGCCGCAGCGGCGCCTGAGCTGATCGTCGAGGTAGGTGAGCGAACGCTTGCCGTCCAAGGCGACGGTCGTCGCGGACGCGGCGCGGAATCGGTCGTTGAATATCTCGAGCGAATAGGCTCCGCGATAGCCGATGTCGTGCAGCGCCTGCACGTAATCGACCAGCGGAAAGTCGCCCTGGCCGGGCATCGTGCGGAAATGGCGGCTCCACGACAGCTCGTCCATCGTCAACGCGGGTGCGTCCGCGAGCTGCACCAGGACGATTTTGCGCGGATCGATCGCGCGCAGACTTTCGACCGGCACGTGCCGTGCAAAGCTGTGGAAGCTGTCGAGGATGATCCCGATCGCAGGGTGGTTCGCGGCGCGCACGACTTCCCACGCGTCGCGGTGGTCGTTGATGTGCCTACCCCAGGCGAGGGCCTCGAATCCGATGCGCAAATTCCTCCTTGCCGCGCGCTCGCCGAGTTCTTGAAAGTCCGCGACGATGCGGCTGCGATCGCCGGACGCCGCCGTCGAGACGTTCGAGCAGACGAGAAGCACGTCGGTGCCGAGTTCCTGCATCACGTCGAATTTGCGCTCCATGCGGTCGAACGTGCGCGCGCGCAGTTCCGGCGGCATGCCCTCGAAATCGCGGAAAGGCTGGAACGCCGTGCACTTCAGACCGAGCGAGCGCATCAGCGCCGCGACCTCGGCGGTCGAACCGGTGTAGGTCAGAAGGTCGTTCTCGAAGATCTCCACGCCCCAGAACCCGGCGGCCGAAATCGCGGCGAGCTTGGTGTCCAGGCTGCCGCTGACCGACACGGTGGCGATGCTGGTGAGCATGTGCCGACTGCGCCCCGGTGTCCGCGCGCTATCGGTGCGCCCGTCCGACCGTCGCGTCGATGAATTTCAACGTGCGGCCGAGCGCCTCGAGACTCGCGTTTTTCGTCGCCAGCGGCGTCGAGCCGATGAAGCTGTGGGCGACTCCCGGGATCTCGACCAATTCGGCGCGCACGCCGGCGGCCTGCCGGGCCGCGGCGAATAATCTCGATTGCTTCGGCGGCACGGTTTTGTCGGCGGCGCCATAAATGATCAGGAACGGCGGCGTGCTCGCCTTCACGTAGCTGATCGGGCTCGCCGCGCGCACGCTGCCCGGCGCACAGCCTGAGGACGCGCAGGCAAGAAATCGGGCGATCGGCTCCGGCACAGGATGCGGCGCAGCCGGCCCACCGGTCTCGTCCCAATTGAAGTTCGAGAAGTCGAACACACCGTACCAGGTGACGGCGCCTTGTACGCAATCATTTTCCTGCGCGAGTGGTGCGCTGTCCGCGAGCTCGGCGAGATTGGGCTCGAGCGCCTTGACCCCGCAGCTGACGGCGGCTAGCGCGGCGAGGTGGCCGCCCGCTGAGCCGCCCCAGACGATCGTTTTGGTCTTGTCGATGCCGTAGGCGCGTGCGTGCGCATGCAGCCAGAGAATCGCGGTCTTGACGTCCTGGATCGCGGCGGGAAACGGCGCTTCGCCGCTGAGGCGGTAGTTCACCGATGCGACCGTGTAGCCGCGCGCGGCGACCAGCGCGAGAACCTGCGGCCAATTCTCGAACGCGCCGGACTGGCGCGAATGCCCGAATTCCCAGCCGCCGCCGTGGATATACATGACCAATGGCGCGCTCTTCGAGCGCGCTTTGGGCGGGACGTAGATATCCATGGTGAGCGGCCGGAATCCGGGAATCGACGCATATTTGACGTCGGCGAATCCGATCACGCCGCCTGGGAACGGTGTCGGCCGCGCCGGGTAGCGATCGCCGAGCACGACTTTCGCCGACACCGCCGGCGGCGGGTAGCTGCCGGCAGATGCGTTCGCGGGTGTGTGCGCACAAGCCGCGCCGAACAGCAGCGCGGCACAGCCGGCCAACAGGTGATTCGATTGCGCTTTCAAGTGAACAACCTCCGGGGTTCGCGCCTTTGGACATCGCGTCGGACGGCGCGAGCGCAGATTATCGTGAACGGACCAGTTAGTCAATTAGCGGCCGCGGCACCATCGGTCCATCATGTCGACGACGATTTCGCGGCGCGCGGCCAGGGCCTTCGGGGAGGTCATGTCTTTCTCGAAGATCCTCGAGAACGTATAGCGATTGGATACGTTGTAGAAACAGAGTGCGCTGATCGACATGTGGACCTCGACGGGGTCGAGGTCCTTGCGAAAGATTCCTTCGGCAATGCCGCGGTCGAGGAGTTGACGCAGCATCTTGATGACCGTGCGATTGCGCGATTTGATATTCGACAAATGCCCGATGTGATCGCCGTGATGAATGTTTTCGTTCATGACCAGACGCACGAACTCCGGATGCTTGTTGTGATAGTCGAATGTCGTGCGCACGAGCGCCCGCAACGCCTCGTCCGCAGGCAGCGCATTCAAGTCGAGAGTCGACTCGATCGAGCGGATTTGTTCGTAAGCGCGCTCGAGCACGGCCCGATACAGGCCTTCCTTGCTGCCGAAATAGTAATAGATCATGCGCTTGACGGTGTGAGTGCGGTCGGCGATCTCATCGACGCGGCTGCCGCTCAAACCCTTCATCGCGAACTCTTCCGTGGCAACCGCCAATATATCGGCACGCGCCGCTGCGGCGTCGCGCGTCGGAATCGCATGCGCGGCGCCTCTTTTCTTTGCGGATGCGTCCGATGCCTTTTCCGCGATGCGCGCTCGTGAGCCCATGTTCGACGTCCTAACTCGCCGGGTGGCGGTGGCGTCCATTGTAGCGGCAAACGAATGCGCGCCGATCGCCGGCGATCGGCGGCGATCAGTCGTTGGGCGTGCCGCGGAAGTCTTGCAGCATGCGTTCGCGATCGGCCTCGTGCCCGGTGAATATCTCGAAAGCCGCCGCCGCCTGGAACACGGCCATGCCGCCGCCGTCCAATATCCGGCAACCTCGCTCGGCCGCCTGCATCAGCAATTCCGTGCGCAGCGGGAAGTAGACGATATCCGCTACCCAGAGCTCGGACCGCAGAAAGTCGGCCGAGAAGGGCATGCCGGGAAGTTCGCGCGTGCCGGTCGGCGTGGCATGCACGATGCCGCGCGCCGCGCGGATCGCCTCACCCAAATCCGCGGCCACCGCTAGCCGGTCGGCCGCGAACCGGGCGCGCAAGTTCTCGACGAGAGCGGCCGCGCGCGTCGGTTGCGCATCGTAGATCGTCACCTGTCCGGCACCCAAGGTGAGCAGCGCATAGGCGGTTGCCGCACCGGCGCCGCCCGCGCCGATCTGCACTACCCGATCGATCGCCGCGCCCGCCAAGCCGCGTTTGAAACTCTCGGCGAACCCCGACGCGTCGGTGTTGTAGCCGGTTCGCCGGCCGCCGGCCAGGCGCACCGTATTGACGGCGCCGATCGCGCGCGCTTCCTCGCTCAACTCCGTGAGCAGGGGTAGCACCGCCTGCTTGCAGGGATGGGTGACGTTCAAGCCGCAAAATCCCATCAATTCGGCGCTCTCGATCAGGGCGGGCAGCGCATCGACGGCGCGGTTGAGGACCTGCAGATCGATCAGCTGGTAAATGCAGCGCAAATGCTGTGCATCGGCTTCGCGTTCATGCATCGCCGGCGATCTCGAGCGCAGAATGCCCTTGCCGATCAGCCCGATCAAATAGGATCGCGCGGCAGAAGCGTGCGCCGATGCTTCGGCAGGGGCATGTTTTCGGTCACTCATTTCTTCTCACTCTTTGGGGCCGATCCGCTTGCGCGCCGACGGCGCTTGACACGGAGTAACTAGTTAGTTAATTATTCTATGCGCCGGCGCCGGCTGGGTAAAGAGGCAATCGTGAAAGCATCGAGGACTTCGCCGGGGATAGCCCCGCATTGAACGGGACGCCGCGGGTTGCCGGTTGACGAACAGCGGTCCACAGCGGACCAAAAAAAGGCATTTTAGGGGGAGAATCCAATGACGGACTGCAATCGAACCGACTATATGGGCGCCGCCGTCGCGCGGCTGACCGCGGTGGTGCTCGGCGCGTCTGCGGCGCTCTGCCTGTCCGCGGCCGCATTCGGCGCGAACGCATCGGCCGCGGACTCCGGCGATTCGCTCACCGCGATCGTCGTCACCGGCTCCTTGATCAAAGATCCCAACCACATTTCGTCGAGTCCGATCGTCATCACGACGGCCGACGACGTCAAAAAGACCGGCGCCGTGACGCTGGAATCCGCGCTCAACCAACTTCCGCAATTTTCTCCGTCCGGCACCGCCGCGAACGGAGGGCAGGGAACCGGCGGCCATGCCACGGTGAACCTGCACGGCCTCGGCGCCAACCGCAACCTCGTGCTTCTCGACGGACGGCGCTTGCCGCCTGCCGACATTTACGGCGACGTCGACGTCAATTTGATTCCCGACTCCATCCTCTCCAGCGTACAGACGATTACGGGGGGTGCATCGGCGGTATACGGCTCGGACGCGATGTCGGGCGTCGTTAATTTCATCACGTTGCAGGACTTCGAGGGAATCGCCGCCGACGCGCAGTACGGCAATTCGATGAAGAGCGACGCCGGTCAGTTTTCGGTCTCGACCGCGTTCGGCACGAAGTTCGCCGACGACCGCGGCCACCTCTTGGTGTCGGTCGGCAACACCCATCGACAGGGCCTGTCCGGCTCGAGTCGGCCATTTTACGACTTCGTGACGCCGTCCGGCTATATCGGACAAGCCACGTTCGTGCCGTCGCCGACGAATTTGCCGAACCAAACGGCCGTCAACAACTTGTTCGCGAGCTACGGGGCCGCGACGCCGGTTTCGAACACCTTGAATCTCGGCTTCAACGACAACGGCACGCTGTTCACGCAGACGGGGGCGAAGAATTATCTCGGACCGACGACCGGCGACTACGCGCTGCTCGGCGGCAATGTGCGCATGCCGGTCGGCCCGCAAACGGTGATCATCAATCCGCTGAACCGAAAATCGATTTTCACGAAGGTGGATTATGAGTTGACGCCCTCGGTGACCGCCTACGGCCAGTTCCTCTACGTCGATTCGGATGTCTATACCAGCAGCGGACACAGCCTGACCCAATTCGGAGCATTGACCACGATTCCGGTGACCAATCCGTTCATTCCCGCGGATCTGCGCACGCTGCTCGCGTCGCGGCCGAATCCCACGGCGCCGTTCACCTGGAACGCGCGTTATGTCGGTATCCCGAACAAGGCTTGGGATGAGCGTTACACGACCTCCCAGTTTCTCGGCGGCCTGCGCGGCAAATTGCCGATCAAGAATTGGACCTGGGACATCTACGCCGCCTATGACACGACCGATCACTTGCAGTCGAACTACAACGCCGTGTTGAAGAGCCAGGTCCAGAACCTGTTGAACGCACCGGACGGCGGCAATTCGATTTGCGCCGGCGGCTTCAATCCGTTCGGCATCGCGAACAGTACGAACATTTCACAGGCTTGCCAAGCGTACATGACGACGACCGCGAAGAGCACCGAGGCGATCAGCCAGCTCGACATTCAAGGCGTCGTGCAGGGTAGGCTGTTCACGTTGCCGGCGGGTGATGTGGTTCTCGCGATCCTGGCCGACCACCGGCGCAACAGCTATACCTACAGCCCGGACTCGCAGTTGGCGAGCCAAAACATCGAGGCCGTCATAGCCTCCCAACCGTCCCAAGGCGCAATCGGGGTGAGCGAGGCGGCGGCCCAAATCGACATCCCCTTGTTGAGCGACGCGCCATTCGCGAAGAAGCTCGGTCTCGGCGCGGCGTTTCGCCATTCCAAGTACACGACGTCGGGCGGGGTCGACAGCTACGAAGGCGATGTGAAATGGTCGCCGGTCAGCAGCCTTTTGGTGCGTGGCGGCTACCAGCGGGCGGTGCGCGCACCGAACATCGGCGAACTGTTCGCCGCCGCGAGCGGTACGCAAATCGCGTTCGGCACGCCGCCCGCCGCGATCGGCGATCCTTGCGATGTGCGCTCATCCGCGCGCACCGGCGCGAACGGCGCGAACGTGCGGACGCTGTGCCTCGCGCAAGGCATACCGGCCTCGATCATCGACAGCTATCAATTCCCGACGACCGCCACCGCAGGTTTGGTGCAAGGCAATCCGGCGCTCGTACCGGAAACCGCGGACACTTACAACTTCGGCGTATCCTGGACGTCGCACTCCGCCAGGCCGCTGCTCAGCAACCTCTCGTTGTCCGTCGACTACTACGACATAAAGATCGACCATGTCATATCGGTCGTCCCCGGGTTGACCGCGCTCAGCAAGTGCTACAACTTGGACGGATCGAACCCCACCTATTCGGCGGCGAATCCCTTCTGTACGCTGATTCAGCGCGACAGCAGCGGGCTTTTATCGGTCATCAATACCCCGTACCTGAACCTCGGCGGCCTGAAGACAGACGGCGTCGACATTCAAGCGGCTTGGAGCGTGGCGTTGGCCGATATGGGATTCACCAGCGCAACAGGCGATATTTTCGTCAACAGCGGCATCGGCTATTCGCCGGACTTCTCGGTTCAGACGGTGCCCGGCTCGAATTTCCAAAATTACGGCGGCACCAACACGATCGGCTCGAGCTATCCGAAATGGAAGGGCCTGACCACTTTCGGCTACCGCAACCGGCACGCATCCGTCGCCCTGCGCTGGCGTTCGCAGTCGGCGATGGAGGATGTCACGGCGGTCACGACGCCGTCCAGACCCGGTGTCGGCGTCGGTGCGTACAATCTTTTCGACTTGTTCGGATCTTTCGACATCAACAAGACCTGGCAATTGCGGGCGGGCATCACCAATCTGATGGATAAGGGCCTGGTCTATGTGTCGAGTTCGCAGACGAACACCGACCCCAGTGTGTTCGATGCGGTCGGGCGGTCCTACTTCTTCGGCGTGCACATGCGTCTGTAGACCCCGTGGTTCGAAGCCCCGT
>DAIDVO010000202.1 GCA_027456085.1 Steroidobacteraceae bacterium | reverse complement strand
CCGTCGCTTCCGGCGATTATTTCACATATGGTACGCACAGGCCTTTAAGTGCACGGGGAATCGCCGGCAATGAACGAATCATCGACATCGCGACCGAATCCGGACGCCGCCAGCCTGCGCTTCGACCGCAAGTTCATCGAGGACAACGGCCTTCTCGAGCGCTATCTGTGCAACCAGTTGCCGTTCAAGGGGGCGAGAGAGCTCGAGCGCTGGTGCCTGGAACACCCGGGTTTTCTCGAAGAGCTGAAGCTCGCGGAGCGCACGCAAGCGAGCCTCAAGCTGCTCGAGGCGAGCGGCAATCCGCAGGACCTGACCGAGCCGGGTGTGCCGTGGTGGAAGACGCCGTACTTCATGATCGGCCTCGGCGCCGTCACGCTCTTCAGCGTGCTGGGTTTTTGGGCCGTGTTCGCGAAGAATGTCGTGCTGCGCGACCACCTGGCCGACGTCCGCGCCCAATTGAGCAACGGCACGATGGCGCCTCCGTCCTCGGAATTCGGACAGCGCGTTGCGCCGGACCGCGTGTCCGAAGCCGACCGGGCGCAGGTCGAGGTGAATCACCAGAGCCCCGCGATCGTCGATTTGCGCGTCAACATGGCTTACGCGCACGAAGATCGGTTTCGCGTAACGGTGGACAAGCGCGACCAGGGGCGCGCGCTCATGATCGACAATATTGCGCGCGACTCGAATGGCGACTTGCGGATCGCGTTCAATTCATCGGCGCTCGCCGGCGGCGAATACGACGTGCGCATCGAGGGGCTGCCTTTTGCAGGCACGCCTCTCGCCGTCGGCTGGTTCAAGCTGACCGTGCGTTGAGCGCCGCTCGCGTTGGCGGATGGGTGCGGCTCAATTATCGCGCAGGCTCGTCATTGGCGGCGTGTTGACGACCCGGCGCGTCGCGAGCGTGCCGCTCAATCCGACGAGCGCGCCCCCGCCGACGAGGCCGATGATCCAGACCTTCGGGTCGAACGTATAGTCCAGGGCGAACAGACGCCGCGCGAGGAACCAGCCGATGCCGGTTGCGCCGAGAGCGGCGAGCGCGCCGGACAGCAGGCCGAGCGCGCAAAACTCCGCGGCCACGCCCTGCAGCACGGTCATCCGGCTCGCGCCGAGCGTGCGCAGGATCGCGCTTTCGTAGCGGCGCTCGTCGCGCGTCGATTGAACCGCCGCCAGCAAAACCACGATGCCCGCCGCGAGCGTGAAGACGAAGACGCACTGCACGGCGAGCGCTGCGCGATCCATGATGGCGCGGACCTGGTCGAGGATCGCATCGACGTCGAATACCGACACGCTCGGGAACCGGCGCAGCAGGCCGACGAGCAGCGGCCGTTGATCGGCTCTCAGGAAAACGCTGGTCATGTAGGTGCCGGCCGCGCCGTCGAGCAAATGCGGCGGAAACACGAGAAAGAAATTCGGTCTGAAGCTGTCCCAGCGTATTTCTCGCACGCTCGCGACACGCGCCGTCAACACCTCGCCGGCGACGTCGAGACTGATCTCGTCGCCGAGCTTGAGATGCAAGGCGTCGCGGTACTCGGTCGAAATCGACACCAGCGGCTTGCCGATGTCCCGGGGCGTCCACCAGGCCCCTTCGACGAGGCTGTTATCCGGCATAAGATGCGCCGCCCAGGTCAAATTTTGCTCGCGCTCGGCGAACGCGCGTCCGCGGGCGCTGTCGAAGCGCAGCGTAGCGAGCGGCCGCGAATCGATCGCGGTGATGCGCGCACGCACCATCGGATACATCGGTGCCGGTCCGGCGCCGTGCGCACCGAGGTATTGCGCGAGCGGTTGGACGTCCTGGGGCCGGATGTTGATCAGGAAGTTGTTCGGCACGCCCTTGCCGAGGCTCGCGCGCCAATCGGCGAGAAGGTCGCCGCGCACGACCGCGAGCAGCAACAGCGCCATCAACCCCAGGCCGAAGGCGACGACCTGCACGACGCTCGCGCTGCCGCGGCGCGACACGTTGGCGAGCCCGTACCGCCACGCGACGCCGACGCCGCCGCGCAGCCGGCCGGTCAGTCGCACCAGACCGTAGCCCGCGACCGTCAAGGCGGCGCCGACGCCAAGGACGCCGACCGAAACATCGACGACGAGTTCGGTGTCGCGAACCAGGATCCACAGAATCGCGACCATCGACGCAAGCGCGAGCGCTTGCGACAAGCCATGGCGCAACGGCGGCGGTTCGATCGTATTGCGCAGCACGCGCAGCGGCGGCGTGGCTTTGAGCCTGATCAACGGCGGCAGGGCGAATCCGATCAACATGACGATCACGGTCGCGAACGCAACCGCCACCGGCAACGGCGTCGCCGCGGGCAACCGTTCGCGGATCAGATCGCGCAGCAGCCACGCGATACCGGACTGCGCCAAAAACCCGAGCAGCGCGCCGGCGACGACCGCCGCCAGCGCCACCAGGGTCAACTCGACGATCGCGATCGACAGCACGAAGCCTTGAGCGGCACCCATGCATTTCATCAACGCGACCGCCTCCATATGGCGCGCCGCATAACGCCGCGCACCCATCGCGACGGCGACGGCGGCGAGCAGCACCGACGCGAGACTCGCGAGGTTGAGGAATCGGCTCGCGCGGTCGATCGCAAAGTTCAATTGGCGGCCGCTTTCCTCGACGTCGCGCATGCGCTCGGCCGGCGCCTTGTGGGCGACTAGGTAGGCGTGAAATGCGCGGTCCGCCCCCGCCGGGCCGGCGAACAGTCCCGCATACGTCACGCGGCTGCCCGGCTGTACGAGGCCGGTCGCCGCCACGTCGGCGCTGTTCATCAACACGGCAGGCGCGAGATTGACGAAGCCGGTTCCCTGGTCGGGTCGATAGTCGAGCACATGCGCGATCCGAAACGAGGCGCCGCCGATGCGCAAGCTTGCACCGACCTCAAGATCGAGCTGCGCGAGTATCCGCGCATCCAGCCAGACCTCGCCCCGCGCGGGTATCGAATGCACGCTGCGCGCGGCGCCGAACGGCACAGCGGCGATGCGCACGGCGCCGCGCAGCGGGTACCCCGGCGTCACGGCATGCACGGCCGCCAGCTGGCTCTGGTCTCCCTTGAACAGAGCGGTCGGGAACGACCACTCCTCGGCGGCGCGCAGGCCGGCCGCGCGCGCCGCCTCGAAATAGCGCCGCGGCAGCGGGGCCCCTGACTCGATCCGCAGGTCCGCCGCCAATACTTCGTTCGCTTTTGCGCGCACACCCTGTGAAATGCGGCTGGTGAAGAAGCCGACCGCGGTCAACGACAACACGGCGACGGTGAGTGCCGACAAGAGCACGAGCATTTCGCCGGACTTCAGGGCGCGCCAGAGATTGCGCAGAGCGAATCGAAGGACTTGCACCATAGTCGATCCTCTACGGGCGGCTTGCGTCGAGTTCGATTTTGCGCTCACAGCGCACGGCGAGCGCCGGGTCGTGGGTAACGAGCACTAGCGTGCTGCCGGCGCTGCGATTCAGGTCGAACAGCAAATCGATGATGCGCTGGCCGGTCGTGGTGTCGAGGTTGCCGGTCGGCTCGTCGGCGAACAGCAGCGCCGGACGCGTGACGAACGCCCGCGCGATTGCGACGCGCTGTTGTTCTCCGCCGGACAACTGTTTGGGATAATGGGCCTGGCGCGCGCCCAGGCCGACGGCGCCCAAGGTCCTCGCCGCCTGTTCGCGCGCGTGGGCGCAGTTGACCAACTCGAGCGGCAGCATGACGTTTTCGATCGCAGTCAGCGATGGTATGAGATGAAAGGACTGAAAGACGAAGCCGACGTGTTTTCCGCGGAGCGCGGCGCGGCCGTCTTCGTCGAGCGCCGTCAGGTCCTCGCCGGCAATGAATACCCGGCCGCTCGTCGGCGTGTCGAGTCCCGCGAGCAGCGCGAGCAGCGTGGATTTGCCGGTGCCGGACGCCCCTATGATCGCGAGAGTCTCACCGGCCCGCACGCGCAGACTGACGTCGGTGAGAATGACGAGCGGCCCCTCCGGACTCGCTCCGGTCTTCGACAGGTGCTCGGCTTCGAGGACGATTCGATCTTCAGGCATTTGCTCTAGCGTCGGGAGAAACCGTGATTCGCATAACTTTGCTGTGTCTGCTTGCCGCCACCGCCGCGGTTGCCCGCGCCGAGAACACCATCCTCGTTTTCGGCGACAGCATCAGCGCCGGCTTCGGCATTGCCGTCGAGAACGGCTGGGTCGCTTTGCTGCAGGCGAAACTTCAAGATCAAGGGTACGGTTACCAGGTCGTCAACGCCAGCGTCAGCGGTGAAACGACCGCCGGGGGATTGTCGCGGCTGCCGCGCGCACTCGCGCTCCACCATCCCCAAATCGTCGTTCTCGAACTCGGCGGGAACGACGGCTTGCGCGCGCTGCCGATTGCGGCGATGCGCGCCAATTTGAGCAAAATGGTCAGGCTCGCGCGCGCGGCCCACGCTTCCGTGATCCTGCTCGGCATGCGCATACCGCCGAATTACGGCCCGGAATATACGGCGCAGTTTCAGCGCGCGTACCGCGACGTCGCCAAGGCGCGCGTGGCGTTCGTGCCGTTTTTCCTCGATGATGTCGCGATGACGCCCGCTTTGATGCAGGCCGACGGCATACATCCGAATGTACGCGGACAACCGCGGCTTGTCGCGAACGTTTGGAAGGTATTGCGGCCGCTGCTGAGAAAATAAAGGCGGCGAACCGTGTTCGCCGGTTCGCCGCCGATCGTCTTCGACGCTGTCCTGCGCTTACTTGGCCAGCCACTCGGCAACGCCGCCGTGCTTCGAACATGCGCCCCGGTGGTTCTTCGCGTGCGAGTAGGTGCCGTCCTTGCATTTTGCGGTCGCGCCCGCCGCTGCGGCCTTCGCGGGCGCCTCGACCTTCGCGGCCTTCGCGGTCTTTTCGACCTTCGCGGCTTTCCCGACTTTCGCGGCCTTCGCGGTCTTTTCGACCTTCGCAGCCTTCCCGACTTTCGCGACCTTCGCGGTCTTCGCCTTCTTCATCACGCCGCCATGACCGCTGCACGCTCCGCGGCCGGACGCCGTCGACGTCGTCCCGTCGCTGCATGCGATCGCACGCTTCGCCATGGCCTGATGGCTCGGCAAAGCCAGTGCAACGACGGCCAATATCACAGCGAAATTAAAAATATATTTCTTCACGAATCGCATCTCCCTGGTTGATAGCCACGCGGGCGTATTGTAATGGGTTTCGGCGCCCATCCAAATTCCGCTAATGCGGCCCGGGCGGCGGCGCCGGCAGCTCGGGCTCGATATCACGGATCTTGATCACAAAGCGCGTGTGCTGGCGCGCCGACACCGCCGGAATCAACGCACCATCGACGGTGACTCGGGTATTTTCCTTCAATTCCGGCGGATATTCCGACCAGCCCGTGAGCTCGGCATCGTTCGCCGCGACACATTGGCGGCTTTCCGCGGGCGCGTAAACATACGCGGTTCGGTCGAAGGCGAGGACCGCGACCCGGTCTATTCCGCCGCCGGCCGGATACGACCGGAAATGGAGCGTACCGGTCAGCGAAGTCCGGACCGGATCGAGAAACAGACAATGGCCGTAGCCGAGCACGCAGCCCGACAACGCCGCACACAAGCCGGCACAAGCAAGCGTTCGGATTTTCATGCCGCCACTCCTTAAGGTTGAAAATGCCCGTATCGCCGTCGGAGCATTGCTGGCGCCGCGAACCGGTGCTATACACGCCCAATAATAACGAGGAGTGGGCCCGCGTGGAGCGAATATGGCTGAAGCGATACCCTGCCGGCGTGCCGGCGGAAATCGACGCGGGAGCGTACGCCTCGATCAGGGAGTTGTTCGACGAGGCCTGTGCGAAATACCGCGACCGGCCGGCGTTCTCCAATATGGGCACGACCTTGTCGTTCGCCGAGCTCGACCGCTTGAGCCGCGCATTCGCGGCATGGCTGCAGCACAAGTCGGGACTGGTGCGCGGCGATCGGGTCGCGTTGATGATGCCGAACGTCCTCCAATACCCGGCGGCTCTGTTCGGCGTTCTTCGCGCCGGAATGGTCGTCGTCAACACCAATCCCCTGTACACGGCGCGTGAGCTCGAGCATCAACTCTGCGATTCGGGCGCGAAGACGATCGTCATCCTGGAGAATTTCGCGCACGTTCTTCAGTCGGTTCTGCCGAAAACTCAGCTGAAGAACGTATTGGTGACCGGCGTCGGCGACTTGCTGAGCCTGCCGCGCGGCCCGATCGTGAATTTCGTGCTGCGCCACGTCCGCAAACAGGTCCCCGCGTGGTCAATCCACGGCTCGCAGCGCTTCAAGCGGGTGCTGTCGGCGGGCCGCGGCCTCGAAATGGAGCCGGTACCGGCGGCGACCGCCGAAATCGCATTTCTACAGTACACGGGCGGCACGACCGGCGTCGCCAAGGCCGCGATTCTCTCGCACCGGAACATCATCGCGAATCTCCTGCAGGCGAGCGCCTGGATCCGGCCGGCGCTGACCGCAAAAGCCGATCCGATCGTGATCACGGCGCTGCCGCTATATCATATCTTTTCGCTGACCGCGAATTGCTTTGTGTTCCTGCACGTGGGCGCCCACAACGTATTGATCACGAATCCGCGTGATTTCCCCGGTTTCGTCGCCGAACTCAAGAAATACAAATTCTATTTCATCAGCGGCGTGAACACGCTGTTCAACGCCCTTCTCAACACGCCGCGCTTCGACCGCGTCGATTTCAGCGCGCTGCGCATAAGCTTGGGCGGCGGCATGGCGGTGCAGGCGGCGGTCGCCGCCCGCTGGAAGGAAGTCACCGGCTGCATATTGACCCAGGCCTGGGGATTGACGGAAACCTCGCCCGCGGCCTGCATCAATCCGACCGGCCTCGACTTCAACGGCTCGATCGGCTTGCCGATTTCGTCGACCGAGATCTCGATTCGCGACGACGGCGGCAAGGAATTGGGCATCGGCGAGATAGGCGAGATCTGCGTGCGCGGACCGCAGGTGACGAGGGGGTATTGGAATCGGTCCGACGAGACCGAGAAGGCGTTCTTCGGGGACTGGCTGCGCACCGGCGATATCGGCCGCATCGACGCCGACGGTTTCGTGTTCATCGAGGACCGCAAGAACGACATGATCCTCGTGTCGGGATTCAATGTTTATCCGAACGAGGTGGAGGGCGTCGCGGTCGAGTTCCCGGGCGTGCTCGAAGCCGCGGCGGTCGCCGAGGCCGATGAAAACTCGGGCGAGGTCGTCGCTCTATTCGTCGTCAAGAAGGATCCGGCTCTCGACGTCGAAGCGCTGCTCGCCCATTGCCGCAAGAACTTGACCGCCTACAAGGTGCCGAAGCACGTCTACTTCCGCGCGGAATTGCCGAAGACGAACGTCGGCAAGATTCTGCGCCGCACGTTGCGCGATGAACTCGCCGCCGCCGACCGCGCTCAAGCCAAGCGATAGCTGCGCACCGTCTCGACCAGCACCGCCACGCGTTCCGGATCGACCTCGGGGGTGATGCCGTGGCCCAAGTTGAATACGTGCCCCGGACCGGAGCCGAACCCGTCGAGCACTTTGATCGCCTCCACGCGCAGGGTATCTGGCGGGGCAAACAGCGCCGCCGGATCGAGGTTGCCTTGCAAGGCGACCGTATCGCGAACCATTTTCCGCGCACTCGATAGATCCGTCGTCCAGTCGACGCCGACGGCGTCGCAGCCGATCGCGGCGGTCTTGGCGAGCCAGGCCCCGCCGCCCTTCGTGAACACGATGCGAGGAACGGTGCGGCCGCTTGCCTCGCGCGTCAGTGCGCCGACGATCTCGGCCATGTAGCGCAATGAAAACTCCTCGTACTGCGCGGGCGTCAAAGCGCCGCCCCAGGTGTCGAATACCATGACCGCCTGCGCACCCGCCGCGATTTGCGCATTCAGATACAAGGTCGTCGCCTGCGCAAGCTTCGCCAGGAGCCGATGGAGATCCCGCGGCGCTTCGTACATCATGCGCTTGATCTTCGCGAAGGCCTTGCTGCCGCCGCCTTCGACCATGTATGTCGCGACGGTCCACGGGCTTCCCGCGAACCCGATCAAGGGCACGCGCCCGTCAAGCTCGCGGCGGATCAGGGCGACCGCATCGATTACGTATTTCAATTCGCGCCCCGGATCCGGCACCGGCAGCTTCTCGATATCGGCGGCGCTGCGAACCGGATGCGCGAACCGCGGACCCTCGCCTGTCTCGAATTCCAGCCCTAAATTCATCGCGTGCGGGATCGTCAGAATGTCGGAAAAGAGAATCGCGGCGTCCAGCGGGTACCGGTCGATCGGCTGCAGCGTGACCTCGCAGGCGATTTCCGGATTCATGCACATCGCGAGAAAATTGCCGGCGCGGGCACGCGTAGCCCGGTACTCCGGAAGATAGCGTCCGGCCTGGCGCATCAGCCAAATCGGACGCCGCGGCGTCGGTTCGCGCAACAGCGCGCGCAGCAGCAAATCGTTCTTCAGCACGGCACTCACGTGCGCTCGCCGGGGTCGAAGAGCCGGCGGTGTTCCAGAATCGCATAGCGGTCCGTCATGCCCGCGATGTAGTCGGACACGGCGCGCGCGCGCCCCGCAGGACCGTGCGCCGCCTCCCAGCGCGTACCCGCCGCTCGATGTTCGTCGGGCATCAGGGCGGGATCCGCGAAGAACGCATCGAACAGCTCGCGCACCACGCGGCGCGCCTTCGAGGTCATCCGCTGGACCTTGTAATGCTTGTAGAGATTTTCGCGCAGGAACGACTTCAAGTCCCGATTGTCGCGCGCGGTTTCCGCGCTGAAACCTATCAGGAACGCATCATGTTGCCGAACGTCGCGGATAGACGCGGCGCCCGCCTCACGCAGGCGCCGCGCGGATGAATCGATCAAGTCCGTGACCAGATGATTGATCATGCGGCGTAAAACCTCGTAAACCAGGCGCCGGCCGCCCAAGGAAGGATAAAGCGACTTGACCGCGCCGAAGTGCTTGTCGAACAGGGCGACGGCCGCGAGCTCGTCCACGCCGATGAGGCCGGCGCGTATGCCATCCTCGACGTCGTGGTTGTTGTACGCGATTTCATCGGCGAAATTCGCGAGCTGGGCTTCGAGCCCCGGCTGCTGGCGCGCGATGAAGCGCTCGCCCACGTCGCCGAGCGCGAGCGCATTCTTGTACGAACAGTGCTTCAAGATGCCTTCGCGGCACTCGAACGTCAGGTTCAAGCCGTCGAAGTCCGCATAGTGTTCTTCGAGTTCGTCGACGACGCGCAAGCTTTGCAGATTGTGCTCGAAGCCGCCGAAATCCACCATGCATTCGTTGAGCGCATCCTGGCCCGCGTGGCCGAACGGCGTATGGCCGAGGTCGTGCGCGAGGCAAATGGCCTCGGACAGCGTTTCGTTGACTTGCAGCGCGCCGGCAACCGTGCGGGCGATCTGCGCGACTTCGAGCGAATGCGTCAGGCGTGTCCGGTAGAGGTCCCCTTCATGATTGACGAAGACCTGCGTCTTGTAGACGAGGCGGCGGAACGCCGTCGAATGCACGATGCGATCGCGGTCGCGCTGATACTCGGAGCGATAAGCGGGCTTCGGCTCCGCGTGGCGCCGGCCGCGCGAATCGCCTTCATGCGCGGCGTAAGGCGCAAGGTCCATCATCCGAAATACTCCATGAGCACGCCGTCGAACGGGGCCTGGGCGTAATCGGCGGTCACGGCGGCCGCGCCGAGCGCCGGGAGCAGCACCAGCCGCACGGTGCCCGCGAGCACTTTCTTGTCCATTTTCATGAGATCACGCGCCGCGGCGGCGCCGATGCGCGGCGCTGCAGTCGGCAATCCGGCCGCCGCTAGCAATGCGCCGATGCGGTGGAGCACCGACGGCTCGATCATTCCGAGCCGCAGCGACAGATCCGCCGCGATCAGCATGCCGATCGCCACCGCCTCGCCGTGCAGATAGCGCTCGTAGGCAGTGGCCGCCTCGATCGCATGGCCGAAGGTATGGCCGAAATTCAAGATCGCCCTGACATTCGCCTCGCGCTCGTCGCGCGCCACGATTGCGGCCTTGATCCGGCAGGATCTCGCGATTGCATGCGTCAATGCGTCCGCGTCCCTCGCGAGAATCCGATGCACGTTGTTCTCGAGCCATGCGAACAGCGCGGGATCGGCGATGCAGCCGTATTTGATGATCTCGGCGAGGCCCGCGCGCAGCTGGCGATCGGGCAGCGTCGCCAGCGTATCCGTATCGGCGATGACGGCCGCGGGCTGATGAAACGCGCCGATCAGATTCTTGCCGCCCGGATGGTTGACGCCCGTTTTCCCGCCGACGGAGGAATCGACCTGCGCGAGCAGCGTCGTCGGAATTTGGACGCAGGCGATGCCGCGTTGATAGCAGGCCGCGGCAAAGCCGCCGATGTCGCCGACTACGCCGCCGCCGAGCGCGACTAAGGTTGCGTCGCGGTTGAGCTTGCACGCGACCAGCGCATCGAATACGACGGCCGCCGTCCGCAGCGTTTTGTGGCGCTCTCCGTCGGGCAGGACGCATGCGCCGATGCGCCGGCCGGGCAGCGAATCGCGCAGCCGCTCAAGGTACAGCGGTGCGACGGTGACGTCGCTGACGACGAGGAGGTCCCGCCCCGGAATTCGGGCATCGAGCAAGCCGCGGTCGCCGAGCAGGCCCGGGCCGATCTCGATTGGATAATGCGACTGGCCGACGTCCACATGGATGGTTTGCACCGTGAGATTATACGGAGCTTACGAAGGCTGTGCCTGCTGAAGCGCCCGGTGAATC
>DAIDVO010000201.1 GCA_027456085.1 Steroidobacteraceae bacterium | reverse complement strand
ACGGCCCCCAGGCGAAACGGCCGGTTTTGAAGAATCGCAGGCTGGCGATGGGCTGCAGCAAGGCGCAGGCGCCCATCATGATCGGAAATGCGGCAATGGGGTTCATCCCCAGCAGCGCGAGCGTGATCATGCACGGGGCGTACAAGCCGATGCCCACGCTCATCAGCGCTCCGTAAATGAAGTTGACGCCGACGGCGAGCGCGAACTTCCAGCCGACGAGACCCATGGCCATTCCGCCGCCGGGCAATAAGCCCAAATTGACCGCCGCGAACACGCAGCCGGCGATGATCAACGCCGAACCCATGAACCATTGGATCGCTCTTCGCGGCAGGCGCGCGACGATGCCCGCCCCGAGCCAGGCTCCCAAGGCGGCACTCGAGACGACGCTGATCAGGAGGATCGGATCGACGATGATCGCGGTCACGAAAATGATCGCTTCGGCGATCGCGCTCGGCGTATGGCCGACGTTGAGAGTGCCCGGAATCAACTCGTCCGGCACCATGCGGCGCAGCTTGTAGATCGCCGTGGTCGGTGCGAACGAGCCTATGCCGAGCGCGTCGAGGAAATCGGTGGCGAATCCGACCGCGACTTCGGGCATGCTCGGCCAGCGCACGTCCGGCAGGCGGCGCGCGGCACGCGCTGCGGCATAGAAAAATGCGGCGCCCGCGCCGCCGACGGCGACGTAAAAAGCTGTTCTTGCGGCGTTCATGCGCCGCCAATATACCGGGTATCCAGCGCCGGCGGCGCCGTCCGGTGGTGGGATCGGCGCGCTTGACGTACACTCGGCGAAAAAGGGAGTTTGCGGATGTCCATGAAAGCACATAGCGTCCGGGCGTTGCTCGTTTCGTTTTTCGCGCTGTTCTTTTTGACGCCTCCGGCCGGAGCCGTCGACTTTCCGGAGCCTTTGCCGGCCGAACCCGTTCCAAACGTGAGGACCCTGCCGGAGCGCTATCCGCAGTCCTGGGTATTCCTGAATTACGCGTCGAACCGGATCGAACTGCGCAACGTCGGCAGCGATTCGCGCGACGTCGAGGGTCAATTACAGGCTCGCGACTCGACCACGCTGCTCGTGCCGAAGAATCGACCGGAGATCTATACCGCGGATACGGTCTGGTCGCGCTACACGCGCGGTACGCGCACCGATTACATTACCGTCTACGACACGAAGACCTTGAATCCGATCGGCGAGATCGTTCTGCCGGGCGCGAAGCGCGCGCTGATCACCACGATGCAGGGCATGTTCGCGTTCACGGATCATGAACGCATGGGTCTGGTGTTCGACTTCACGCCGGCTTCCTCGGTCACGGTCGTCGACTTGATCGCGCGCAAGGTGTTGAACTCGATCGACATCCCCGGCTGCTCGCTGATCTATCCGACCGGCGCGCGCGGCTTCTCGACGATGTGTTCCAGCGGCACGATGCTGTCGTTGAAGCTCGACGCCGCGGGCAAGGTCATCGGCCGCCGCGAGACGCGAAAATTCAACGATTTGGATCACGATCCTCTGTTCACGGCCTCGGCGATCGTTGGCGGCGTCCGCTATTTTCCGAGCATGCACGGCATCGTCCAGCCGGTTGACCTACGCGGCGATGAGGTCAAGATCCTGCCCAAGTGGCCCCTCGTCGGCGCCGCGGACCTGCCGGCGCACTGGCGGCCGGCCGGCTGGCAAATCGCCGCCGGCGAGGGTGACAAATTGCTGTACGTGCTGATGCAGGAGCACGCTCATGAAGGCACGCACAAGGACGCCAGCAGCGAAGTCTGGGTATTCAACGTGGATACGAAGACCCGCGTGCGGCGCTTGCGCCTGGTGCGGCCGGGCTCCTCGATCGCGCTCACCCAGGATGCGTCGCCGCTGCTGCTCGTCCAAGCCGACCAACGTCTCGACGTATACGACCCGGCGACCGGCGGCCTGATCCGCAGCCTGAACCTGCCGGGCTTCTCGACGCGCATGCTGATTCAGCCGGTGCCTTGATAATGGGTGTCGAGCGTTGACATGGGTATTGCAGCGGTGAATGCGGCGGTAGCGGCAGCGGCGGCGGCCCAGATCGGCGCATTCCTTTCGCTTTTGCTGCTCGTGTCGGCCGCGCACAAGATCCTGCGGCGCGCGCGCGCTGCGCGCCGCACAGGATCTCGGCGGCATCCGGCGCGGCGCGGCCGCCTGGATAGTCGCCGCGCTCGCCGCGGCGGAGGCGGGCGCCGGCTTGTCGTTGTGGACTTCGGCAGGGCGCACCGCGGGCGCCTGGCTCGCGGCGTCGATTTGGAGCGTGTATTTCGCCGCTCTGCTGCGGGCGGTCTCGGCCGGCAGGAGCGACGTCGATTGCGGCTGTAGCTTCGGCGAGGCGCAGCGTGCGCTCGGGGGCTTCCACTGGATGCGTGCGCTCGTGCTCGCGCTTCTTTGCGTGTTCGTCGCGCTAAGCAGCGCGCGCGATCCGGGCACGGCCGCGCGCGCCTGGAGCATCGCGGATTTGGCGACGCGGCTCGTCGCGGGGTTCGGGATGATCGCGGTCTACGGCGCGCTCGACCAGTTGACGGCGCTGCGGCCGCTCGGCACCGGAGAAGCGCTGTGAGCTTCGTGATCGCCTCGCAAATCGTTCTTTGGATTGCCGTGATCGTACTCGGTCTCATGTGCATCGTGCTCGCGCGACAGGTCGGCGTGCTGCACGAACGCATCGCACCCGCCGGAGCCTTGGCGCTGCGCCAGCCGCTGAAGCTAGGCGAGCCGGCGCCGCAACTGACCGTGACCACGCTCGAAGGCGGCGCGCTGCAGATCGGCGGCGTACGCGGCGGCCGCAGCCAGCTTCTGTTGTTCGTGTCGCCGAATTGCGCGGTCTGCGAGGCGCTGCTGCCTTCGGTCAAGTCGGCGCATGGCGCGGAGCGAAAATGGCTGGACATCGTACTCGCGAGCGACGGCGAGCTGGATAAGCACGAGGCCTTCGTGCAGGAGAAGGGCCTCGGGAAATTTCCGTATGTCGTCTCGGAACAGCTGGGGCGCAGCTTCGCTGTCGCCAAATTGCCTTATGCGGTGCTGATCGACGAGGCGGGCAAGCTCGCGGCTAGCGGCCTTGTGAATACGCGCGAGCATTTGGAAAGCTTGTTCGTCGCCAAGGAGAACGGCGTCGGCAGTATCCAGCAATTCCTCAGTGAACGCGCGCAGAGACGCGCATCTTCGGGAGAATGAACGTGGCTCAAATCGATCGATTGGCGGAAAAAGCGCTGCGCGGATTCGCGAGCCGCACCTCGCGGCGCAGCGTGTTCAGCGTGCTCGGCGCAATGCTCGCCGGCGCCTCGGCATTGCCGCTGCTGCCGGTCGCGCGCGCCGACGCAGCGCCGGCGTCGGATCCAAATTCCGGCCGCCAGCCGCCCAAGCCGAGCGGGAATCCGCAGGATCCCGGAGATCCGACGCAATGCGACTACTGGCGGTACTGCGCGATCGACGGTTCGCTTTGTACCTGCTACGGCGGCAGCGTCAACGCCTGTCCGCCGGGCACCGAGATGTCGCAGATCACGTGGATAGGCACGTGCCGCAATCCCGCCGACCAGCGCAATTACATCATCTCGTACAACGATTGCTGCGGCGGCGTGCTTTGGGGCCGCTGCAATTGCCAGCGCAACGACGGCGACCGTCCGGTCGTGCGCCCGCAGAACAACAACGAGGTTACCTGGTGCTTCGGCACGAAAAGCCAGTCCTACACTTGTTCGACGGCGGTCATTCTGGGCGCGGCCATCGAACCGAGATGAAGCGATGGGCCGACTGTCGCTAACAAGCGCCGCAGCGGCGCTGTGCGTGGCGTTTGTTGCCGCGCACGCGGTCGCGGCGATTCCTGCGGGCGCCCCAGCGGGAGTCGCCAACGTTCAGCGCGCTTGGCAGAACTGGACCCTGAACTGCCAGGGTTGTCACCGGCAGGACGGCGGCGGCTCGGCCGCGACCGCGCCGCCGCTGAAGGGCAATGTCGCGCGATTCCTCTCGGTGCCCGGCGGCCGCGAATATCTCGGGCGCGTTCCCGGTGTCGCGACTTCGGCCTTGTCGGACGCCAATTTGGGCGAACTGTTGAACTGGATGCTGTGGCGTTTCGACGCGGCTCACCTGCCGAAGGGCTTCAAGCCGTATACCGCGGCTGAAATCGGCCGCTTGCGCAAGCGCCCTCTGCGTCTCGATGCGGCGCCGATGCGGCGCGAATTATTGGAAATGGTGGGACGCCTCGGTCCCCGTTTCAGCGCGCGCTGATCAGGCAGCGCCGTCGATGGCAGCGGCGGTCGCGGCCTTGTTGCGCGCATCGCGGCCGTAGTAGTCCGGGTAGTCCGCGCTCAATCCCTTGAAGCGCCGGTGCATCCACAGGTATTGCTCCGGCACCCGCCGAATTTGCGATTCCAGCAGACGGTTGAACCGCTCCGCGTCGTCGACCACGCATGCGCCCGGAAAGTCGCACAGCGCGGGTCCGATGAATACGCGGTATCCTTCGCCGGCCGGCAGCCGTTCCGGAAAATAGGTCAGGACCGCGGCGCCGGTTATGCGCGCGAGCCGCGAGGTCGCGGTCGTCGTCGCGGCCGGAATGCCGAAGAAGTCGACCATCGCCGCTCCCTTGTTGCGGTAGCTCTGGTCCGGCGCATACCAGACGATTTCGTTGTTCCTGAGCGCGCGGATCATCGCGCGGATGTCGTCGTACGCAATCGGCTTGCCGTGCCGGTTGAAGCTCGTCAGCATCGTATGGGCAAGAAGCGCGTTCTTCGGCGGCCGGTAGAGGACGTTCAGCGGTACGACCGTACCCAAGATTCGGGTCGCGATCTCGATCGTCGTGAAGTGCCCGCCGATCACGATGGCGCCGCGCCCCTTGGCGAGCGCGGCATGCAGGTGCTCGAGCCCATGAATTTGCGCGCGCCGGCTCACTTTCTCATCGACGCTCCACCAACTGCTCGCCGTCTCGCACAAGCCGATGCCGAGGCTCTGACAGTGGCGCCAGAGCAGCGCCTCTTGCTCGGCGGCGGACATCTCGGGGTGGCACAATTGAATATTGCGCCGCGCGATGCGCAGATAGGCGAGCGGGAGATGGCGGATCAGGTGGACGAGTGCGCTCCCCACGCGCCGCTGCGCCGCATAGGGCAGCGGCTCGACGGCGCGCATCAGGCCAAGGCCGATCCAAGTGAGCCAGTAGCGCGGAGCGAACAATGTCAAACGCAAACCGAGCGCTCGACCGCGCGACGGTGGCGTCGGCATCAAAGGGTATTCCGATGCTGTATTCATGGGCTCCTTGTGCGACGCAGCAGCGCTGGAACAGGCAGTCGGTTCGCGCATTCTGAACGCAGGCGCGTGCACCGCGCGGCGGTCCGTGATTGTGTCGCGCCGAGGCCGGGGATTCAATGCTAAATATTCCTATTCGTAAATATTCGTAAAAATCATGAATTCCTGTATGCTAGGCGCCGGTTCGTGAAGTTCTACTTGGTACGTTTCTGGTCACCGCGCCGCTCCGGCGTCACCGTGGCCACAACCCCTTAAGCAGGTTTCTTCGACCCAGGTGGCAGGCATATCGCATGCTGTTGAAAGTGTGTAAGCGTGACCGGCCGATAGTTTTCTATTAGTAGGGTTTCTTCAATGAC
Organism: Steroidobacteraceae bacterium; assembly: GCA_027456085.1. Lineage (GTDB taxonomy): Bacteria > Pseudomonadota > Gammaproteobacteria > Steroidobacterales > Steroidobacteraceae > Bog-1198. The sequence goes on along the minus strand of DAIDVO010000201.1, from coordinate 230 downwards.
GAAAATGTATGTTGGCAATCTCCCGTTCTCCATGGACGAGTCCGCTGTGCGCACGCTGTTCGAAAAGCACGGCGCGGTGCAGTCAGTGGCGCTGATCAACGATCGCGACACCGGTCGTCCTCGGGGCTTCGGCTTGGTTGAAATGGCGAGCGCCGATGCGGCGCGCGCGATGCAAGCTTTGAATGGCCACGAAGTCGAGGGACGTGCCCTCAAGGTCAATGAGGCTCAGG
>DAIDVO010000200.1 GCA_027456085.1 Steroidobacteraceae bacterium | reverse complement strand
ATCGAAGCCGGCGCGCCGCAGACCGAACGCGGTCATGTCGCGAATCGCCTTTTCGTCTTCGACGATGAGAATGCGTTTTGCGCTCATTTGCGGCGGTAGCTCTTTGATTCCATTGACCAGCTATTACAACGCTGGAATATGACGATTGTGTGACGCGGCGCGCGATGCGGCGAAAATCCGGCTACAGGCCGCGTTCCGCTTCGGTCAGCGCCACCTTGTCGCGCAGATACAACGGCACGAGCGCGGCCGGGTCCAGCGCTTCGCCGCGGGCCAGGCGAATCGCCGCCAAGCGCGCGATCGCGCCGGCGCGCGGCAAGGTCCACGCATCGGCCGGCGCGAGCTCGACGCCCGCAACCGCGGCGAGCGCCGGATAAGCGGAAAATCCGCGGCCGATTCCCCGGTACACGGCTCCCGCGGGCGCTCGAACGGTATCCGCGGCGCCGACGCGCGACCGGTTCACAGGCTCGATGCCGCGCGCGGCATCCGCGCGGAAACAACCCCAATAAACCTCGCCCATGCGCGCATCGAGGCAGGCGAGAACCGGGCCGCCGCCGCCCGCGGGCTCGGCGAGCGCTTCGAGCGTCGATACCGGCACGACGCCCAAGCCGAGGCCGAACGCGAGGCCCTGGGCGACCGAGACACTGATGCGCACGCCGGTGAATGCACCGGGACCAATGCCGGCGGCAATGCCGTCGAGCGACGCCGGGCCGATGCCGCCTTCATTCAGCACCTCGGCGACCATGCCGATGAGGCGTTCGGCGCTGCCCAGGCGCAGCTCCTCGTAGCGTTCGATCAATTGCCCCTGGTAGAGCAGTGCGGCGGAACAGGCTTCGGTCGATGCATCGAGTGCGAGAATGCGCATCGGCTCAGCCCGCGCCCGCGGCGGCGGTGGCCACGGGGTCGCGCTTCGTCAAGTGCTCCGACAGGAAACGCGCCCCCGAGGCGGCGTCGGTAATGACCGGACTCGGCGGCAAGGCGGCCAGGAACGCGCGCCCGTACGACTTCGTCGCGACGCGCGGATCGGCGATGACGATGACGCCGAAATCGTCGAAGTCGCGAATCAAGCGCCCTACCCCCTGTTTCAGCGCCAATACCGCCTGCGGCAACTGGTATTCGGTGAAGCCGTTGCCGCCGCGCCGGCGGATCCCTTCCAAGCGGGCCGCGAGCAGAGGATCGTCCGGCGATGCAAACGGCAATTTGTCGATCGCGACGATCGACAGCGCCTCGCCCTTCACATCGACTCCCTCCCAAAAGCTCCCGGTGGCGAGCAGCACAGCGTTGCCGAGTTCGCGGAATCGCATCAGCAGGACTTCGCGCGGCGCCTCGCCTTGCACCATCACCGGAAAGGGCGGATCGGGGAATCGCCGCCTGAGCGCCTCGACGCCTTCGCGCAGCCCGCGGTAACTCGTATAGAGAAGGAAGGCGCGTCCGCCGCCCGCTTCGAGCAGCGGCGCACAGGCGTCGATGAACGCGTCGCCATAGGCCGGCGACTTCGGGTCCGGCATCGAGGGCGGCAGGAATATCCGCGCCTGGTTGCGGTAATCGAACGGGCTGTCGATGCACAGCGTGCGCGCGTCCGGCAGGCCGACGCGTGCGGCGAAATGCGAGAAGTCGGCGCCGATCGCGAGCGTCGCCGAGGTGAACACCCATGCGCACGGGCGCGCTTGTACGCACTCGCGCAGCCGGGCGGCGATCTCGAACGGCGTGAATTGCAGCGCGAACCCGGCGGCGCCCGTCTCGACCCCGCGCACGCCCTGCTCGTCGGACGCGCCGCGCAGCGCGGCGAGCGTACTCGCGAGCGCCCGCGCGCGCCGGGCGCAATTCGCCGTTCCCGCACCGGCGCCGACCTCTTCGAGCGCCGCCGCGGCCGCGCCGAGCGCACGCTCCAAATCCGCCAACTCGTCGAGGAATGCGTCGGCGAGCTGGGTCCAGTCGCGGCGCGGCGCTCCGCCGCTCAAGGTGCGCCGCAGGCCGTCGATGCGGCGGCCGATGTCCTCGAGCGCGGCGCTCAACGGCGGAGCCTGCACGCCGGCCGCCTTGAGCTCGGCCGCCGCATCACGCGCAAGCAATTCAGCCTGCCGCGCGGACCAACTCTTGCCGAAGAATTGAGCCGCGGTCTCCGGCACCTGGTGCGCCTCGTCGAGAATGATCGCGTCGGCGCCGGGCAATAGATCGCCGAACCCTTCGTCTTTCAGCGCGAGGTCGGCGAGCAGCAGGTGATGATTGACGATGACGACATCGGCCGCCTGCGCCGCGCGCCGCGCCTCCATCACGTGGCAGCGCGAAAACTGGCGGCATTCCTGGCCGATGCAGTTGTCCCGGGTCGACGTGATGCTCGGCCACAGCGGCGACTGTTCGGGCAAATCCGCGAGCTCGGCCAGATCGCCGCTTTTCGTCGTCGACGCCCAGCGCATGACTCTGCCGAGAGTGCGCGCCGCGCCGCGCTCGCCATCCAGCAGGGATCCTTGGTGGCTCGCGAGATCCAGCCGGTGCCGGCACAGATAATTGGATCGGCCCTTCAGCAAAGCGATTTTCAGCGGCATCCCGAGCGCCTGCGCAAGCATCGGCACATCGCGGCGAAACAACTGGTCCTGCAGCGTTCGAGTGCCGGTGGAGATGATCGCGCTGCGGCCCGAGAGCATCGCGGGAACGAGGTAGGCGAATGTCTTTCCGGTGCCGGTGCCGGCCTCGACCAACAGCGGCTCACGGTTCGCGAGCGCGCGCGCGACCGCCTTGGCCATCGCGGCCTGTTCGGGGCGAAATGAATAGCCCGGCAGCACACGCGCCAACGGGCCCTCTGCGCCAAAGATCTCGCGGTAGTCGGATGTCATGGTGTTGCGGCTAGCGTACGACGCTTTCGATTCGGTCGCGGCTATTTCAGCACCGCGGTGAAGCGCGCATAGGCGACCGAGCCCGCCTGCAGCGGATCTCTCAAAGTCCAGCGTATGTTCGTATAGTCCGAAGGCGCCGCAGGCCGCGGTTTGGCGTGTGCGCCGCGCACGCTCAAGTCCTTCGGTCTGCCGTAGGTGCGCCCGCCGTCGATCGAGAAGCTCACCTTCGCGCCGGGCCCGACGGCGGAGCCGTCGAGATAGGCCATCAGGCGGGGAATCGGGCTCGTGAAGCTGACCGTGTTCGCGGCACCCGGGCCGTTGTTGCGCACCGCCAACGTATAGACGACCCGATCACCGGCGACCACGCGATTCGCGGGCGCGAGACGTACGATCTCGCGTCCGTTCACGACCGCTGTTCGCTCGACGGCGGCGGTCGTGCGGATCGTGATGGACGCAGCGGCCGAAGGCGCGGCGGCGCCGCAAGATGCGCTCCAAAGTGCGGCCCAAATCAGCGCCGCGACCGGCAGTTTCGACATGGCGTCGATGCTCCTTAAGCCCATGATCCCAGGGCATTTTATACGTATGCTAGAATGACATGTGGGATATAGCAGAGTGCGCTTGGAGCAACGCCGCGATGCACGCCCCAAAGAGTGGCGAGCGGACCACCCTTCTGTCATCCTGCGCGTTCCCATAAGAGCAGCACGGCAAGGATTCCCATGGCAACGGCCCCGCAGCAACCGACGGATATGGCGTCATTGAACCGCGCGGTCGCGGCCTGGGTCGCCGACGTTGCACAGCTGACACTGCCGCAGAAGATCCAGTGGTGCGACGGCAGCGACGCCGAGTTCCACATGCTCGAGCGCCAACTGGTCGCGGCGGCCGAACTCATCCCGTTGAACCAGCATACCTATCCCGGATGTTACTTGTACCGCTCGGATCCTGCGGACGTGGCGCGCGTCGAGCACCTGACCTACATTTGCACGAAGGATCGCGAGGACGCCGGCCCGAACAATCCTTGGATGGCGCCGACGCAGGCCCACAGGCAGATGGACGACTTGTTCCGCGGCTGCATGCGCGGGCGCACGCTGTACGTCATTCCCTATTGCATGGGTCCGATCGACTCCGCCTATTCCCGCTGCGGCGTCGAAATCACCGACAGCGCCTACGTGGTACTCAATATGCGGCTGATGACGCGCATGGGCCGAGCGGCTCTCGAGCGCATCAATCGCGACGGCGCCTTCGTCAAGGGGCTTCATTCCATCGGCGATTTGAACCACGAGCGGCGCTTCATCATGCATTTCCCCGAGGAGCTCTCGATCAAGAGCTTCGGCTCCGGATACGGCGGCAACGCGTTGCTCGGCAAGAAATGCCACGCGCTGCGCATAGCGAGCTGGCAGGCGCGCACCGAAGGATGGCTCGCCGAACACATGCTGATCGTCGGCATCGAGAATCCACAGGGCGAAATTCACTACATCGCCTGCGCATTCCCGTCCGCCTGCGGCAAGACCAATCTTTCGATGCTGATTCCGCCCGCGAGCTACCGCGGTTGGAAGGTGTGGACGGTCGGCGACGACATTGCCTGGCTGCACCCCGGCAAGGACGGGCGCCTGTATGCGATCAATCCCGAATCCGGCTATTTCGGCGTCGCCCCCGGCACCAATCAGAAGACCAACCGCAATGCCTACGAGACGATCCGGCACAACACGATTTTCACGAATGTCGCCGTCACCGCGGACAATCAGCCGTGGTGGGAAGGTTTGACCGAGGGCAAGCCGGTGCGCGACTGGCAAGGCCGCCCTTACGACCCAGGCAACGGCCCGGCGGCGCATCCGAACTCCCGCTTCACGGTCGCGGCCTCGCAAAATCCGAGCTATTCGAAGGCCGCCGACGCGCCCGGCGGCGTGCCGATCTCGGCGATCGTGTTCGGCGGCCGCCGCCGCACGCTCGCGCCGCTCGTCTACCAGGCGCGCAACTGGCTGCATGGCGTGCTGATCGGCGCCGGCGTCGCCTCGGAAACCACGGCGGCGGCGACCGGCGCCGTCGGCATCGTGCGCCGCGACCCCATGGCGATGAAGCCCTTTACCGGCTACAACTTCGCCGACTACTGGGACCACTGGATCAAAGTCGGCGCCCGGATCAAAGCGCCGCCGCAGATATTCCACGTCAATTGGTTCCGCCAGTCGGACGCCGGCAAATTCCTCTGGCCCGGCTACGGCGAAAACCTGCGCGTACTGCGCTGGATCATCGATCGATGCAAGGGCACGGCCCATGCGCGCGAAACCGCGATCGGCCTGATGCCGGCGCCGTCCGACTTGGACACGGCGGGCCTCGATATCACCAAGGACGCGATCGACGAACTGCTCGCGGTGCACCCGGATTTGTGGGAAGAGGAACTGACGGCGGTCGGCGCATACTTCGATGAGTTCAAGGAGCGTCTGCCGCAGGCGCTCAAGCACGAACTGGCGGAAGCACTGCAGCGCGTACGCAGCGAATGATCCGGCGCGCGCGCTATTCTTCGCAGGAGTAGCGGATGACCTGCGATGAGTTGCTGTCGGGCGCTTTGCCGAGCCCGATGAGTCCTTCGCCGCGAATTTGCATCGAATCACGGCGCACGAACGACTCTTCCCCGTCCTTGTCCAGCACGAACGTGCCGTTCGTGCTCTGATCGACCAGCATGAATTTGTTGCGGCTGATCTCGACGCGGGCGTGCAGGCGCGAAATCAAATTTCCTTTGACGACGAGGTCATTGTCCTCGGCGCGGCCTATGCTGATGTTCGAACGCACGTCGTCGACGAAAATGTCCTGACCCTGGTATCTCAAGCGCAGACGCTGCGGCCTGGCCGCACGCTCGCGCGACGCGATCGCCGGCACCATGCTGGTGACGTCCTCCGGCTGCCATAGGACCTCGAACAGCGCAACTTCGCTGCTGCGGCCCTTCAAGGTCGCGATATCGATCTGCCGGACCGATGCGCGCCAGTCGTTCGACAGCTGTTCGACCATCGTCGACGTGGTGATGATCTGCCCCGCCTTCGCCTGGCTCGTCATGCGATTCGCCGTGTGCACGGCGGAACCGAAAATGTCGCGGTTCTCCACGACGACCGGCCCGTAATTGCAGCCGATGCGTATCGCGACGCCGTGTTCCTCCACCTTCAGCGAGGGATGGGTCGAAATCTGCTTTTGCATCTGGGCGGCCGCGTTCAGCGCATCGTCCGCGGTTTGGAACGTCGCCATGACCTCGTCGCCCATCGTCTTGATGACCGTACCGCGGTTCTGTTCGGTCGCCGTGCGCATCACTTCGATGCAGATCCCGACCATATCCCGGGCGCGCAGGTCGCCGAGCTGTTCGTAGAGCTTCGTGCTGCCGACGACATCGGCGAAGAGAATCGCGACTTCGATTTCTTTTCCCATAGCGCCGGCTAATTATACTTAACCCGGCGCCTGCCTGCTTCAGGCGTTTTGCGCCCCGGCCTGTTCAAGCCGCAAACCGCCGCTTGAGCAGCGGCAGCGCCCCATACAAGGTCTGCGGCGCGGCATCGGGTCGGGATGCGACTTCCGACAGGAAGCGACGCCACCCGCGGGCGCCGTCTGCGCCGACGACGAGACCGTGCATGTGGCGCGTGATCGCATGCAGCCTTACGCCATTGCGCGCCTGCACCCCGGCATAAGCGACCATGCGCTCGATGATTTCCTCCGGCCCGGGCGTCGCCCACGCGGCGTCGACGAGCTCCCGCTCCAGCTGCGCGAGAATCGCGGGATTATGGTACGCGGCACGGCCGAGCATGATGCCATCGAGGCCCGCGCGCAAGTGCTCCGCCGCGGCGTGCGCGTCGGTCAATCCGCCGTTCAGCACGATCGCAAGGTTCGGCCGCGCGCGCTTCAGGCGGTGCACGTGGGCGTATTTCAGCGGCGGAATCTCGCGATTTTCCTTCGGCGAAAGCCCGCTCAAAATCGCACTGCGCGCGTGCACGATCAAGGCATCGACGCCGGCGCGCACTTGCGCCTCCACGAACTCGTCGAGGAACTCGAAATCGTCGCGATCGTCGATGCCGATGCGGCATTTGACCGTGACCGGCACCTGCACCCGCGCGCGCATCGCAGCGACGCAGGCGCCGACCAATTGCGGCTGCGCCATCAAGCATGCGCCGAAGGAGCCGCTCTTGACCCGATCGCTCGGGCAGCCGACGTTCAAGTTGATCTCGGCGAACCCGGCCGCCGCGCCCACCGCGGCCGCCTCGGCGAGTTCCGCAGGATCGCAGCCGCCCAACTGCAGCGCGACCGGATGTTCGGCCGCGTCGGCCGCGAGCAGCCGCTCCCGATCACCGCGGATGACCGCCTTCGCGACCAGCATTTCCGTGTACAGCAGCGCATGCGGCGCAAACAGGCGATGGAAATACCGGCAATGCCGGTCGGTCCAGTCCATCATCGGCGCGACGGACACCCTGCGATCGAACGTCGCGGCTGATTTCTCGGCAGAAATACCTATTTTCATGGCGCTTTCAGAGCTGCGCGTTTCTGCAGGACTTGTGTGCATTCCGGAGAGTTTAGCGGTTGCCGGGGAAACGTAAAGGAGACAAGAATGGCTTGTCTCCCTAAAAACGCCATCATGCCCACTATCAAAGCGCGCAAACAAGCCAATGGCGCCACGCGCCATGCGGCAATCGTCCGCATGCGGCGATATTCATATCAAGCGGCGGTCAACCCCCGGGCTGATCGCGCGTTGATCCAGCGGCAGGCACGTGCCGGCGAATTCGGCGGAGAGCACCCGTGGCTACTGATCATGCGCGCGCCAGGCTAAGCGCCGCCAACCGCTTCGGGCTTGGCGCCAACGCGCAGGAGCTTGCGCAAATCGGCGACCCCTTGGGCTGGCTGCTCGCGCAGACGCGGCGCGCGCCCGCGGGCGCCGCGGCCTTCGAAGGTCTGCCGGGGAGCTTCGATTACCTGTTGCGCGAGGCGCAAGTCATC
>DAIDVO010000199.1 GCA_027456085.1 Steroidobacteraceae bacterium | reverse complement strand
TATCTGAACAAGGGCCAATTCTTCGGCGAAATGGGGCTGTTTTACGAACAGCCGACGCGCAGCGCCTGGGTGCGTACGCGCCAGCAAGCCGAACTCGCCGAAATGACCTACCCGCGCTTTCGCCAGATCGCCGCCGAGAGTCCGGGCCTAATCTTCGAATTGGCGCCCCAATTGGCGACACGTTTGGACCGAACGAACCGCAAGCTCGGCGATCTCGCATTCGTCGACGTCACCGGACGCGTCGCGCACGCGATCATGGACTTATGCGGCGAGCCGGATGCGATGACTCACCCGGAAGGCATGCAAATCAAAGTGAGCCGCCAAGAGCTGTCCCGCTTGGTCGGATGTTCGCGCGAGATGGCCGGAAGGGTGCTTAAAGTACTGGAAGAACAGGGCTTGCTGCGCGCAACCGGCAAAACGATCGTCGTATTCAACGCGCGGCCCAAAGTCAAAACCCGGCCTTTGATCGTCCCGGTCAAGGCCGGCGGCGCGACCGGCGCCGCGGCGAAGAGTCCGCGCGCCGCGCAAGCGGCCGATCACGATGATGACGACGATCTCGACGACGACGAGTAGCGCTTACGCGATGCGCCGCCCTATTTCGATCTCCCGACGCATCGCGGCGATCGTCGCCGCGTAATCCGGACTGCCGAAAATCGCCGATCCGGCGACGAACGCATCGGCGCCCGCCTGCGCTATTTGCGCGGCATTCTCGACTTTGACTCCACCGTCGATTTCCAGCCGGATGTCGCGGCCGCTCGCGCGAATGCGCGCGCGCGCGGCCGCGAGCTTCGCAAGCGCGCTCGGAATGAATTTTTGGCCGCCGAAACCCGGATTTACCGACATGATCAATATCAAGTCCAGCTTCTCGACGACGTAGTCCAGCCAATCGAGCGGCGTCGCCGGATTGAACACGAGGCCGGGCTTGCAGCCTGAATCCCGTATCAACTGAATGGTGCGATCCGGATGGCGCGACGCTTCCGGATGAAAGCTGATGTAGGTCGCACCAGCCTGCGCGAAATCCGGCACCAGGCGGTCGACGGGCGATACCATCAGATGCACGTCGATCGGCGCCGCAATGCCGGCCTTGCGCAGCGCCTCGCAGACCAGGGGGCCGATCGTGAGGTTCGGCACGTAATGATTGTCCATCACGTCGAAATGAATCCAGTCGGCGCCGCTCGACAGCACGGCGTTCACGTCTTCGCCAAGGCGCGCGAAATCGGCGGACAGGATCGACGGTGCGATGACGGCGTCCATGACGACGAAGTTTATCATCGCATGCCGCGCGCCGCGCGTATCTCCTCATAGGCCTGCTGAATGCGCTGGGTCTTCTCCTTGGCCATTTGCGCCATCGATTCGGGCAAGCCGTTCGCGACCAGTTTGTCGGGATGGTGCCGGCTCATCTGCCGCCGATACGCCTTGGTCAGTTCCTGATCGCTGACGCGCTCGTCTACTTCGAGCTCGGCATAGCACGCGGACAGCGATGCCGATGTCCGGCGGCCGCCTGCGTGGGCGCCGCGCCACTGGCCATGGCCGCGCAGCGCCGACTCCATACGCGCGAATTCCAAGCCCGACATGCCGATACTTTCGGCGATGCGCGCCAATATCACGCGCGCGGGCGGCGACAGTCCGTTGCCGGCGAGCGCCGCGCGCAGCTGCAGTTCCATGAACGTGCGCAACAGATCATGGCGATATCCGCAAGCTTCGCGCAATCGCCGTACGGAGAATTCGAATTGGTAGCCGGGCGCCTTGCCCGCGCGAAAACAGCCGATCGCGTACGCGATTTCCGCCGCGCCGAGATTCAGCTCCTGCATCAAGCGCCGCGCGGCGTCTATTTCCGCCTCCGATACGCGGCCGTCGGATTTGGCAACGTGTCCCATGACTTCGAACGTCGTGCGGAAGAACAACTCGGAAATCGAGGGCGTCGCGCGCACGGACTCCGCGGGCGCGGCGTGCTGGTCGAACGCATGCCCGACGAACGCGCCGAGCATCGCGCCCCAGACGCTCTTCGTGGCCAAGAAGCCGATCAGAGCGCCGAAAAATTTGCCTTTCCATGCCATCCACGTTGACCTATCCGCCCCACACCGCCAGAATCACGAACTTCGACTCGTTCATGTTATCAGCAGCTGGGCCGCCGTCACTTGGAACAAATTCCGCACTTGCCGCCGCTATTCGTTTCAAGCCTCGACAGCTTGAAAAAAATACACCAGGGCAAGGTGCGCGACATCTATGAGGTGGATGCGGATCACCTGTTGATCGTGACGACGGACCGGCTATCGGCATTCGACGTCGTGTTGCCGGAGCCGATACCGGACAAGGGCGCGGTACTGAATCAAATCTCCGCGTTCTGGTTCGCCAAGACTCGTCATATCATTGCGAATCATATGACCGATATCAGGGTTGAGGACGTCGTTTCCAACCCCGCCGAAAGGGCCCAGGTGCTGGGCCGGTCGATGGTCGTCAAGCGGCTTCACGCGCTACCCGTCGAAGCGGTCGTGCGCGGGTATTTGATCGGCTCGGGATACCGCGACTATCTGTCCAATGGATCCGTTTGCGGCATCGCCTTACCACAGGGGCTGCGCATCGCCGATCGATTGCCGGAGCCCATTTTCACGCCGGCATCCAAGGCTCCCGCGGGGCAGCACGACCAGAACGTCGAGTTCGACGCGATATCGAACCTGATCGGCCGCGAGCGCGCCGCCGAGGTGCGGCGCGTCTCGCTGGATCTTTACCGCTTCGCCGCCGCCCACGCACAGGCGCGCAACATCATCATCGCGGACACCAAGTTCGAGTTCGGAGCCGACCAAGAGGGCCGGCTGACGCTGATCGACGAGGCGCTGACGCCGGACTCGTCGCGATTCTGGCCGACTGAATCGTATAAGCCCGGCATCAGCCCGCCGAGCTTCGACAAACAATTCGTGCGCGACTACTTGGAATCGCTGTGCTGGGACAAGAAGCCTCCAGCCCCGCATCTGCCGCGCGACATCGTGGCGCGCACCAGCGCAAACTATATACAGGCGCTGAAGCTACTGACGTCCTGATGCGGATCGGTCCGGGCCTGTTCTTCCCCGCCCTTGCCAAGCTTCGATCGGCCATGTAACGCTCGCCCCATGGCAGGACTACTGGAACGGCTCGTGGACCGCTTGTGCGTCCGGTCGCGCGACATGCCGCCCCCGTGGGGCGCACTGCTGCGCGGACTGCGCTTCCCCGCGGCGCTGTTGCGCGACTGGTTCGCCGGCGAACTGAACGTACAGGCGATGAGCTTGGCGTACACGACGCTGCTTTCGATCGTACCGTTGATCGCGTTCAGCTTCGCGATCTTGAAAGCGCTCGGCGCGCACGTGAATTTGGCGGCGCTCCTAGACGAATTCTTGCGTCCGATGGGCGCTGCAGCCGGCCAGCTGACGGCGCGCATCATGCAGTTCGTCAAGAACATGCGCGGCGACGTCCTCGGCTCGATCGGCCTCGCGTTCCTCGTCTATACGGTCGTCACGACGATTCAAAAGGTCGAGGCGAGCTTCAATTACGTTTGGCGCGTCGGACGGTCGCGCAGCCTCGCGCGCCGATTCGGCGAATATGCGAGCGCCATGGTCGCGGGGCCCATTCTGATGGCCGCCGCGGTCGGCGTACTCGCCTCCACGCGCGACAGCCCGTTCGCGCGTTGGATCGGTGCGATATTGCCTCTGCAGTGGACGTTTTCGATTCTCGGCAAGCTCGTGCCTTACGCGGTCGTCACCGCGGCGTTCACCATCATGTACGTGTTGATTCCGAATACGCGCGTCAAGCGCTCCGCCGCGCTTACGGGCGGAGTCGCCGCCGGCGCCGTCTGGGCTCTGTCCGGCAAGATGTTCACGGCGTTCATCATGTATTCATCGCGGCTGCTCGCGATCTACACGAGCTTCGCCGTCGTATTGACGACCCTGATCTGGATCTACGTCAGTTGGCTGATCCTCCTGTTGGGCGCCCAGCTCGCCTTCTATCTGCAGCATCCGCAATATCTGCGCCACGGCCACGAAATTGCCGAACTCACCGGCGGCGCGCGCGAACGCGCCGCCCTCACCATCATGATATTGATCGGCCGCGATTACGCTCGCGGCGTGCGCCGCTGGAACCGCAGTCGTCTGGCAGAGGAACTCGACGTGCCGGGCGCAGCGCTCGACCCCGTTCTCGGCCGTCTCGAGCGCGCCGGATTGATCGCCGCGACCGACGACGGAGAATTTCTCCCCGGCCGCGACGCCCGCGGCATTCTGGTCGTCGATGTCCTCGACGCCGTTCGCCGGCAAGCCATCGGCGGCCTGGAAGCCGAACCGCGTATCACGGCTCCCGCGGAGGCGCTCGTCCGCGAGGCCGAAGCCGCGATGCGCGAGCGCCTCGCCGGTCGCACGCTCGGCGAGCTGATCGGCGCGGCTTGATTGACATCGGCGCATGCGCGCCGCAGCGCCGACGCACGCGCCGTCATTCGCCGGCGATCGTCATCTCCTCGAGCAAAAGCGATCCGACGCGCACGCCTGCGCGCACGTCGATGTCATCGCCGGCGGCGACGATGCCCTTCAGCATCGATGCGAGATTCCCCGCGATCGTGATCTCCGCGACAGGATATTGAATCTCGCCGTTCTTGACCCAAAATCCCACGGCGCCGCGCGAATAGTCGCCCGTGACCGTGTTGACCCCCTGGCCCATCAATTCCGTCACGTAAAGACCGGTGCCGAGCCGCGCCAGCATCCGCTCGAGGCCGCCTGTCGTCGTCGGCGCAACGACGAGGTTGTGGGCGCCGCCGGCGTTTCCGGTCGTCTTCAGCCCCAGTTTGCGCGCCGAATAACTGGACAGCAGATAGCCCGTCAATACGCCGTCGGCGATAAGTTCGCGATCATGCGTCGCGACGCCCTCGCCGTCGAACGGCGCGCTCGCGCTCCCTTTCGGTAAATGCGGCCGCTCGGCGATCGAAAAGCCGGTCGGGAACACGCGCGATCCGGCGGCGTCCAGTAAGAACGAGGATTGCCTGTATTGGGCCGTACCGCGGATCGCGGCGATGAAATGTCCGATGAGCCCGCGCGCGAGTTCGGACGCGAACAGAACCGGAGCGCGGCACGTACCGATTTTTCGCGGTCCGAGCCGGTGCAGCGTGCGCCGCGCGCTCTCCCGCCCCACTTCGTCGCCGGCCGTCAAATCCCGCCAATCGCGCGCGCTCGTATACCAATAATCCCGCTGCATGTTCTCGCCGCTGCCGGCGAGAACGACGCAGCTCAGGGTGTGCGACGTCGTCGGATACCCGCCGACAAAGCCATGGGTATTGCCATAGACGTGCAAGCCGCTGTGCGTGCCGAGCGTCGCACCCTCGGAATTGTTGATGCGCGGATCGAAGCCGAGCGCGGCCGCTTCGCAATCCTTCGCGATCTCGATCGCCCGCTCGGCCGTCAGCGGCCATGGATGCGCAAGATCCAGGTCCGGCGGCGAATGCACCATCAGGTCCTTGTCGGCGAGGCCCGCGCACGCATCCTCGGCCGTGAATCGCGCGATGCTGCAGGCCTTCGCGACGGTTTCGCGCACCGCCTGCGCGGAAAAATCGGCGGTGCTTGCCGAACCCTTGCGTCGGTCGAAATACACCGTGACACCCATGCTGCGGTCCCGCTGGTGCTCCAGCGTTTCGACCTGTCCGAGGCGTACGCCGACGGACAACCCCGTATCCTGGCTCACCCCGGCTTCGGCCTGCGATGCGCCCCTGGCGCGCGCCTCCTCGAGCGCGACTTCGATGATCGATTCGAGGTCTTTTTCGCCAATCGTCAACGCTTTACCCTGCACGATCGCCATCGGGATCTCCTCAAAATTCCGGGAACACTTTACGGCGATTCTACCGGCCCCGGTGATAGCATGGGCGCCATGCGCAATGAAAATGAGCCCGGCGGCGTCTCGGGACCGGACACACGGCGCCCGAGCAAGAGCGCCCGCAAGCGGGAGGCGGACTCCCTGCAACAGCTCGGCGTGCGCTTGGCGGCGCTTCCCGATCAGGAAATCGACGGCCTGGATCTGCCGGAAAATCTCGTCACGGCGCTGCACACGCTGCGGCGCATGAGCTCGCACGGCGCCCAGCTTCGACAGCGCCAGTACATCGGCAAGCTCATGCGGGCGACGGATCCCGCGCCGATCATCGCGCGCCTCGACTTGACCAAGCGCCGGCATGATCAGGAGATACGCGAATTCCAGGAGCTCGAGCGATGGCGCGACCGGCTGATCGCGGCCGAGCCCGGGGCCGCCGACGAGTTGCTGGGCTTGCGGCCCGGCGCCGACCGGGAGGCGCTCGCGGGCCTCGTCGAAAAGGCGCGGCGGGACCGCGACATTCAGGACTCCCCGGCCGGCTCACGCGCGCTTTTTGCGTACCTCAAGCAGTTGCTGAGTTAGGGCTTTGGTACACTCTTACCCATGACAGCCCTGGTCGGAATCATCATGGGGTCATCGTCCGATTGGGAGACGATGCAGATCGCGGCCGAAATACTCGCGTCCTTGAAGGTGGCGCACGAGGTACGCATCGTCTCGGCGCATCGCACACCGGATCTGTTGTTCGAATATGCGGCCACGGCGCGCGCACGCGGCTTGAGAGCGATCATCGCCGGCGCCGGCGGGGCAGCGCATCTGCCCGGTATGACCGCGGCAAAGACCTCCGTGCCCGTGCTCGGCGTCCCGGTCCAATCGAAGGCGCTGAACGGCCTCGACTCGCTGTTATCGATCGTACAGATGCCGGGCGGCGTGCCGGTCGCGACTTTTGCGATCGGCGCGGCCGGGGCAAAAAACGCCGCGCTGTTCGCGGCCGCGATCATCGCGAACGAGTCGGAGGAAACGCGCGCCGCCTTGGATGCGTTCCGCCAGGCTCAGACCGCGGCGGTGCTCGCAAAGCCGGATCCCCGGCAACCTTGACTTCCAGGGTCTTTTCGCGCGTCGGCATCGTCGGCGCCGGTCAGTTGGGGCGCATGCTGGGCCAGGCGGCGATCCCGCTCGGGGTGCGCTGCCTATTTCTCGATCGCAGCGCGGACGTCCCGGGCGCCCACGTCGCGCCGGTCCTGGTCGGCGACCTAGAGGATGCGAAGCTGCTAAAGCAACTTGCCTCGCAGTGCGATGTGCTGACGTTCGATTGGGAGAACATTTCCGCGGCGGCGCTCGCGCCGCTCGAGAAACTCACGGCGATCCGCCCTTCTCGGGCGGCGCTGGAGGCTTCCCAGGATCGATTGCTCGAAAAGGCGCTGTTCAGTCGATTGAAGATTCCCGTCGCAGCGCATGCGGCGGTCGATGATCGCAGCGACCTCATCGCGGCGATCGAACGCGTGGGCCTGCCTGGCGTCCTCAAGACGCGCAGGTTCGGCTACGACGGCAAGGGTCAGTTCGTCGTGCGAAAGTCCGCGGACATCGACGCGGCGCTTGCCCACGTGGGCGCGGGAAAGTTGATCTATGAGAAGTTTCTGTCGTTCTCGTCCGAGGTGTCGATCATCGGCGCACGCGGCGCAACCGGCGAATGCGCATTCTATCCGCTCTCCCGCAACCATCACGCCGGCGGCATCCTGCGCTACGGACTCGCGCCGCATCGCGATCGGACCCTCGAGCGCCAGGCGCGGCTGTATATGCGGCGCGTGATGCGGGACTTGCGCTACGTCGGAGTTCTGACGATCGAGTTCTTCGTCATGGGCGGCAGACTGATCGCGAACGAGATGGCGCCCCGCGTGCACAACTCCGGTCATTGGACGATCGACGGCTGCGTGACGAGCCAATTCGAAAATCACTTGCGCGCGATTTGCGGGATGCCTCTCGGCAGCACCCTCGCCTTGGGCCACACGGCGATGATCAATTTCCTGGGGACCATGCCGGACCGGGAGCGGTTATTGGCGATCGACGGCCTGGCTTTCCATGACTACGGCAAGACAGCGCGGCCCGGACGAAAACTGGGCCATTGCACGATCGTCAAATCCCGTGTGAAGGACCGAAACCGCGCGCTCGAAAATGCCTTAAACTTGATCCATTGGACCTAAAGCGGGCGAATCCGCACGGCGATGATTCCGCAAGGCGCATTGCAAGATGTACTTAGAACTCTTCAAACTCCATGAACTGCCGTTCCGGCTGACCCCGGATCCTGAATTCCTGTATTTGAGCAAGCAGCACGCGCGCGCGAAGGCGTATATGGAGTCGACGATCTGGTTCACGGACGGCTTTGTCGTGATCACGGGCGAGATCGGCGCGGGCAAGACGACCTTGATCGAGACCTTCGTGCGGGAACTTCAGCCGGACGTCATCGTCGCGCATATCAATCAGACGCAGTTGTCGCCGACCGCGTTTCTGCAAACCGTCCTGGTGCAGTTCGGGTTCTCGCCGTTCAGCATGAGAAAGCCCGAGGTCCTCGCGACGCTGAACGACTTTTTGATGGAGCAGCACGCGGCCGGCCGCAAGGTATTGTTGATCATCGACGAGGCGCAAAATCTCAACAACCGCGTGCTCGAGGAAGTGCGCATGCTTTCGGGCATCGAGACGGCGAAGGAAAAGGCGCTGCGGATCATCCTGACCGGGCAACCCGAATTGAGCGACAAACTCAATTCGAAGGAGTTCGTTCAGCTCGCTCAGCGCGTGCGGCTGCGCTTTCACCTGGCCGCATTGACGAAGTCGGAAACCGACGCTTACATCGATCACCGTCTCGAAGTTGCCGGATCCCAAGGCCGGCGCATCTTCGCCGCGGAAACCTATCCGACGATTTACCGCTTTACCGGGGGCGTGCCGCGCCTGATCAATACGCTGTGCGACACGGCATTGATGGCCGCCTTCGCGCGCGACGCCGATACCGTGTCGGTCGCGGATCTCGACTCGGCGATCCAAGAGCTGCAATGGGTCGAATACTCATCCCGGACGAACCGCATGCGCGCGCCGAATCTGGAGCGCGCGATGCAGCCCGCCGCGGCGACGGGTCAAGTTATCGGCCGCATTTTGATAGCGCACGAAGGCAAGACGACGATGGAGCGGGAACTGCGGCCGGGCCGGGTCGTCATAGGCCGCACCTCGGACAACGACCTGCAGATCGACAGCAAGTTCATCAGCCGGCACCACTGCCAGATCCTCACGCAGGCCGATAGTTGCGTGATCGAGGATCTGAACAGCACGAACGGCATCTATGTGCATGCGAAGCGCGTTCGGCGCCATAATTTGAACGACGGCGACGTCGTCGCCGTCGGCCAGCATGAAATCATGTACCTCGACGAGCGCGCGCCGCGCGTACGGCATGCTGCCGACGGCGCCGATACCGAGGCGGTCGAAAAAACCTAGGTGCGGGATTCGCGCGTCGGCGAGGGCGCCGCCAAGTCGCCGCCGGAATATTCGCGCCGCATCTCGCGATAGCCGCGGCGCCGCAAATACAGCGTCAACGCCGCGATCAGGGCGGCCAGCCCCAGCATCAGCGCCGCCGCCGCTCGCGCACCCGGTTGATCGACATAGGAGACGTAAATCGCGCAGACTCCAACCGCCGCGTAAATCAGCGGAAGGCATTCATACACCGGACGAGCCAATCGCATCGGGGGTTCCTCCCCACGCCTCGGGACCAAGCGGATCTTGGCGTCAATCCTAGCGCGATTGCCGCGAAAGTAGCGCCAAATTTGACTTATCGAATTGCGGGACGGCGCGTGCGGCGCGTCCGGCCGACGCCCGCGCGAGGCGTTTAGTCCTCGCCGACCAGCATTTCGGAAATCCGCGAAAACCACGAGCGGCGCCAGGTTTCGACGCGAAACTGCGGCTCCTTTTGGTCGGCGACACGCTTCGCCTCCGACACCAGATCCTTCGGCAAGTCGACTGGGAACGCACCGGTCAGCGACTCATCGGTCATGGCAATCTCCGTCCGTGTTTGCGTGCTGCAAGGGCGATGCAGCTTCGCAGACCCGCGCGGGTCGGGGCGTGACGTCCTGCACACTATTCAGCGGTTGGACGCCGACGCATTATGTACTTATCCTATCGCCAAACCCGCCGGAGACGGCGGCCATTCACATTGCGATCCTGTGTTGGATTACGACACCTAATGGATCTGGTCACACCAAGGAATCCTTACATGAAATTGAAGGTATTTCGTCCCGTCGGCCTGTCACTGCTCGGCCTGTCGCTCGGCGCCCCGCTTGCGTTCGGCGCCCCGCTTGCGCTCGGCGCGCCGGCGGATACGGGGCAGGACAGCGCGGCTCAATTGATCGAGACGACGCGTTTCTTGCATGACGAGCACCAAGTGACCCAGGGCACGGTCACGATCGGCGGCAAACCGATCAAATACCAGGCCGATGCCGGAGTTCTCGTCGTTCACTTGAAGGACCCGATGGACGCCGACGCGCCGCCGCCGCCCGGCGAACACGCGGGACCGCGGCCGCCGGCGCAGCCGCCGGAGGCCAGCATGTCGTACGTCGCCTACTTCAAGGGCGACAAAGAAGATCC
>DAIDVO010000198.1 GCA_027456085.1 Steroidobacteraceae bacterium | reverse complement strand
CGCGCGCGCGGCCGCGAGGACGAGGCGCTCCGCTGCCTGGACGCCTGGCTCGACTTGTGCGGCGACCGGTTCTATCTCGAGGCGCAGCGCACCGGACGGCCCGGCGAGCGCGCATGCACCGACGCGGCTTTGCAGCTCGCGGGCGCGCGCGGCGTAGCGGCGGTCGCGACCAACGACGTCAGGTTCCTGGCGCGCTCCGAGTTCGAGGCGCACGAGGCGCGCGTATGCATTCATGACGGCGCCTTGCTCACCGATCCGAATCGCGTGCGCCGCTATACCGAGGAGCAATACCTGAAGGCGCCCGCGGAAATGGCCGAACTGTTCGCGGACGCTCCCGAGCTCCTCGAGAACGCCGTCGAGATCGCCAAACGCTGCTCTTTGGAGGTAAAGCTCGGCAGCTCGATGCTGCCGGCCTACCCGGTCCCGGCCGGGCGGACGACCGAGGAATTCCTGCGCGAGGAGTCGCTCGCGGGGCTTGCAGGGAGGCTCGCCGTCTTCTCTGCCGACGCGCCGCCGCGGGCGCGCGGCGACTACGAGCGGCGCCTCGACCTGGAACTCGACGTGATCTGCAAAATGGGGTTCGCGGGTTATTTCTTGATCGTCGCCGACTTCATCCGCTGGGCGCGCGGCAACGGCGTGCCGGTCGGCCCGGGCCGCGGCTCGGGCGCGGGCTCCTTGGCCGCCTATGCGCTCGGCATCACGGATCTCGATCCGATCGAGCACGACCTCCTGTTCGAGCGATTCCTGAATCCGGAACGCGTGTCGATGCCGGATTTCGACATCGATTTCTGCATGGAAGGCCGCGTCCGGGTCATCGAATATGTGGCGCACAAGTACGGCCGCGAGCGCGTCTCGCAGATCATCACCTACGGCACCTTGGCGGCGAAGGCCGTGGTGCGCGACGTCGGCCGCGTGCTCGGCCACAACTACGGCTACGTAGACAAGATCGCGAAGCTGATTCCGTTCGAGATCGGCATCACGCTCGACAAGGCCATCGAGCAAGAGGAGGAACTCGCGCAGCTCTACGCGAGCGACGGCGACGTGCGCGAATTGATCGACCTCGCGCGCGCACTGGAGGGCCTCGTGCGCAACGCGGGCACGCACGCCGGCGGCGTCGTCATCGCGCCCTCCGTGCTGACGGACTTCACGCCGCTCTTTTGCGAAGAGGGCGGCAACGCCCCCGTCACCCAGTTCGACAAGGACGACGTCGAGGCCGCGGGCCTCGTCAAGTTCGACTTTCTCGGCCTGCGCACGCTGACGATCATCGATTGGGCGGTGCGCGACATAAACGCCGAACGCGCCCGCGGCGGCGAGCCGCCGCTCGCGATCAATGCGCTGCCGATGCAAGACGAGGCGACGTTCCAGCTCCTCAAGAGCTGCAGGACGACGGCGGTCTTTCAGCTCGAATCGCGCGGCATGAAGGACCTGATCCGCAGGCTCCAGCCGGATCGATTCGGCGACATCGTCGCCTTGGTCGCGCTGTTCCGGCCGGGGCCGCTGCAGTCGGGCATGGTCGAGGACTTCATCGCGCGCAAGCACGACAAGAGCGGCGCGACGATCGATTATCTGCATCCGGAGTTGCAGCCGGTGCTGGCGGCGACCTACGGCGTGATCCTGTACCAGGAGCAGGTCATGCAAATCGCACAGATCCTCGCCGGCTATACCTTGGGCGGCGCCGATCTGCTGCGCCGCGCGATGGGCAAGAAGAAGCCCGAGGAGATGGCGAAACAGCGCACCGTGTTCGTCGGCGGTGCGGTCGCGCGCGGCGTGCGCGAGGCGCAAGCGACGCATATCTTCGATTTGATGGAGAAATTCTCCGGCTACGGGTTCAACAAATCGCATTCGGCCGCATACGCGCTCTTGTCATACCAGACGGCGTGGCTCAAGGCGCACTATCCGGCCGCGTTCATGGCGGCCGTGCTGTCCTCGGACATGGACAAGACCGACAAGGTGGTCACTCTGATCGACGAGTGCGCGAGCATGCGCCTCGAAATCCTGCCGCCCGACGTGAATGAATCGGTCCATAAATTCAAGGTCGCGGGCGCGGACCGCATTAGCTACGGCCTCGGCGCCGTCAAAGGCGTGGGCCAGTCGGCGGTAGAGGCGATCGTCGCGGATCGGGAGCGGCGCGGACCGTTCGAAAATCTCCCGGACCTGTGCCGGCGCATCGATCTGCAGCGGGTCAATCGGCGCGTGCTGGAGGCGTTGATCAAATCCGGATGCCTCGACCGGATCGGGCTGAACCGCGCGACGATGAGTGCGGAGCTGGACCGCGCGATGCACCTCGGGGAACAGAATTCGCGCGCGCAGAGCACCGGCCAGGTGGACCTGTTCGGCTTGAGCGCCGCAGCCGACGCGGCGTTGCCCGAATGGAGCGATGCGGCCCGTCTGGCCGCAGAGCGCGAGACGCTCGGTCTGTTCCTGAGCGGACACCCGATTACGCCCTACGAACCGGACTTGAAGTTTCTCGTCAGCGCGCGCTTGGCCGATGTCGGCGGGCCGAAGCCGGCACCGGCGGAAGGGCCGCGCGCCTGGGTAGCCGGCAAGCCGGCGACCGTCGGCGGCCTGGTTCTGGAGATCCGGCGGCGCCCCAACAGGGTCACGCTGATGCTCGATGACCGCAGCGGCCGGCTCGAGGTCAGCCTGTTCGAGGAAACCTACCAGCAATACCGCGATATCATCGTCAAGGATGCGATCCTGATCGTCGACGGCGCGCTGCGATTCGACGAATTCATCGAAGCTTGGAGACTTCAGGCAAAATCGCTGATCGACATCGATCGCGCGCGCGAGCGCTACGCGCGGCGCTTGTGGATTCGGTGGCCCGAGGAATTCGATGGTCCCGCCGGTATGAATCGTTTCGAGGAGCTGTTGAAGCCGCATTTGCGCGGCGCGTGCGGCGTGAGCGTCGCAATCGCGCGCACCGGTTATTCCGGCCGCGTGAACCTGGCGGACGCCTGGTCGGTGCGGCCATCGCGCAACCTGCTCGATCAACTCACCGGCATCGTCGGACGCGACGGTTGGCATTTAGTTTATGGCCCGCGGACCGATGCGCGGGGCGAGGAAACCTCTTCATGGCAATGAATTTTCTGGAGTTTGAACAGCCGATCGCGGAGATCGAGGCGAAGATCGAGGAGCTGAAATTCCTCGGAGCCGATTCGAGCGTCAATATTTCCGAGGAAATAAAGCGGCTTCAGGCCAAGAGCCGCGCGTTGACCACGTCGATTTTTCAGAATCTCACCCCGTGGCAGATCACCCAGCTCGCGCGCCACCCGCAGCGGCCATACACGCTGGATTACATCGCGATGATCTTCACCGACTGGCAGGAGCTGCACGGCGACCGGATGTACGGCGATGACCTCGCGATCGTCGGCGGTCTCGCGCGCATCGAGGGCACGCCGGTCGTCGTGATCGGCCAGCAAAAGGGGCGCGATACCAAGGAACGCGTCCGGCGAAATTATGGCATGCCCAAGCCCGAAGGCTATCGCAAGGCGCTGCGCCTGATGATGATGGCCGAGCGCTTCCGCATGCCCGTGGTCACGTTGATCGATACGCCGGGAGCCTATCCCGGAATCGGCTCCGAAGAGCGCGGCCAGAGCGAGGCCATCGCGCGCAACCTGTTCGAGATGTCGCAGCTGGCGGCGCCGGTTTTGTCGGTCGTCATCGGTGAAGGCGGATCCGGCGGCGCGTTGGCGATCGGCGTCTGCGACCGGCTCGTCATGCTCCAATTCAGCGTCTATTCGGTCATTTCTCCGGAGAGCTGCGCCTCGATACTGTGGAAGAGCACCGACAAGAAGGAGATCGCCGCGGATGCGATGGGCGGCACCGCGGAACGGCTCAAGAAACTGGGCCTGGTCGACGAAGTCCTGAAGGAGCCGCACGGCGGCGCGCACCGCGACCCGCTGGCGATGGCCGAAGCGGTCAAGGCGAGCATCGTCAAGCATCTGACGGAATTGCGCAGCTTGCCCGTCACGCAGCTGTTGGATGCGAGGCAGGCGCGCTTGCGTTCCTTCGGTGTGTTCCACGAAGCTTGAGCCGCGATGAATTTCTCCGCGGCTTCGTTCGGCGCGGTGTTGAAGACGCGGCTGCCGCCGCGGGCGACGGGCCTCGTCGTCGCCGTCAGCGGCGGCGTGGATTCCGCGAGCCTGCTCGCCGCCGCGGCCGAGTGGCGCCGCACGGAGAATTCCCTGCCGGTGCGTGCGATCCACATCGACCATGGCCTGCAAAGCGCCGCGGCGACGTTTCGGCGCGTCTGCAGCGCGCTTTGCGACAGCCTGCACGTGCCCTTGACGATCGCCGCGGCGCAGGTGGATGCGGCCGTGGGCGTTTCCGTGGAGGAGGCGGCCCGCGAGGCGCGTTACGGCATGCTCGCCGCGCTGCTCGAGCCGGGGGAGTGCTTGCTGACCGCGCACCACGCCGAGGACCAGGCGGAGACCTTCCTGCTGCAGAGCTTGCGCGGCGCGGGCCTCAAAGGGCTCTCCAGCATGCCGCTCTGCCGGCCGTTCGGCCGCGGCTGGCATCTGCGGCCGCTGATCGAGGTCACGCGCGGCGAGCTTACGCGCTATGCGGCAGCGCTCTGCTCGGCCACGGTGGAAGACCCGATGAACGAGGACTTGCGCTTCGACCGCGCCTATTTGCGGCATCGAGTGTGGCCGCTGATCGAGAGCCGGTGGCCGGGCGCGGTCAAGGCGCTCGTGCGCAGCGCCGAACATGCGGCCGAGGCGCAAGAAGTGCTGGACTTCGCCGCCGATGCGGATTTGGCGGCGCTTTGCGACGGGGATGCGCTGTCGGTGGCGCGCCTGCGCGCGCTCGATTCCCCCCGCAGGTTCAATGCGGTGCGCCGCTGGCTCGCGCGCGCGAACGTGCCGCCGCCGCCGGCCGCGCGCCTGCACGAGGCGCTGCGGCAGATGCTGAATGCCGGCGGCGGCCAATTGCCGTCGATCGCGTGGGGCGCGCACGCGCTGCGCCGCTACCGCGACCGCATTCATTTGACCGCGGCTCAAGTCCCACGCCTGGCCGAGCAATACCGCTGGGATCGCGGATCGGGGGCGGCGCTCGATCTAGGGCCGGGCTTGGGCAAGCTGCGCTGCGTGCCGCTCGCGGGCGGTTTGGACGGCGCGCGGCTGCCCGCGGCGCTGCGCGTGCAGCGCCGCGCGGGCGGGGAAAAAATCAAGCCCGCGCCGCATGCGGCGACGCAAAGCGTACAGCACCTCTGTCAGGCGTACGGGCTCCTGCCGTGGATGCGTGCCGCCCTGCCGTTCGTGTTTGCAGGCCCGGAATTGATCGCGGTCGGCGATTTGTGGCTCGAGTCGCGCCATTGCGTCGGGCGGCGCGCGCCGGGCTTGGGCTTCGAATGGGAGAATGCGCCGGTTTTGCTTTGACTCGATTGTCGGCGCACGTGCAATCTGGTAGCCTGAATTCCCGTCGAATTCTCGTTGTTCCCAACTAAAAGCCGGCTTTAGCGTACCTAAAATACAGGTGGCGCGCGGAGCGAGCGTTATTATCGGCGGTGGCGCATCATGACTAAGTTCGTTTTCGTCACCGGCGGGGTGGTCTCCTCGCTCGGTAAGGGCATCGCATCGGCTTCTTTAGGCGCGATTCTCGAGGCTCGCGGTCTCAAGGTCAGCATGGTCAAGCTCGACCCCTACATCAACGTGGATCCGGGCACGATGAGCCCATTCCAGCACGGCGAGGTGTTCGTCACGGCCGACGGCACCGAGGCGGATCTCGATCTCGGCCATTACGAGCGGTTCGTGCGCACGACGACCGGGCGCAACAGCAACTTCACCACCGGGCGCATCTACGAGCGCGTGATCGCCAAGGAGCGGCGCGGCGATTATCTCGGCGCGACCGTGCAGGTCATCCCGCACATCACCGACGAAATCAAATATCGCATCCGCATGGGCGCCGACAACGCCGACGTCTGCATGGTGGAAATCGGCGGCACCGTCGGCGACATCGAGTCCTTGCCGTTTCTCGAGGCGATTCGCCAGATGGGCGTGGAACTCGGCCGCAACTGCGTCCTGTACATGCATTTGACGCTCGTGCCGATCGTCGGCGGTTCGCGGGAAATCAAGACGAAGCCGACCCAGCATTCGGTCAAGGAGCTGCGCGGTATCGGCATCCAGCCGGACGTTCTCTTGTGCCGCTGCGCACACACGCTGCCGGACGAACAGCGCCGCAAGATCGCCTTGTTCACGAATGTCGAGGAGCGCGCCGTGATCTCCGCGGTCGATTCCGACGATATCTACAAGATACCGCTGTTGCTGCACGAACAGAATCTGGACGACATCGTCGTCGACAAGCTGCATCTCGAGGCGCCGCCGAACGAGCTCGCGGATTGGCGCGCGGTCGTCGCCGCGAAGCAAAGTCCGGAAGCCAGCGTCGACATCGCGATGGTCGGCAAGTACGTGCAGATCCGCGATTCCTACATCTCGCTGAACGAGGCGTTGATGCATGGAGGCATCAAAACGCGCACGTGCGTCAATATTCATTATTTCGAATCGCAGGACATCGAGCGCTCCGGGACCGATGCGCTGCGCAACATGGATGCGATCCTGGTTCCCGGCGGTTTCGGCGACCGCGGCATCGAGGGGAAGATACAGGCGATTCGGTTCGCGCGCGAAAGCGGCATTCCATACCTCGGCATCTGCCTCGGGATGCAATTGGCGATAATCGAGTACGCGCGCGACGTCACGGCGCTGAAAGGCGCGAACAGCACGGAATTCGATCGCGCGACCAACCATCCGGTCATCGCGCTGATCACCGAATGGCAGGATCTGGCGCGTGGCCAGCAGGTGCGCGACGAGAAATCCAGTCTGGGCGGCAGCATGCGGCTCGGAGCACAGGAGGCGAGGCTGGTTCCGGGGTCGTTGGCGCACTCGGTGTACGGCAAGGAGTCGATCTACGAGCGGCATCGCCATCGCTATGAGTTCAACAACCACTACCTCGACGAGTTGAGCGCGGGGGGCTTGCGCTTTTCGGGGTTCTCGGTCGACGGCCTGGTCGAATTCATCGAGTTGCCGAATCACCCCTGGTTCGTCGCCAGCCAGTTCCATCCGGAATTCACCTCGACTCCGCGCGACGGCCACCCGTTGTTCACCGGCTTCGTGCGC
>DAIDVO010000197.1 GCA_027456085.1 Steroidobacteraceae bacterium | reverse complement strand
GCGCTAGACGCGGAATTGCCCGCGGGATCGAGGTTCTTGATTGCGAGCCCGGAGCGGCAGGAACCGGTCCGAAGCGCAATCCGAACCGAACTCAACGCTCGATGTGTACACAGAACCAGCAGCGGTGCTGATTGCGGGTGGGCGGATTTGCAAAAGCAGTCGTACGACTGGCCGTGACGCAACTTCCTGCCTCGACACTATGAGATGAGATTGCGCTCTATAATTGGCGGTACTTCCTGCCGTCGTCTTCGGCATGTGAGACGAGACTACCTAGAGGCCCCGACACAGTGAGCGATACTCAGCAAATCCTGGCCGAGGCCGCCCGATGGGTTCGCAGCGGACGCGGCGTTGCATTGGCGACGGTCGTTTCGACTTGGGGCTCATCCCCTAGGCCGGTCGGTTCGAAGCTTGCGGTCGACGACACTGGGCACATGATCGGTTCTGTCTCAGGTGGCTGCGTGGAGGGCGCCGTGGTAGAGACCGCGCTAGACATCATCCGCAGCGGGGCGCCCGCGGTGCTGGAATTCGGCGTGAGCGATGAGCAAGCATGGGAGGTAGGCCTTGCCTGCGGCGGCAGGGTGCGGATCTTTGTCGAGAAGTTATCGTGAAACTCGCATTGCTCGATCAGTTCTTGGCTGCCGGCGGCAGTACGGCCGCGCTCACGACCGACTTGAGGACGGGTGCGCAGTGGATGGTGACTGCGCAAGGCTATGTCGGTGACGCAGAGCTTGGTATCGATGCAGTGGCTCAGGTGCGTCGAGCGATCGACGAGGATCAGAGCCAGACGATCGAGACGACGACAGGCCCGCTGTTCGTCGAAGTGTGGAGCCCGCCGCTGCGTCTGATTGTGGTGGGCGGGGTACATACGGCGCAAGCGCTGGTAGCCCTTGCACGCTTGGTGGGCTACGACGTCACCGTGGTCGACCCGCGCCCAGCGTTCGCGACACCCACACGCTTTCCGGACACGAAGTTACTTACCGAGTGGCCCGCTCAAGCGGTGCCCGGCCTCGGTCCCGACCGCCGCACGGCCATCGTGACGCTCACCCACAATTCCAGAATCGACGATCCGGCGCTCGCGGCAGGACTGCGTACCGATGCGTTCTACATTGGCGCACTCGGGTCGCGGCGGACGCATGCGCAACGGTGCGCACGGTTAACTGAATCGGGCTTCGATGCGACGACGATCGGGCGCATCCGCGGACCGGTGGGACTTGCGATCGGTGCGCTGACTCCTGCGGAAATCGCTCTATCGATATTGGCTGAGATGACGGCTGCGCTGCGCCGTAGTCCGCTTGCAAATCGAGCACCAGCGTGATTCCGCGTTCGAGCGAATTGCCGCCGGCCACACGCTACGCCAATTTAGATGAAATCCGTATTTCACAAGTGAATATGGTCACGTTCTGACAAATCGCGGATGAGACTTGGCGCAGCGACCTGCGCGAGCCCCGAATGGCAATTTGTCGGCATGAAAATCCTCGTACTGGACGACAACTGGCCACAGACCGCATGGTTCATCCAAGAAATGCATCGGCAGCGAATCGAGGTCGTCTACGCCTCGCCCGGCGCCATCACGGCGCGCGGACTTGGTCGATACTGCCGTCACCGTCCGGCGCCGTCGATGCGCGGCGCGGACTATCGCCAATTCCTGATCGACCTATTGGCCGAGGAGGCATTCGACCTCGTCTTACCGCTCTGCGAGCCGCTGCAGCGCGTGGCGTGGGATCTACCCGACCCGCTCCCATCGCGGGTATTTCCGCGGGCCAATGCCGAACAACGTCGTCTGCTCGATGACCGCCGCGCAATGTACGCGCTCGCCACCCGGCTCGGCGTGCCGATCCCCCGAATGATGCCGATAGACGGGGCAGACGGCCTCGATGCGGTGAGCCGCGACTTCGGTTGGCCACTGGTGCTGCGAGGCACCCAAGGCCTCGGCGGCGAGCAGGTGCGCATCGTGCGGAACCGATCGCAGATGCTCGAGGCCTACTCGGCGCTGCATGATCGATCGCCGGAACCGCCGTTCGCGCAGGAATTCATCGCCGGTACCCGCACCGTCGTCGGAGCGCTCCTCGATCAAGGGTCGACGTTGCGGGCGTTTGCACAGCGATCCCTGGAAACGTATCCCGCTCCGACCGGTCCTTCCATCCGTAGTCGTTCGATGAAGGACGCAACCTTGCTCGAGCATGCGAACAATATGTTCGCCGCGCTGAAATGGGATGGCTTGGCCTTGGCGGAATTCATGCAAGGAGAGAACGGCGAGTTCTACCTCATGGAGATCAACCCGAGGCCATGGGGGACGATCCAGGTCGCCGAAGTCTGTGGCGTCCCGATGATTCGCCCGTTCGTACAAATGCTCAAAGGCGA
Organism: Steroidobacteraceae bacterium; assembly: GCA_027456085.1. Classification (GTDB taxonomy): domain Bacteria; phylum Pseudomonadota; class Gammaproteobacteria; order Steroidobacterales; family Steroidobacteraceae; genus Bog-1198. The sequence continues at coordinate 11,737 of DAIDVO010000197.1, read as the reverse complement.
GACCATCGACCCGCCGCGGTCGTACGTCGCGGGACGCGATATCGTCATGTTCCCGGGGTTCTTGTCGGCGCGTATCCGACAAGGCCGCTTTCCACGGCTCCAAGACCTTGGATCGTACTTGCGCATGATCCGCACGATTCCATGGAAATACGGGGGCCTCCTGTGGCACACCAGCCAAACGCTGTACTGGCTATGGTGCGATCAGCGCGCAAACACTCTACGGCAACGTCAATCCGCGCCCGATCTGCCGAGATTGAATAAAGCGCCGTGAATGCGCAGCACCGGCGCGCAAAAGCGCACTCCGCCGGGCTCGAAAAGAGACCCCGGCCGGTGGTCCCATTGCCGCAAAATTCCGCGCTCAGCGGCTTGCGGCGTCGAGCCGTTCGATCGCACCGCCATCCAGCTGGAGCCGCGCCGCCTGCATGAGTTCGGTCAATTGAACGAGGTTCGTGGCGCTCGCGATCGGGGCGGTCACGCTGGGGCGAGCGATCAACCAGGCCAAAGCAACTTGCGCAGGTGTCGCGTCGTGGCTCGCGGCGACCTCGTCCAACGCGGCCAGGATGCGCATGCCGCGCCGGTTGAGCCGATCGCCCATCCGCGCACCTCGGGGGCTCTTCGTAAGGTCCGCCTGCGAACGATACTTGCCGGTTAGAAAGCCGCTCGCCAGCGAATAATAGGTGATGACGCCCACTCTTTGGGCCACGCAGATCGGTTCCAGGTCCTTCTCGTAGTCGGCGCGGTCACAGAGATTGTAAAGCGGCTGCAGGCTCTGATAGCGCGGCAATCCGTGCCGACCGCTGATCCGGATCGCTTCGGCCAGCCGCGCGCCCTTGTAGTTGGATGCGCCGATCACGCGGATTTTGCCCTGCTCGACGAGACGCGCATACGCTTCCAGCGTTTCCCCCAGCGGCACCGTCGCATCGTCGAGATGCGATTGATACAGATCGATGTAATCGGTCTGCAGCCGCTTGAGCGAAGCTTCGACCGCACGCGCGATATATTCCTTGGACAGGCCTTTCATGCCGGGCCCCATCTCCATGCCGACCTTGGTGGCGATGACCACGCGATCGCGCCCGCCGCGTGCGTGCAGCCATTTGCCGATGATGGTTTCGGACTCGCCGCCCTTGTTGCCCGGCACCCAATGGGAATAGCAATCGGCGGTGTCGATGCAGTTGAATCCAGCGGCGACGAAGGCATCGAGCAACGCAAACGAGGTTGGCTCGTTCGCCGTCCAACCGAACACGTTGCCGCCGAAGACCAGCGGCGCAATTTCCAGGCTGGATTCCCCTAGCTTGCGTCTTTCCATGTCGAACCTCACTCGGATTATCGGGGGCTTAGCTTGCTCCTGAGCGCAGGCGCCGTTTCATGAAGCGCGAGCGCGAGGAACCCCGCGGCGATGCACAGGCCCATCATGATCCACAGAGGCGCCGACAAGCCAGCGACATCCGCCGCCCACCCGGCCAGAGCGGGGGAGAATACACCGCCGAACACCTCGCCCGTGCCCATCACCAACGCGATCGCAGTCGTCATGGAGCCGTGGCCGACGGTCTCGGAGGGGATCGTGCCCATGAACAAGGGGAACGTACCGTTCAACGCCCAACCGAAGAAGAAAATGACCGCGAGAATCCACACCGAGCCGCCGAAGAACATCGCCCCGAGCGGCAGGATCACGCCGAGAAAGCAGGTGAAGATCAGCACCGGTTTGCGGCCCAGGGAATCGGAGATTCTCGACACGACGAAACTGCCGATGGTCGCGGATATGCCGAGAGTTCCCATGAGCCAGCTCATCTCGGCGGGCGCGAAGCCGCGAACTTTCGTCAAGTACAAGGGCGTGAACGTCCAACAGATCACGAGATACGCGACGAGTAGGATGGCGATGAGCGCGCAGAGAATCATGTTGCGGTGACGGAAAATTTCCCGTAAATGATCGCGCAGCGGCGCCGCGGCGATCGAATTCGGCGCCGCCGCAGCGGGCTCGCGGACGAACCGCCACAGGAGCAGCGCGGAGATCAATCCGGGCACGCCCGCCAGAAAGAACGCCGAATGCCAGCCGAAGGCGGCCGCAAATCCCACCAGCAGCACCGGAGCGGCGAAGGAGCCGAGCAAGTTCGAACCGAAGTTCTGCATCACGCCCATGGCGACGCCGCGGCGCTCGGGGGCTACCGCGAGCGCGGTGATGGATTGTGAAATGGGCGCTATGCCCCCGTCCGCGAGGCCCATCAGGAGCCGGGATCCCAGCAGCAGGAGGAAAGACGTCGCGAGCCCGGTTAGAAAAGAGCACAAGGAGAACGCAATGGTGGCGCCGACCAGATAGGCCTTGCGCCGGCCGCTGCGGTCGGCCCGTGCGCCGATAAACAGCGCCGACACCGCCCAGGCAAACGAGAGCGCCGAGGACGTCAATCCCACTTCGGTGTTCGACAGCCCGAGGTCGGGCTTGACGAAGGGCATGACGAAACTCAACGCATTGCGGTCGAAGAACAAAATGCCGAAATTCAGGCTCAGCAGCGCAACCAGCACGAACTGATAACGCGCGAATTTCGCCGGCGCCGCGCTTGCCAAAGTTGCCATGGAGTCCCCGCGCAGTTTTCACAGTCCGGCAGCTTACGATACTTCGTCGGTCATCAGGAGATGCTGCGGAACTTGCCGATTTCGCCTCATTTGATTACCGTTTCCGCGCAGTAACGCCGCGGGCGTTGCGCTAGCTTTGCACCGTTAGGCGTTCTTTTCTTGCGGGGGGCGGACCATGACGGATCTTGGTTATCGATATCGCCTGCGCGAACCCTACGGAAACCCGCAGGAGCGGGGAGCGCCCCCGCCGGTCTACAGCCGCACCGTCGAGCACGGAATGATCATCGAGCGCAACGTCTCGGTCGGCTTGCGCGACGGCGTGCGTGTTTACGCCGACGTGTTCCGTCCGGTGGACGAGCGGCCGGGACCGCCGATCGTCATCTGGACACCCTATGGCAAGCACTGGTATGGGGCGCTGGAGAAGGATCCGCACACCGCGGTTCGTGAGGGCATGCTGTCGCACTATGCGACGTTCGAGGGCGCCGATCCGCTGTATTGGGTCCCCTTGGGCTACGTGATCGTCAACGTCGATGCGCGCGGCACTTGGTATTCGGAAGGTACCTCCACGTTTCTCTCTCCCGAGGAGGCTGAGGCCTTCTACGATGTCATCGAGTGGGCCGGCGTTCAGAAGTGGAGCAGCGGCAAGGTCGGCCTGACCGGTGTTTCCTATCTGTCGCAAAGCCAATGGAAGACAGCCGCGCTGCAGCCACCGCATTTGGCGGCCATGAACATCTGGGAGGGATGGAGCGACACGTATCGCGAGGTGGCGCGCCACGGCGGCATTCCGGACACCTCGTTCTGGACGAAAGTCGTGGCGAACGCCTGGGGCGTTAGCACGCACCCGATCGAGGACATCGTGCAAGAGACCTTGGAACACCCGCTGTTCGACGCGTTCTGGGCGTCGAAAGTCGCGGACTTCTCCAAGATCGTCACGCCGGCCTTCATCGTCGCGTCCTGGACCGATCAAGGATTGCACGAGCGCGGCACGCTCGAAGGATTCAAGCAGATCGCCTCCCCGCAGAAGTGGCTGGAGATTCATGGCCGCAAGAAGTGGTCCTATTACTACGAGCCGTTCAGCGTCGCGCGGTTGCAGGCCTTTTTCGACAAATTCCTGAAGGGCGTCGACTCGCCGGTCGGCACCTGGCCGAAGGTGCTGCTCGAAGTGCGCGAGAAATACTACGTCGGCGCACAGCGCGGCGAGGACGAATGGCCGATCGCGCGCACGCAATACACCAAGCTCTATCTCGACGCGAAAGGCGGGCGGCTGGAGCGCGCGCCGCTTCCGCAGGCCGCGTCGTGCAGCTACGACGCGCTAGGCGGCGGACCGGGGGCGCACCGGGCCGAATTCGATTACTTATTCGAGCGGACGACGGAACTCACGGGCCACATGAAGCTCAAGCTGTTCATGGCGGCGCAAAGCGCCGACGACATGGACATCTTTGTCGGGATCTACAAATTCGACGCGCAGGGCCGCCACGTGCCGATGGCCTACTACACCTATTTCGACGACGGGCCGGTCGCCCTCGGCTGGCTGCGCGCCTCGCATCGGGAACTCGACCGCGTGCGCTCCACGGAACACCAACCCGTGCTCCTGCACCAGCGTGAATTGAAGCTCGAGGCCGGCAAGGTCGAGCCTCTGGATATCGAGATCTGGCCTTCCGGCACGCTGTTCGAGGCGGGGGCCCGATTGAAATTGATCGTGCAGGGCACCGATCTGCAAAAGTATTCGAAGACGCGCCATCCCGTGTACACGCGGCATGAAGACAGCGTGAATGGCGGCCGGCATGTGATCCACACCGGCGGCGCGACCGGCTCGTACCTCCTGGTTCCGGTGATTCCGGCGCGCTGAGCAGTGCGGGGCGGCGCGCATCGTTTGATATGCACGGAACACCGCGCCTAGAATAGCCGCCCATCGCGTCGCGATCCCCGCTTGGCCGGCGGCTATTATAAGGACACCCCGTGGAAGCATATTCGACGGCGACCGTACACAGGAAAGAGAAGGTCGATTACTGGCAGGACCTGTGCAGCCGCACCTACGCCGACCTCAAATTGAGCCCTCATGACCACCGCAACTTCGACGGCGAGCTGCGTCGGTCCTTCGCCGGCCCGCTCTCCTTCGTCAAGGTGAGTTCCTCGGCGGCGTGCATCACCCGCTCCGAAGAGCATGCGATATGCTCCGTGGACCACCGATTCGACGTCTTCTTGACGTTGCGGGGCGAGAGCGTCTGCCTTCACAACGGGCAACGCGCCGTGCTCCGGCCGGGGGATTTCACGCTCGTCGATATCTCGCTGCCGTATCGCTTCGAGTTCGAGGATTTTTGCAGCGCGGTTTCCATGAGCATGCCGCAATCGCTGATCGGAGCCTACCTGCCGGTGCCCAGGCTGTACCTTGGCCGGCCGATGTCGGGCCTCCTCGGCGTCAACCGCCTGGCCTCGGTGATGATCGACTGTCTGTGCGATCAGGTTCAATCGGGGCAGCTCGGCGAGCTCACCCCATCGTTGATTCGCGACATTTTGGACATCATCGCCACGGCCTACTCCGCGACGGGGGCGTCGGTTTCCGAGTCCGCGGCTGCCGGCGCGCGCCGCGTTCAGATCCGCGCATTTATCGAAGCCAATTTGCGGGATCCGCGCCTCACGCCGCGGCATATTGCCTCGGGTCTCGGCATCTCGCCGCGGTACCTGCGCCTGTTGTTCTCGCAGGAAGAGGAGACGATCTCGCGCTACGTCACGCGTCGGCGGCTCGAGCAAGCGGCCCGCGAACTGGTCGATGCCGCATGGCGTCGATCCACGATCACCGACATCGCCTACCACTGGGGCTTCGGCGACGCGGCTCATTTCTCGCGCGCGTTTCGCGAGCAATTCGGCGTGAGCCCGCGCCGCTACCGGCAAGTGCAAGTCGAACAGAGCTAGCCCGGCCGCGGCGGCACTAGCCGAGATGCCATTCGGTGCGGCGCCGCACGCTGCCGATTTCGCGGCATTTCATTGCCGCTTTCACGCAGTACCCGCCGAGTCATTGCGCTAGCTTATGGCCTGAACATCGATGCCTCGGCGCCGTTGCGCGGCACGGCGAACCGGACAAAAAAATACTGGGGGAAACTGCATGCAGGCTCATCGACGCAATACGGCATTCGAGTTGTGGGGATCGCACGCGCGCTGGCATCGGACTGCCTGTGGAATGGCGCTCGCCTGTGCCCTGATCGCATCGCTGGCCGCCGGACGATCGGCGCAGGCGGCCGCCGAGAAATCCGCCCAAGCTGCGGCCGACACCTCGGGCCAACTCGAAGAGATCACGGTCACGGCCCGGTACCGCAAGGAAAACCTGCAGAAAATTCCGATCGCGATCACGGCGCTGCGGGCTGACCAATTGGAGGCGCACGGGTTCGGCAACATCGTCGATGTGGCCAAGGTCGCGCCAAACGTCACGTTGCAGCAATCGGGCAGCAACGGCGGCAAGACCGCGGTCGCGTTCATCCGCGGCGTGGGACAAAGCGATTTCACCCTTTCCTTCGAGCCCGGCGTGGGCTTCTACATCGACGACGTCTATTTCGGCACGGTGTTCGGCGCCATGTTCGACCTCGGCGACATCGACCGCGTCGAGATCCTGCGGGGCCCCCAGGGAACGCTGTTCGGCAAGAACAGCGAGGGCGGCGCCGTGCGCATTTTCACGTCGCAGCCGAAGGGCGATAACTCCGGCTATGTCGATGTGGGCTACGGCAGCTACAACCGGACCCGGATCAAGGGCGCCTACGATTTCAGCATCATTCCGGACAAGCTCGCGATGCGCGTGTCGGGCGGCATGAACACGGTCGACGGTTATGTGACGCGCTACGATTTCGTCTGTCTGCACCCGACCTTGGCGGGCAATTTGCCGCGCCTGACGAACGCGCCCGATTGCAAGATCGGTCACGAAGGCGGCGACACGGTCGAAACGCTGCGGGCAAACGTGCGTTGGACGCCGAACGAGAATCTCGACGTTCGCTTCTCGGCCGATGCTCTCAAGGATACGGGCCAACCGGCGGCCACCAAGACGCTCGCGCTGACGCCCGGCGGGGCATTGGCCGATTACAACAATAACGTGCTGCTGAACCCGAGTTCCGGGTTCTACACCGGCGTTCCGATCGACAGCCGATTTATCACAAACAGTCCGTACTCGACCTATTCCACGTTCAAGGACCTGAGCACGGGGATCAGCCTGAATCCGGCGAACAACGTCGATTCGTGGGGCGTCTCCAATACCGTGAAGTGGAATACGCCGGTCGGTTTGCAGGTCAAGAACATACTGGCGTACCGGGGCTATTCGGGCAACTTTACCTTCGACGCGGCGGGCGCACCATTGAGCACGGTGATGTACGCCAATCCGGACTTCATCCACCACCAGTTCAGCGAAGAATTGAATGTCGGCGACACCGCGTACCACGGCAAACTCGACTGGGTCGTAGGTGCGTATTACTACGACGGTTACAGCAAGCAAGGTAATGGCCCGGTGCTGCTGACCTCGGCCGAACTGGTTCCACCGAACCCCAGTCCGTTTTGCACGATCGGCTGCTACGGATTGAATTTCATGACCAATGACCCGGTCATTGTGAAAAACAAGTCCTTGTTCGTCCACGCCAATTATCACATCACCGACAGATTTTCGACGGAACTCGGCGTTCGCTATACGGACGAATCGAAGACGTACACGTTCTCGCGGGTTCTTTTGCCGATCAACCCGTCCGACATCCTGTTTACACCGGTCTTCGATCCCGACTTTCCGTCGCTTGCCGGCTTTGCGAACAATCCGTCGGCGGTTTCCAAGACGTCGCGATTCGATCCCAAAGTGGCGTTTCAGTACCAGTGGACCCGCAATTTGATGACGTACGTGCAATATGCCACGGGCTTCAAGGGCGGCGGCATCAACCCGCATCCGGTCTACGCGTCGCAGGTCGTCCCCTTCAAGGTGGAAACGCTGGCCTCCTACGAGTTCGGCGTGAAAAGCCAATGGTTCGACAATCGCGTGCGCCTGAACGGCGCGGTCTTCGACAGCAATTATCGCGATTTGCAGATCACCGTCATCGGGGCGGCGGGTGCGGATATCGTTCAGAATGCCGGTCGCGTGCGTATCGAGGGCGTGGAGGGAGAAGCCCAGGCCGAGCCCATTCCCGGGCTTGAAGTGGATGCATCCTTCGGCTACCTGTACTACCACACGCTCGACCTGGGTTCGGCGGCCGGCGTTGCCGGCGGCCCGACGCTCGACACGAAGCCGCCGTACATTCCCACCTGGAAATTCAACATCGGCGCGCAATACGAGATCAACTTGCGCAGCGTCGGCCGCCTGACGCCGCGGCTCGATTGGACGTATCAGACCAAGGTATTCAACGACCCGTCCAACGATCCGTTGGCGGCGCAGCCGGCCTACGGATTGCTCGATGCCCGGTTGACGTGGGCGACGCCGTTCAAGGGTTGGCAGGCGGCGCTCGAGATCCAGAACGCGCTCGACAAGGTCTATTACATCAACAAGTACGACGATTCCGGGAGCTTCAATACGGTCGACGGACAGCCGGGTCTGCCGCGGACGGCCTTCGTCAGCGTCAAGCGCAGCTTCTGATCGCAAGCCGCGCCGATGACCGCGACGCGAATCACGTACCGCTTCCGCGCCCCGCTCAACGCACCCGCCGCGCGCGGCGCGGCACCGCCGGTGTATCGGCGCACGATCGAACGCGGGATGATCATCGAACGCGATGTCGCCGTCGTCTTGCGCGACGGCGTGCGTATCTTCGTCGACGTCTATCGGCCGCTCGATGAGCAGCCCGCGGCGCCGCTGGTTGCCTGGGGGCCGTACGGCAAGCACACGCCGAACGAGCCGACACGCTTTCCGCAGGCCGGGCTGAAGGCGGAGCACATGTCGCCGATCACGCCGTTCGAGGGGCCGGACCCGGTTTATTGGGTGCCGCGCGGCTACGCGGTGGTTACCGTGGACAAGCGCGGTACGTGGTATTCGGAGGGCGCGGCGACGTATCTGTCGCCGGAGGAGGCGCAAGATTTCTACGACGTCATTGAATGGGCAGGCGTCCAGCCCTGGAGCAACGGCAGGGTCGGCTTGACCGGGGTGTCCTACCTGGCCTCATCGCAGTGGCGGGTCGCGGAATTGAATCCGCCGCATCTCGCCGCCATCAATCCCTGGGAGGGTTGGGCGGACACCTATCGCGAAGTCGCCTGTCACGGCGGGATTCCCGACACCTGGTTCTGGCCTTACCTGTGGGTCCGCTGGGGAGCGAGTTCGACCGAGATCGAGGATTGGCGCGCAGAGATGCGGGAACATCCGTTTTTCGACGAATTCTGGGCCTCCAAGGCCGCCGATTTCTCGCGGATCCGGACACCGGCGTTCGTCGTCGCAAGCTGGTCCGATCAAGGACTGCATACGCGCGGTACGTTGGAAGGATTCAAGCACATCGCCTCCGCGCACAAATGGCTTCAGGTTCATGGCCGCAAGAAATGGGCGTATTACTATGAGCCGGAGAACGTTGCGCGGCTGCAAACCTTCTTCGATCATTTCCTGAAGGGCTTGCCGACCGCGATCGACCAATGGCCCAAAGTGCGGCTGGAAGTTCGCGAACGGTGTTATGTGGGCGCGATGCGCAATGAGAATGAGTGGCCGCTCGCCCGCACCCGCTACACCAAGCTTCATCTGGACGCGCACGGCGGGGCGTTGCGGACGCGGCCCGTCGCCGAGGCGGGGCAGCGCCGCTACGAAGCGGTCTGCGGCTTGCCGGAGGCGGATCATGCGACGTTCGACATCACGTTCGAGGAGCCGCTCGAACTGACCGGCCACATGAAGTTGCGGGTATTCATGTCCGCGGAAGGCGCCGACGATCTCGATGTCTTCGTCGGCGTGCAAAAACTCGGCGTCGACGGCGCGGTCGTCCACTTTCCGTATTACGCCCAATTCGAGGATGGACCGGTGGCTCTCGGCTGGCTGCGGGCTTCGCATCGCGAACTCGATGCCGCGAAGTCCACCGATTACCAGCCTGTCCTCGCGCACCGGCGCTTGCAAAAAATCGAGGCCGGCGCCGTCGTGCCGCTCGACGTGGAGATCTGGCCGTCGAGCACGCGATTCGAAGCGGGCGAAGGTCTGCGGCTGATCGTCCAAGGCAGCGAGATCAATAAATACCCGAAGACATCGGCGCCTGTCTATTTCCGGCACGAGGACACCGTCAATCGCGGGCTGCACATCATTCATACCGGCGCTGCCTACGATTCGTATCTTCTCGTGCCGCTGATTCCCGGTTAAGCGCGTGGGCGCCTCGACCGCCGCAGCGCCGGATTATCCCAGCGGCCGCGCCGCCTGGTATGCGGTCATCGTGCTCGCGATCTGCTACACGTTCTCCTTCGTGGACCGTTTGATCCTCGCGTTCCTGGTCACGCCCCTGAAGCACGACCTGCACTTGAGCGACACGCAGATCGGCTTGCTGCAGGGTCTTGCCTTCGCGGCGTTCTATTCGATCCTCGGCATTCCGTTCGGCCTCGCGGCGGACCGCACGAATCGGCGCAATTTGATCGCGGCCGGCGTCGTCGCGTGGAGCCTGATGACGAGCTGCGGCAGCATGGCCAGAAGCTTCGGCATGCTCGCGCTCGCACGCATGGGGATAGGGATCGGCGAGGCAACGCTCGCGCCCGCCGCATTTTCGATGATTGCGGACTATTTCCCGCGGGAGCGGCTGAGTTCGGCCATGAGCGTGTACGCCATGGGCGTGCAAATCGGCATAGGACTTGCGCTGATCATGGGCGGCTTCATCGTGCAAGCGGTCACGCACATGCCGGCAATGCACGTGCCTGTGCTCGGAACTTTGGAGCCGTGGCGCCTGACGTTCCTGATCGTCGGCGCGCCGGGGGTATTCATCGTGGTATTGCTGGCTACAATGCGCGAGCCGCAGCGGCGCACGGCGCCGAACTCCCACAGCGCCGCGCTACCACGGGCTCACATGGCGCAGGTCGTGCGCGAAATCGCCGCGCGCTGGCGATCCACACTCGGCATATCCGTCATGATGGCGTGCCAGGCGATGAGCAACTATGCGTTCGGCAGCTGGTGTCCGGCCTTCTTCGAGCGCATCCATCATTGGCCGAATGCCCGGACGGGTCTTGTGTTGGGGCTGCTCGCGATGATTGGCGGCTGTGCCGGACTGTTCTCGGGCGGTCGGCTGTCCGATCGCCGGCTGCGCCGCGGAATTGCGGACGCGCCGCTGCGCGTCGGCCTCATCAGCCTGCTCGGCGTCGCGGCGACCTTGGTGCCGGCGATGCTCGCCTCCTCGACGAGCGCCACCGTGGCGCTGCTCGTGCCCGCGGTGTTCTTTCTGGCGTTGCCCATCGGCTGCTCGTACGCGTCGATCCAGATGATCTATCCGAACGAGGTCCGCGGTGCGGTGTCGGCGATCGTGCTGCTCGTGCTGAACCTTCTCGGCCTCACGCTCGGCACTCTGCTGCCCGGTTTGCTCGACGACAGGCTGTTTCACAGCGGGCTGATGCTCGGCAAGTCGATCGCGATCACCGCGAGCATCGCATCGCTGACCGGTGCCATCGCGGTCCTGCTTACGGCCGGTGCATACCGGCGCGATTTCGCGACCGCGACGCCTGATCTTGCCGATCCCGCAGAAAGCGCCGTTCTCGAAAGGAAGACGGCGAACTCGTGATCGACTCGAATGGTCAGCGGACCCGGCTCACGCCTTTTTGATCAGACGCGTGATCCAGACGAGAATCACCGCCCCGATGAAGGCGACGACGATCGAGCCGAGCAGACCGCCGCCTTGCCAGATCCCGAGCGCCCCGCACAGCCAGCCGCCGAAAAGGCCACCCAGGATGCCGAGAACGATGTCCATCAGGACGCCGTAGCCGCCGCCCTTCATCACCTTGCCGGCGCCCCAGCCCGCGATCAGACCGACGATTAACCAAGCGAGAATACCCATGATGACTCCCCCTTCATTCGACAACGATGCGCACCAGCCTCGGGCTTTAGATACCGATCGCGCGAACACGCGCACTGCGCGCGCAGCGGGCGTTTTTCGGCTCGTGCTGCGAAAGTATAGCGCCGGGGAACGAATTCCGATCGTGCTTCAGCTAATTCCGTGGTCAAGCGCAGGCGCCAAGGCGGCACTGGCGGCAATAGGCACAGTCCGGGGACTCTATTCCTACA
>DAIDVO010000196.1 GCA_027456085.1 Steroidobacteraceae bacterium | reverse complement strand
GTGCTGGTCGAGACCAGCGGCGCGATGAAGGTCATGCGCGAGGAAATCTTCGGCCCAGTGCTCTGCGCGATGAAGTTCAAGGACGAGGATGTCGATGCGATCGCGCGGCTCGCGAACGACACGGAATACGGCCTTGCGGCGAGCATCTGGACGCGCGACATCGGCGTCGCGCACCGGCTCGCGCGCCGCATCAAGGCGGGTTCCGTGCGCATCAATACGGCGGGCACGGTCGATCCGGCGCTGCCGCTCGGCGGCTACAAACAGTCCGGCTGGGGGCGCGAGAACGGGCGCGCAGGCACGGAGATCTACACCGAGATCAAGTCGGTGACCGTCGGCTTGAGCTAGTCACAGCGGAGTGCCGATGGATAATCCGATTTTGAAAGAACCCGCAGGCAAACTGCACCTCGATTTGGAGCATGTCTTCGACATCCGCATCGATTTCGACAGACGCCTGATCTTCGAGCCGTTGCCCGGCGGACAGCGGCAGGCCTACACGTCGGTCAAGCACGGACGCGTATTCGGGCCGCGGCTCAACGGCAAGGTTCTCGACTACAGCGGCGCCGATTGGCCGATCGTGCGCGCCGACGGCGTCGTCGAATTGAACGCGCATTATGTTCTCGAAGCCGACGACGGCGCGCTGATCTATATTCGCAATTTGGGCTTCGTCTATGGGCCGCGCTCGGCCGAGGATTCGGCGCGCTCGCCGGCGAATCCGGCGGCGGGCGGATATTTCCGCTGTACGCCGTATTTCCGCGCGCCCGCAGGCCCGCACGATTGGATGAATCGTACCGTGATCGTCGGTGGCGGCGAGCGTCACCGCGATCCTGACCATACGCTGTTTCGCTATTACGCCGTTCTATGATCGATCCGGATTACATCATCGTCGGTGCCGGCTCCGCCGGCTGCGTGCTCGCGGCGCGGCTGTCGGAGGATCCGGGCGTGCGCGTCGTGCTCATCGAGGCCGGCGCCACGGACCGCGGCCGATGGCGCATGCGCATGCCGCTCGCGTGGCGCGACACGTTCATGGATCCGGCCGTCGGCTGGGGTTTCGAGAGCGAACCGGAGCCTTTCGCGGACCATCGCCGCGTTCCGGCGCCGCGCGGCAAGGTGCTCGGCGGTTCGGGTTCGGTCAACGGCATGATGTATTCGCGCGGCTGCGCCGCCGACTACGACGATTGGGCCAAAGCGGGTCTCGCCGGCTGGGGCTACGCGGACGTGCTGCCGTATTTTCGCCGCTCCGAAGCCAATTGGCGCGGTGCTTCCGCCTACCATGGCGGCGACGGTCCGCTGACGGTGTCGCGCCATGCGCCGGACCGCTTCGTCTATCCGCGAATGATCGCGGGTGCGCGCGCGCTCGGCTTTTCCGAGCTCGACGATTTCCACGGCGCACGCCATGAGGGTTTTGCGACGCCGGATTTCACGATCCACCGCGGCGAGCGTGCGAGCACCGCGGGGCGCTTCCTGCATCCATCGATGCGCCGGCCAAACCTTCGGGTCATCACCGATGCGCTCGTCCTGCGCGTGATTCTCGAGGGCGCGAGCGCCGTCGGCGTCGAGTACCGCGAGCACGGCCGGACCGTACGCCTGCGCGCGACCCGCGAGACCGTGCTCGCCGCCGGCGCATTCAACACGCCGCAGCTCCTGCTGTTGTCCGGAATCGGCGCGCCGGACGCGATCGAACCGCATGGCATCAAGGTCGCGCATGCGCTTGCGGGCGTCGGCCGCAACCTGCAGGAGCACCAATCGATCGCGCTGACGTATTTGGCGCAAGCCCCGATCACGTTCGATTCACACTTGCGCGCCGACCGCCTCGCGCACGCCTTGATGCGCTGGTTCTTGTTTCGCAGCGGACCCATCGCCGGCCTGCCGGTGTCGGTGCAAGGTTTCGTGCGCACCGCGGAACACCTGGACCGGCCCGATCTTCAATTGCTCGTCAGCCCCGTATCGATGCTGGCGCGTCCGTGGTTTCCGGGCTGGCGGCGCGGGGTCGGCCACGTATTTTCGGCCGCTTGCGTGTTGCTGCACCCGAGTAGCCGGGGGCGCGTCGGCTTGCGTTGCGCGAACCCCGCGGCTGCGCCGCGGATACTCCTCAATCTCCTGGAGGCGCCGGAGGATCGCGTCGCGATGCGGCGCATCGTGAGATTCGTGCGCCGGTTCTTCGCGACGCCAGAAGTGCGTGCCCTGGTGCGCGCAGAGTCGATGCCGGGCGCGGCCGTCGAGAGCGACGCCGAAATCGACGCCTACGTGCGGGCGACCGTGCGCACGGCGATGCACCCGACGAGCAGCTGCGCGATGGGCGCCGGCGAGGATGCGGTCGACGATCAAGAGCTTCGCGTGTGCGGAATAGAGCGCTTGCGTATCGCCGACGCTTCGGTCATGCCGACGATCGTCGGCGGCAATACCAATGCGCCGGTGATCATGATCGCAGAAAAGGCGGCCGACCTCATACGCGGCGGCGAGAGTTCCCGGGGCGGCGACGGTGGCTGAGCGGCGCTTCTACGGCTGGACGATGCTCGGCGCGCTGTGGACCGTGATGTTCCTGAACCTGGGGTTCCCGGCCTATGGACCCGCCGTCATCAACGCGGCGATGGCCGAAGCGCTCGGCCTGCACCGCGAGACGCTCGGCGACATGTTCTCCGTATACATGATCATGTCGGGTTTGCCGGGTCCGGCGGTCGCGTTGAGCGTCAATCGATTCGGCGTGCGGCGGACTCTTCTGCTCGGAAGCCTGCTGATCATCGCCGGCGCCGTGCTGATGGCGACGGTCGTGAGCGGCGGCATGGGCGCCATGATCGCGTTCGGCCTGCTCGTCGGCGCCGGCGTTGCGACGGGCTCGGCGCTCGCTGCGCAGGCGGGACTCGCGCGCTGGTTCGTGCGCCGCCGCTCGCTCGCCCTGTCGGTGCTATATTCCGCCGGGGCGATCGGCGGCTTCGTCGCGGCGCCGCTCCTGAACCGCGTCATTTCCACGACGCACAGCTGGCGTACCGGTTGGTGGGTGATCGCGGCCTTGTCTGCGCTCGCCGCCTGTATTGCCGTAATATTCGTGCGCGAGCGTCCCGAGGATGTCGGTCAGGCCGCGGACGGCTTCGGGCCGCCGCGCGCAGCAGGCGCTGCGCCGAGGGATACGCGGCCGCCGTTCGTCACGCGCCACGAATGGACGTTGCGCGAGGCGCTCTCCCATCCGAGCTATTGGCTGATCCTTCTGTCCTTGGTCGGCGGCAGCGGCGGCTACACGCTGTTTCTCGCGCACGGCGTCGTACATTTGCACGATCTCGGCCACTCGGCGAGCGTCGGCGCTTGGGCGGTAGGCATCATGACCGTGAGCGGGCTGATCGGCAAAGCGTTTCTGGCGGCGCTTGGCGACCGAATCGATCCGCGTTACATTTGGGGCGTATTCATGGCGATTTTCGCCTTGGGGCTCGTGCTCGTCGTCAATGCGCGGCCGCTGTGGCAAGTCTATTTGTTCGCGGTTTGCCTCGGGATCGGCTTCGGCGGCGGCCTGGTCTGTCTGATGGCGGTGCTCAGCAACTATTACGGCACGCGGGCCTTTGCATCGCTTGCAGGCCTCGCGGTAGCGATCAATACGACGCTCTCGGCGGTGGCGCCGAAAATCGCGGGCCGCCTCTATGACGAGGGCTTCGGCTACGGCGGCGCGTTTTATTTTCTCGCGGCATGGTGTTTCATCGGTGCGCTGGCGCTCTTTTTCATACGCCGGCCGGAAGCGAAACGTTCGAATCGGGAGCGGTTAGGATGACGGGAATCAAACAAGGCGATCTGTTATGGACTCCGAGTCCGGATCGCATCGCGCATGCCGGGCTCACGCATTATCTCGCGTGGCTCGCAGAGCGCGGCCGCTCGTTCGATTCCTATGCGGCGTTATGGCAGTGGTCCGTCGAGGATCTCGAAGGATTCTGGGGCTCGCTCTGGGAGTACTTCGACATCAAGGCGTCGCAGCCTTACGAGCGGGTGCTGGGGCGGCGCACGATGCCCGGCGCGGAATGGTTTCCGGGTGCCCGGCTGAACTACGCGGAGAATGCGCTTCGCAACGAACGGGAGGATGCCGACGCGCTTCTCTATTTGAGCGAACGCCGCGGGCTCGCCGCGCTTTCCTGGACCGACCTCGGCGCGCAAGTGCGCAAACTCGCGACGCGCCTGCGGGTGCTCGGCCTTGCGCCCGGCGATCGCGTCGCCGCCTACCTGCCGAACTCGCCGGAAGCGGTCATCGCGATGCTGGCGACGGTCAGCGTCGGTGCGATATGGGCGAGCTGCGGCCCGGATTTCGGTCCGCGCGGAGCCGTCGATCGATTCTCGCAACTGTCCGCGAAATTCGTGTTCTGCGTCGACGGCTATTTCTACGGCGGCAAGCCGTTCGACCGCCGGCCGGAACTGCGGACGATTCTCGCGGAGCTGCCGTCGGTCGAGCGGGTGATTCAATTGCGGCTGCTGGACCCCGAGAATTCGGAGAAGCTCACGCCGAATACGATCTTTTGGGAGGAAGCGCTGGCGGGAGCAGAAGTTCCGCGCGCAGGCTTCAAGTTCGAACAAGTGCCGTTCGCGCACCCGCTGTGGATCCTGTTCTCCTCCGGCACGACCGGCTTGCCGAAGCCGATCATCCACAGCCACGGCGGCATGATTATCGAACAGTGCAAAGCCCTGCGATTCCATATGGACGTGCATCCCGGCGAACGCATGTTCTTCTTCACGACGACCGGCTGGATGATGTGGAACTTCCTCGTCAGCGCCCTGCTGGTCGACGTCGTTCCGGTGCTCTACGACGGGAATCCCGCATACCCTGAACCCGATGTCCTGTGGGCGATGGTCGAGCGCACGGGCACGAGCTATTTCGGCGCGAGCCCGACTTATCAGGGAATTCTCGAGAACGCCGGCATCGTGCCGAAGGACCGCTTCGATTTGAGCCGGCTGCAGTCGATCATGCTCGCCGGCTCGCCGGTAACCGCCGAATGCATGGCGTGGTTCTATCGCGCGGTGAAGTCCGACGCATGGGCGGGTTCCGGCAGCGGCGGCACGGACGTATGCACCGGCATCGTCGGGGGCGTCGTGACATTGCCGGTCTACGCCGGCGAGATTCAGGCGCGGCAACTCGGGATTGCCGCCTACGCGTTCGACGAGCAGGGCAACGCGGTCGTCGACGAGGTCGGCGAACTGGTCATCACTCAGCCGATGCCGTCGATGCCGGTCGGATTCTGGAACGATGCCGACGGTAGTCGCTACCGCGAGGCTTACTTCGACCAGTACCCCGGCATTTGGCGCCACGGCGATTTCTTCAAAGTGAACGCGCGCGGCGGCTGTTTCGTCTTGGGGCGCTCCGACGCGACGCTGAATCGGCATGGCGTGCGCATCGGCACCGCGGAAGTCTACCGTGCGCTCATCGCGGTCCCCGAAGTTGCAGATGCGCTGATCGTGAACCTCGATCTGCCGGGCGGGAAGTTTTTCATGCCGCTGTTCGTCAAGTTGCGCGAGGGTCTTGAACTCGACGCGGCGCTCGAGGAGCGCGTGCGCGCCTGCATGCGCAAGACCTATTCGGCGCGGCACGTCCCCGACAAGATCTACCAAGTCGCGGCGATACCTTATACGTTGACCGGCAAGAAGATGGAGGTGCCGGTGCGGCGCATTCTGATGGGCGTGCCGGTCGAGAAGGCGGCGAATCGCGCGGCGATGGCGAACGTCGATGCGCTGGATTATTTCATCCGCTACGCGCGCGAACAGCGGGATTATCGCCTCGGCTAGCCGGTTGCATTCGTCCAAGGAGTTGACATGACGACAGCGGAAGAATTTGGTCGGTTGACTCGGCAAGTGGCCGATCTTGCCCAGGAGGTCGGTTCGCTGCGGGACGTGAACGCGATTCGCAAGCTTCAACATGCCTACGGGTACTACCTCGACAAGTGCTTGTACGACGAAGTGGTGGACCTGTTTGCCGAGAGCGGCGAGGTGCGCTTCATGGGCGGTGTCTTCAAAGGCCGCGACGGCTTGCGGCGTCTGTACTGCGACCGGTTTCGGCAAAATTTCACCGGCGGGTATAACGGCCCTGTATATGGCTTTCTGCTCGATCACCTGATACTGCAGGACATCGTCGATGTCGCGGCGAACCGGCAGTCCGCCTTGGGCCGCTTCCGCTGCTTCATGCAGGCCGGCAGGCACGAATCCAAGCCCGCCACTCGCCCCGGATTGCCGTCGCAATGGTGGGAGGGCGGCCTGTATGAGAACGAATTCGTCCGCGAGAGCGGCGTCTGGAAGATCAAGGTGCTGAATTACCGCGCCGTCTACCACGGCCTGTTCGAGAAGGGCTGGGCGCACACGCCGGCCGATTTCGTGCCGTTTTTCTCCGAGACCTTCCCCAAGGATCCCGTGGGCCCGGATGCACTGATGGCGCCGAAGCCGGTGTTATGGCCGGAAACCGACGTCCTCGCCTTTCACTACGAGCACCCGGTGACCGGCAAGCGCTGGCACGCGACCTGAGCGGCCGTCAAAACGGATAATGCCGCGGCGTCAGCTGTACGGTGATCCAGCGCAGTTCCGTGAACGCGTCGATCGCGGCCTTGCCGCCGAAGCGCCCGTAGCCCGATCCCTTGACTCCGCCGAACGGCATTTGCGCCTCGTCGTGCACGGTCGGGCCATTGATGTGGCAGATCCCAGACTCGATTTGGCGCGCGACCTCGAGTCCGCGCGCCAAATCGCGCGTGAACCCGGCGGCCGACAAGCCGTATTCGGTGTCGTTCGCGAGGCGCACCGCCTCGTCGACCGAATCGACGCGTGTGATCGACACTTGCGGGCCGAACGACTCCTCGCGAAACAGCGCCATCGCCGGCGTGACGTGGTCGACGACGATGCCGTGCATGATCGTGCCGTCGACTTTGCCGCAGGCGAGCACTTTCGCGCCCTGTTTTTGGGCTTCGCCGACGAGGCGTTGGACGCGTTCGACCGTCGCGGACCGACGACGCTGCCGAGCACGACCTCACCCTTGTTCGGATCGCCGACGGGAAGGGCCGCAACACGCTTGGCGAGTTTCGCGGCGAACGCATCGGCGACGCCGCGTTCGATGATCACGCGCTCCGTCGACATGCAGATCTGGCCTTGGTTCGCGAACGCGCCGAACACCGTTGCGTCGACCGCCGCGTCGAGATCGGCATCGGCGAGCACGAGCAGCGGCGCCTTGCCGCCGAGTTCCAGAAGTATCGGCTTCAAGTGGCGCGCCGCCAATTGCGCCAAGATGCGGCCGACGCGCGTCGAGCCCGTGAAATTGATGCGCCTCACGGCCGGGTGGCCGATGATCGCTTAGCTCACCGCCTCTGCGTCCTTGACGTCGGCGCTGATGACGTTGATGACGCCGTCCCCGAGCCCCGCTTCGGCGAGCACGGCGCCGATCAGTGCATGCGTCTTGGGACAGACCTCGGATGATTTCAGGACGACGGTGTTGCCGCATGCAAGCGGCATCGCGACCGCGCGGACGCCGAGAACGATCGGCGCATTCCACGGCGCGATGCCGTAGACGACGCCCGCAGGCTGGCGGTAGCCCATCGCGAGGCTACCCGGCACATCGGACGGGATGACCTCCCCGCCGACTTGCGAGGTCATCGACGCCGCTTCGCGCAGCATGCCCGCCGCGAGATGTACATTGAATTGACCCCAGCCCGCGGTCGAGCCGGTTTCGTCGCGCACCGCGGCGGCAAAGTCGCCGGCGCGCGCTTCCATCAAGTCCGCCGCCTTGTTGAGCTTGGCGCGGCGCGCCGAGGGCCCTACGCCCGACCACGCCGGGAAGGCCGCGGCGGCGGCATCGACGGCGGCGAGCGCGTCGGCGGCGGCGGCGGCGGCGGCCCGTGTGACGAGTTCGCCGGACACCGGGTTGCGGCGCTCGAACACGGCGCCGGATTTGGCCGAAATCTCGCGTCCGCCAATCAGCAACTTGACGTCATTCATCGCTTCTCCCGAATGAATCGTGGGACCGCCGAAAAGTCAGACCAGGATTTTACGGCCGGTGTCGAGCGTCGTCTTATCCTTTTCGCCGATGTAGCCCGGGGGCGGAATCGCGCGGCCGCGGTGTACGGCGGGACGGGCGCGCAGCGCTTCCAGCCAGCGCGACAGGTGCGCCAGGCCGTCGATGCCGACGCCGGACCATTCGTGCCCGCAAATCCACGCCCAATGTGCGATATCGGCGATAGAGTATTCCGCGCCCGCGATGTATTCATGCTTCGCCAACTGCCAATCGAGCACCTCGAACAGACGGCGTACTTCGCGCTGGTAGCGGTCGATCGCGTAGGGGATCTTTTCCGGGGCGTAGCGCAGGAAGACGTTCGCCTGGCCCATCATCGGGCCAACGCCCGACATCTGGAACATCAGCCATTGAATGACGCGGGACCGCCCTTTGGGGTCCTTCGGCATCAGCCGGCCGCTCTTCTCCGCCAAGTAGATCAGAATGGCGCCCGACTCGAACACCGCGAAGTCATCGTTGCCGCGGTCGACGATCGCGGGTATGCGCCCGTTTGGATTGATTTTCAGGTACCAGTCGGCCTTTTGTTCCTGTTGCGACAGGGACAGCGGGTGCACCGAATAGGCGAGCGCGAGCTCCTCGAGCGCAATGGAGACTTTCCAGCCGTTCGGAGTCGCGGCGGTGTACAGGTCGATCATGGCCTCTGCTCAGGCGGTAGCGACTTTTTCGCGGCGAAACTCGCGCGGCGTCACGTTGTACTTCGCGCGAAACACGCGGCCGAAATGCGTTGGGCTGTTGAACCCGTAGTCGAACGCGATCGCCGTCACGGTCCGGCCGCGCTGCGCATCGGACTGAAGAGCGCGCGAACACGCCTCGAGCCTCCGGCGCAAGATGTACCGGGCCACGGTTTCGTCCCGATCGGAGAACAGGTGGTGCAGATAGCGCGTCGTCATCTTGCATGCCTTCGCGATCTCGGTCGGGGTGAGATCGGGATCGGTCAGGTGCGCCTCGATGTAGTTGATGATGCGGATTCGATGCGCCGTGCCGAGCGACGAACGGTCGGCGAGCGCCTGCGGCAAGTCCGCGTACGCGGCGCCGATCAAATCGAGTATCGCGACCGACACGCGTCCCGCCGTCTGTTCGTCGAGTCCTTGATGAAAATCGCACCAATATTTGCGCAACAGTTGGGACAGCAAGCCGCTCGCGCCGCGGCTCCCGGGCATCGGGATCGCCGCGAGGCATTCGGGGCAGCCGACCTGACGCCGCAGCGTCGCGCTCGGAATGCCGAGAACGAGCATTCGATTGGCTCCGTTGAAGACGATTTCATAGCGCCGCGTGCTGTCGCATAGCGTGAAGTCGCCTTCGCGCAACAGCGATTCGCGGCCATCCTGGCGGCTGATGCTCTCGCCTTCCAGCTGCAGATGTAGAAAGAACATCGCGTTCTTCGTGCGCGCGACATGCGAGCGCGAATGGCGCACGAGCTGCGCGTCCGAATAGACCTCCGCGAGGTTCATCTCGCCGAGCGTGCCGCGCGTGATGGCGCCGTTGAACACCCGGATATCCGTCGGTTCCGATACCAGCGGCGAGAAACTCTCGCTCGCGCGATCGTTCCAGAATTCGAGCTTGCGGCGCGGGTCCAACCCGACCGTCGAGAACGACTCGATGTGCGACATGAAGCTACCCCCCGCTTAACTCTTAATGCCAATGCTTATTTGAATTGAAGCCAACCGAGCGCAAAGCCAATAGCCGTCATCGTCTAGTTGTGAGCATATAACAACGCTCTGTTATGAGTTAGTTATACGTAACAATCATTTCGTACAACCAATTCTTTACACTTATAGGTGATATTTCCCAGCCTGAGAGTCCGACTGCGCGTCATATTGCAGCACAGCATGGCATGCGCTGCTCGAAGCGGCCATTCCGATGTCGCTCTGCGTCGAGTATTGGGATGTGCGATGCGCCAACATCGCTGCAATGGGGGGTCGAGTCGGAACCGTGAACATGACGGCACTCAACGGCTATGTCGGCTATGCATTACGGCGCGCGCAAGGAGCGACCTTTGCCGATTTCAACCAGACGCTCGCGGAATTGAAGCTGCGGCCGGGGCAATTCGCGGTCCTCGTCCTCATCGACCAAAACCCCGGCGCCAGCCAATCGAGCGTATCCGCGGCGCTCGGCATTCAGAAGGCCAATTTCGTCTCCACGATCGCCGATTTGGAAGAGCGCGGCCTCGTCCGGCGGCGTAAGTCGGCGTCCGACGCGCGCACCTACTCGCTCGGCCTGACGTCCGCGGGCGCGGGCGTCCTGCGCAACGCGAACAAGCTACAGTCTCAGCACGAGGCGCGGGTGATTTCGCAAATCGGCTCCGCCGGCAGACAGCAGCTGCTCGCGCTTCTGCATAAATTGGCGCAGCTGCCGCGCAACGGCGGGCCGGCGAAATGACGGCGCTATCGCGGCCGACCGATCCGCGCGAGACCCTGAACGCGAGCGCGATGAGCCACTTGCAGCTCGTCGTCATCGCGATCACGGTCGCGCTCAATGGCCTCGACGGCTTCGACGTGCTCTCGATCAGTTTCGCGTCGCCCGGAATCGCGCATGCGTGGCACATCAATCGTGTCGAGCTCGGCATCGTCCTGTCGATGGAATTGATCGGCATGGGGTTGGGTTCGGTCCTGCTCGGCGGGGTCGCCGACAAGATCGGACGCCGGCGCACGCTGCTCGGTTGTCTCGCGACGATGACGCTCGGCATGATCATGGCGACCAGCGCGAAAAACGTCTATGACCTGTCGATCTGGCGGGTTTTGACGGGACTCGGGATCGGCGGGATGCTCGCCGCGGTCAACGCGGTCGCGGCGGAGTTCTCGAATTCGAAGAACCGCGGGTTCGCGGTGTCGATGATGGCGATCGGCTATCCCTTGGGTGCGATCATCGGCGGATCGGTCGCGGCCCTGCTGCTCCGGAGCGGCGACTGGCGCGACGTTTTCATGTTCGGCGCGGCCGCGACGGCGACGCTGATCCCGCTCGTTTATTGGCTGGTGCCCGAATCGGTACACTGGCTCTGTCAGCGCCAGCCCCGCGGGGCGCTTGCCGACGTCAACCGCGGCCTCGCGCGCATGGGCCACCCGCCGGTCGACGCGTTGCCCGCGGTTTGCGCCGCGGTGCGAAAGCGCGGATTCGCCGACATTTTCAGCGCCGAACTCGCGCCGGTGACGGTACTCGTCACGCTCGCCTACTTTTTGCACGTCACGGCGTTCTATTTCATTCTCAAATGGGTGCCGAAAATCGTCGTCGACATGGGGTTCAGTGCGGCGTCGGCGGCCGGCGTGCTCGTGTGGGCCAATGTCGGCGGCGCCATCGGCGGTGCGGTGCTCGGCCTCGCGTCGCGGCGCATTCGCCTGAAGTATCTGACGATGTTCGTCCTGGCGATGTCGACGGTCATGCTCGCGGTGTTTGGCCGCGGTGCGCACAATCTCGTCGATCTTTCCACGGTATGCGCCGTCACGGGCTTCTTTACGAACGCCGGCATCGTCGGCCTTTACGGGATTCTCGCGCAGGCGTTCCCGACGCACGTGCGCGCGACGGGCACCGGCTTCGCGGTCGGCTTCGGCCGCGCCGGCGCCGTCATCGCGCCGATCGCCGGCGGTTATCTACTGCATGCGGGCTTTGGCCTGCAAGTCGTCGCGATTGCGATGGGCATGGGTTCGCTCGTCGCAGCCGTGGCCGTGTGGCGCTTGCCGATTCGGGTCCCGACCGAGCTGCAGGCCTAGTATCGGGGCCCGCGGCGGGCCGCCGGGCGGGGAGCGTCAGCCCCAGCGCGAGGGCTCGATGCCGGGAACGAAATGCTGGTGCGGCCGGGCGGTACGTGAGAACTGCAGAGCTGCGTGCATTGAATCGCGCGTAGCGATGCGGTGCAAATACTCGGCGAGATGCGGTGTCGCGGCGGCGTTCACGGCGGCCGGCGCGAGATCGGGGAGCACACAGAGCATCGCGTACGCGTCGATGTCCGCGATCGAGAACGCGGGGCCGGCGAGCCACGGCGCTTCGCTCAAGGACTTCTCGACACGTACCAGCGGCATCGCAAGCCGTGCCCGCACGCTCTCCAGGTAGGTCTCCGTGTAGGTCCCGTCGACGAGCGCTTGCCAGCCCGCGCGGCGCTCGCTCGGCTCGATCCTCGAGATCTTGGCGCCGACCTCGGCGGGGTCGAGGGCGGCGAGCTGTGCCTTGAGATATTTCGCGCAGCCGAGCACCGGGACGGCCGAGCCGAAATGCGCCCCAAGAAATTGGCCCCATGCCCGCGCGCGATAGGCGTCGTACGCGTCGCTCGGAACGAGAGACGGCCCCGGCAGCGCCTCCGAGATGTACTCGAGCATGAAGAAGGAGTTCGAAATGATCGCCTGATCATGCACGAGAACCGGACCTTCGCGCTCGAGCTGAAGCCGGGACTCGAGGTCGGACGGAAAATCGGCCGCGAATTGTTCGAATTTCGCCGGATCGAAATAATGATGCGTGAAGCTTGCGCCCTTTTCCGCGAGCGCCATCAGCGGCTTCAGGGAAAACGTGTTCGGTTCCGATGTGTACAGTTCAAGCACGTTTGCTGCGCTCCAGAATCGAAATGCGGGAAGCCATCTGCGTGCGCCCCTTGGCCCAGGTCGCGCGCGCGGCAGGGCGCTCGTAAATGCGGCGCAGCCATTCCATGATATGCGGGGTCTTGGCATCGTTGCAGTGATCGGGCTGCGACAGCGGCAACGCATAGCCCAAATTGAAGCCGTTGATGTCGCCGAGCGAATACGCATCGCCCGCGATCCAGGTCGAGCGGCTCAGGTGATCTTCGAGCGCCAGCGTCGCAAACAGCACGCGGCGCCTGGACTCGGCGAGTTCCTCGGCCGAAAATTCATTGAACAGCGCCTTGCGCCACGCGATGCGGCGCGATTCGAGCGGGATGCGCGCGATCGCGGCGCGCAGTTCCTCGGCGGGACGCTGCCGCGCTGCCGGACCGACGAAAATGCTCCAACCGATCATGCTCAAAGAAGGCGCGAAATACGCGTCGAAAAAGCGCATCCACCAACGCATGCGCCAGCGCGCCGCCGGGTCGCGCGGCTTCAGCGGCGGTCCCGGGAACGCATCGTCGATATACTCCATCATCGGCGTCGATTCGGTCAGCACGCGTCCATCGTGCACCATCGCCGGGATCGTGCCGTCGGGGTTCACCGCGAGATAAGCCGGCTTGTGCTGATCGAACTGCAGCAGGTCGAGGTAATGGCTTTCGTAGGCCACGCCCTTCTCCGCAAGCGTCAGCATCGGTTTGCCGGAATTGGCGTTCGGTTCCCAGTGATACAGTGTGACTGACATGGACGGTCTCTAGGGCGTTGGATGGATCGCCCGGCAACCGAAAAGGCTGCGCTTACTCGGTGTGACCGACTCGACGGAGGGGGAAAGGCAACGCGATGAGCCGCGAAGCGGGGCGGTCCGCGCG
>DAIDVO010000195.1 GCA_027456085.1 Steroidobacteraceae bacterium | reverse complement strand
GGCGCGGATCGTCCCCTGCGAATGCCAATAGCGGCAGCGCCGCGAGCAGCGTGCCGAGCGCCGTGTAGCGCGCGAGGCGCGCCGCGCGGCCGCGCTGCGCATTGACCGCCGGGCGCGTGAGCGTCATGGACCGCTGCGGCGATCCAGTGAGGGCCGCGCCGCGGCCGATGGAGCTTGCTCCTCGGGCTCGGCGATCAGCCCCGACAAGAGATTGCGCTGCCCCAAGAAGGACGTGTATTCGCTGTGCGCGAACACGTAGTCGGTCAAACTCGCGGGCGGCAGCGCCGCGGGCGTCTCGCCCAAGGTCGAGGGCACCGTATACGAGAGGGCCTCGTGGTGGCCGCCCGGGGCCGTGATCGGCAGCGCCGGCGCGACCGGCAACGTGTTCGCGAACACCGGCATCTTGGAAGCCGCAACCCCCGCGGTCACCGGCATGCTGGCGCGATGCTGCAAAGCAAAAACCGCGACGACCGCGACGCCGGCCGCAACCGCGCCGCTCGCCGCATGGCGCCACCACCGTACCCGCGGCGTGCGCGCGTCGACCGCGGCAGCGGGCGTCTCGGCATCGAGCGCACGGTTGACCCGTTCGCTGAAGCCGCGCGTGAGGCGCCCGCTCGCACGCCCCCGGCATGCCTCGCCGATCAGCGCGTAGCGGCCGAAGCACGCGCGAAACTGCGCATCCCGCATGAAGCGCTTCAACAGCAAATCGGTTTCCGCGCCGGGCAATTCGCCGTCGAGAAACGCCGAGATTTGTTCACGGATCTGTTCGCTCATGTGTCCTCTGGGCGGCCTAGGCCGGCATCGAATATGGGTCGCAGCTTCTTGTCGATCGCTTCGCGCGCACGAAAGATCCGTGAGCGCACGGTGCCTACGGGACAGTCCATCGTCTGCGCGATATCCTCGTAACTCAATCCTTCCAATTCCCGCAGCACGATCGCCGTGCGCAAATCCTCGGGCAAATTCTCGATCGCCTTATTGACCGTTTCGCGGATCTCGTCGGTCAACAACAGCGCCTCGGGAGTCTCGGACTCGGCCAGGCGCGCGTTCAACTCGTATTGCTCGGGGTCCTGCAGATCGAGGTCGTAGTCCATCGGGCGGCGCTTGGTCGCGACCAGCGCGTTCTTCGCGGTATTGATCGCGATGCGATACAGCCAGGTATAAAAGGCGCTGTCGCCGCGGAAGGACGGCATTGCCCGGTAGGCTTTGATGAAGGCCTCCTGCGCAATGTCTTCGGCTTCAGAGATGTCGTGTACGTACCGCATGATCAGCTTCAGCACCTTGTGCTGGTATCGCAAGACCAGTAAATCGAAAGCCGCCCGTTCCCCGCGCTGCACCCGCTCGCCCAGCTTGAGATCACCCTCTTCGACGCTCATCCGCGATCCCAAACCGGCGGGCTCACAACCCTGCCTGTCGCAATAGACCGACCGCGCTCACAAAAGTTCGCAGATCTTTGCACGGCGGCGGCGGTAAACGTGAAGTGGCGCACGCGCGGGATTCTAACAGGCGCCGGGAACCGGCCTATCGATCGTCGGCCGGTCTTCCGTGGGAGACGATTCGGTCGATGAGCGCAGAGATTTCCGCGGTCGGTGGCGTGAGCTGACCGGTGCAATAAGCATAAATCTCCGTATCCTGGCCGTCGAGCAAACGCCGAAACGCGCTTTGATCCGCGCGCGACGCGCTGCAAAATTGGTCGTCGACATAGCGCGTGAGCAGAACGTCCAGTTCGCGGATGCCGCGGCGGCCGCGCCAGCGCAGCCGCCCCAGGTCCCGTGGATCGACTTGCTCCATCGCCGCGGTGCTCAAAAGCGCCGGTGGGCCATCATTTGCTTGATTTCGCCGATCGCCCGCGCCGGATTGAGGTCCTTGGGGCAGGCTTCCGCGCAATTCATGATCGTATGGCAGCGGTACAGCCGGAACGGATCCTCCAGGTCGTCGAGTCTTTCGCCGGTCGCCTCGTCGCGGCTGTCGACGATCCAGCGGTAAGCGGCAAGCAGCGCGGCCGGCCCGAGGTAGCGGTCGCTGTTCCACCAATAGCTGGGACAGCTCGTGGAGCAGCACGCGCACAAGATGCACGCGGACGGCCGATCCACCATTTCCTGGTCCTCTTTGGACTGCAGCCGCTCCCGGTCGGGCGGCGCCGGCGTGCGCGTCTGCAGCCATGGCTTGATCGACGCGTACTGGGCATAGAAGTCGGTCAGATCGGCGACCAAATCCTTGATTACCGGCATGTGCGGGAGCGGGTAGATCTTCACCTCGCCCTTGATGTCGTCGCACGCACTGATGCACGCGAGGCCGTTGCGCCCGTCGATGTTCATCGCGCAGGAGCCGCAAATTCCCTCGCGGCACGAACGCCGGAAGGTCAGCGTCGGATCGATTTCGTTCTTTATCTTGATCAGCGCATCGAGCACCATCGGTCCGCAGCCGTCCATGTCGATCTCGTAGGTGTCGAGGCGGGGATTCTCGGTGGAATCCGGATCGAATCTGTAGATCTTGAACACGCGCACGTTGTTGGCGCCATGCGGCGCCTTGAATACCCGCCCGTCCTTGCGGACCTTGGAATTGGCGGGCAGAGAAAATTCAGCCATCGATTCCTCTCCTCAATACGTTCGTGCCTTCGGCGCTATCGACTCGACGTCGTCCGTCAAGGTGTTCAGATGGACCTTGCGGTAGCCGATGCGAGTCGCACCGCGGGCATCGACCCAGCACAGCGAGTGTTTCAGCCAGTTGACGTCGTCGCGTTGCGGAAAATCCTCGCGTGCATGCGCCCCGCGGCTCTCCGTGCGATTCGCCGCCGAATGCATCGTGGCGACCGCCTGCCCCAACAGATTCGCAAGTTCCAGGGTTTCGATCAGATCGGAGTTCCATACGAGCGAACGATCCGCGGTCTTGACGTCGCCGAACGACTCGAACACCTCGGCCAATTTGCGCTTGCCGTCGGCGAGCGATTCCCCGGTACGGAACACCGCCGCGTCGCGCTGCATCGTGAGCTGCATCGCAAGGCGCACTTCGGCGGTGCCGAGCGAGCCCTTTGCGTTGCGCAGCCCATCGAAGCGCGCGACCGCGCAATCCCCGGCGTCCGCTTTGAACGGACGCTGCGCGGCGCCAGGCGTGAGCGCGTGCGCGCAGTGCTTGGCCGCGGCGCGCCCGAACACGACCAGATCGAGCAGGGAATTCGACCCCAGCCGGTTCGCGCCGTGCACCGAAACGCAAGCCGCCTCGCCGACCGCCATCAACCCGGGAACCACGGTCTCGGTCCCGTCGGGCTTCAAGGTAACGACCTCGCCGTCGACGGTGCACGGTATGCCGCCCATGTTGTAGTGGGCCGTCGGCAGCACCGGAATCGGCTCTTTGTTGACGTCCACGCCCGCGAATATTCTCGTGGTCTCGGCAATGCCGGGCAGGCGCTCCTTGATGACGTCGGGACCCAGGTGCTCGAGATGCAGGTGGATGTGATCCTTGTGCTTGCCGACCCCGCGGCCTTCGCGAATCTCGATCGTCATTGAGCGACTGACGACGTCGCGCGAGGCCAGATCCTTCGCGTTCGGCGCGTAGCGCTCCATGAAGCGCTCGCCCGCCGCGTTCGTGAGGTACCCACCCTCGCCGCGCGCGCCTTCGGTGATCAGGCATCCGGCGCCGTAGATTCCGGTCGGATGGAATTGCGCGAATTCCATGTCCTGCAGCGGCAGCCCTGCGCGCAGCACCATGCCGCCGCCGTCGCCGGTGCAGGTATGGGCGGAGGTGCAGGAGAACCAAGCGCGCCCGTAGCCGCCGGTCGCCAAAATGACCTTGTGCGCGCGGAACCGGTGCAAGGTGCCTTCGGCCATGTCGAGCGCGATCACGCCGCGGCACTCGCCGTCCTCAATGATCAGGTCGAGCGCGAAGTACTCGATGAAGAACGTCGCGGCGTGCTTCAGCGACTGCTGATACAGGGTGTGCAGCATCGCGTGTCCGGTGCGGTCGGCCGCGGCGCAGGTGCGCTGCGCGGTTACCTTGCCGTAATGCGTCGTCATGCCGCCGAACGGCCGCTGGTAGATGCGACCGTCCTCGGTCCGCGAGAATGGCACGCCGTAGTGCTCCAACTCGATGACCGCGGCGGGCGCCTCTTTGCACATGAATTCGATCGCATCCTGGTCGCCGAGCCAGTCGGACCCTTTGACCGTGTCATACATGTGCCAGCGCCAATCGTCGGCGCCCATGTTGCCGAGCGCCGCCGATATGCCGCCCTGCGCCGCCACCGTATGGCTGCGCGTGGGGAAGACCTTCGTGAGACAGGCCGTGCTGAGGCCGGCCTCGGCCATACCGAACGTCGCGCGCAGGCCGGCGCCGCCGGCGCCGACGACGACGACGTCGTAGGTATGATCGGTGAATTTATAGTCCGTCATGGCCCCATCGTTCCAATAGTCAAATGTAAGATCGCGAAAATTGCCGCGCCGCCGGCCAATATATGCAGGAACCGCAGCGCCAGCAGCGAGGCGAGCTTCGCGCCGGCCGCATGCACGTAGTCCTCCACCACGACGACCGTTCCCAAATAGGAGTGGTAGGCGAGCACGGCCAGCGTCAACGCCGCCAGAAAGCCGTCGAAGGGACGCGCAAACCACGCGCGCACCGCGCCGTAGTCCAGGCTCTTCGATGTCAGCAGTGCAATGAGGAACCACAACGAAAGCGGCACGAGCGCGACGGCGCTGACGCGCTGCGCCCACCAATGTCCGGTGCCGTCTTTGGCCGAACCCATTCCCAAAACCTTGCCGAGAGGACTGCGTAAGCTCATGTTCGAATGCCCGTCAATGCGAGAAATGAATCGAGAACGCCAGCGCGCAAGCCGTCAGGACGAACGCGCCGGCGACGACCAGCCATCCGCTCAAGTGGCGCTCGCGGCTGCCGAATCCGTAGCCGATATCCCAGAACAAATGCCGTATGCCGTTCAGCAAATGATAGAAGAAGCCGAAACCGAAGGCTGCCAGCGCGGCCGCTCCCAGCGGGCTTTCGAGGATCCGCATGACGGCCCTATAGCGCTCGGGGCCGCCGGCGAGCGCGACCAGCCACGCGGTCAAAGCCAACAGGCCGACCGACAGCATCACGCCGGTCAAACGATGCACGATCGACAGCGTGTTGGCTATCTGCCAGCGATAGACGTCGAGATGCGTGGAAAGGGGCCGGGCGCGTGCGGGCATGTGGTAGGTCCTTTGAGCGGTGTCGGGCGCGTAGGTGGCGGCGTCAGAAATCGATGCAGCGGCCGCGTAATTCCCAATCGCCATAGCGAGTCGGTTCCGGTCCGGCGCGGCCGCCGAACTCAAGCGGGGCGTCCGCCGCGGGTTCGGGTTTGAGGTCGGCTGCAGCAGCGGCTGCGCGCGCTTGATCATCGTCGTGCGGAATCACGGGGTAAATTTTGCCAGAAAAACAGGTGCAATGGCCATGTTCCTTGCCGGCGGGCGGGCGCCCGAGGTTGACATCCGGGCGGTTCTGTCGATTTGATGCGCGCATGAGTCCACATTCGGGCCTGTTGTTCCATTTGGGCATGCTGCGCTTCGCCGGCCCCGATGCCGTCGCCTTTCTGCAGGGACAGATCTCCAACGACGCCCGCCGCCTCGCGGCCGGACGCCCGCTGCTCGCCGCGTACTCGACTCCTCAAGGCCGCGTATTGGCGATCCTACACCTGTTGCCGCACTCGTCGGGGGTCATCGGCATTCTGCCGCGCGAACTCCTCGCACCGACGCTCGAGCAGATGCGCAAGTACGTGCTGCGCGCCAAGGTGCGGATCGAAGACACCGGTGAACGATTCGCAGTCGCAGGCCGGCATGGCGCGGCCGCGATCGAAGCGGCCGGCTTGACCGTGCCCGATGCGGCCCAAGGCTACGTGGAATCCGCAGGCGTCGGCATCGGCCGGGGCGGCGCCGATGCGCGCTTTTGGGTCATCGGCGAAGCGGCGCTGCTCGCCGCGCGCGGCCTCGCGGGAAACGCGCCGCAAGCCGAACTCGTGGAGCACGACTGGCGGCTCGCCGACATCCGCGCCGGCCGTGCGCAAATCTACGCGGCAACGCGCGAGATGTACGTCGCGCAAATGCTGAATCTCGATCTCGTCGACGGCATCAGTTTCAACAAGGGCTGCTTCACCGGCCAGGAAATCATCGCGCGCACGCAGCACCTAGGGCGAATCAAACGCCGCATGATGCGGCTCATGCTGCGCGGTGCCTCGTTCGAAGTCGGCCAGGCGCTGCGGCTCGCGGACGGCCGCAGCGGCCGATTGACCGAGGTCGTGCGCGTCGACGGCGGATTCGAAGCGCTCGCGGTATTGAATGTCGACGCCGCGGCCGCGGATGGCGCGGCGGGCGGCGAGGCCGCCGGCAATGTCGCGGTCACCGACGCCGATATCCTGCCGTTGCCTTACGCGCTGACTCAACCCGCCTGAGCGGGGCGCGCGCTAAAGATCGATGATCTCGACCGAGTCGGCGCGCAAATTCTCGCCCAAGAACGCGCTGCCGACGCGCGCAAAGCGCGCCGCCCCGTCGGTCGCAAGCAAGGTGACCGCGCCGGCATCCGCGGCGTGATCCGCGCCGCCCAGAATCCTGCACACCGCGGCCGCGGCGTCGACATTCAATACCGCGAGCGCTTCGAATCCGCCGTCGACGCGCACGACCTCGGTCAATCGGCCGCTGCGGCCGTCCGC
>DAIDVO010000194.1 GCA_027456085.1 Steroidobacteraceae bacterium | reverse complement strand
AGCCCGTCTGCGTCTCGACACGCGCAACTCGGCACAGCAATCCCCGCAGCTGATATGTCCCCAGCTGCGGATCGTACGGCGGCCCGTTGTCGGTGAGCACGTTGACGTTCGACTTCCATACGCCATACTCGGGCGCGGGGTCTTCGGGAAACCACCAGCCGTGCTCTGCCTGCACCACTCGCGGGTCGAGTCCGGGCGTCAATTGGGCGCGCTGGCGGATGCGGCCGCGCCGCGTTTCGATCCACATCCACTCGCCGTCCGCGATGCCATGGCGGGCGGCCGTATCGGGATGAATTTCCGCCCGCGGGTCGCGGCGGGCCTTGCGCAGGTGCGGCAGCTGCCGGTGTTCGGAGTTGAAGAAGAACGGAATTCTGGCGCCGGTGGTGAGCACCAGCGGAAATTCCTTCGCAACCTCGGGTGTGGCGTACGGACTCTCGGGCGGCTCGACGTAGTACGGGAGCGGCGCGTAACCCATCTGCTCGAAGCGCGTCGAGTAGAGCTCGATTTTTCCGGTGGGAGTGCGAAAGCCCTGCTCTCGATACTTGTGATATTTCATCGGCATCTGGTAGAAGCCGCGCCGCGCAAGCTCCTCGAACGTCAGTCCTACTCCGCCCGCAGCCAGCTGGCGGTTCAGTACGTCGCGTACCGGCTCTTCGCACAGGCCTAGCTTCATGCGCCGCGCGAGTTCGACGAAGATCTCCTCGTCCGGCTTGCATTCGCCGATCTGCACCACCTTCTGCTGCGCGACCACGACATTCGCGGCTACGGTCGGAAACCCCGCAACCTGATCGAGCTCGGGCCAGGCTGCGGCGGGCAGAACGATGTCGGCGAGCTCCGCGGTCGGCGTCATGAACAGATCGGCGCACACCATGAAGTCGAGCTTCATGAGCGACTCGTACACCAGCTTCGAGTTGGCATACGTCGTCAGCGTGTTGTTGCCGAAAACCAGAAAGGCCTTCACCGGGTAGGGTTTGCCCTCGCGCATCGCCTGCAGCAATGTCGGAATATGCGCTGCCGGCAGGTCCGCGCCTTCGCCGCAGAGCATTTTGAAACGGTCGGCCCCGAGACGTTTGGCGTTCGCTTCAGGCGTCAGATTCTCGATGAGGCTCGGAAAGCGGCCGAGCCCCTTCATGCCGAACACCCAGCCGCCCGGCACGTCGATGTTGCCGGTGAGCGCGGGCAACATGGAGAGCGCGCGCACTGTCTGAATGCACTTGGGCGTGTGCTCAATGGCGCAGCCCCATTCGAGCATCGCCGGCTTCGTCGTCGCGAAGAGCCGCGCCGCCATGCGGACCTTCTCCGCCGGCACCCAGGTAATCGGCTCGGCCCACTCGGGCGTGTACTTGCGCACGTGCGCAGCGAGCGCCTCGAAGCCGTGCGTCCAGCGCGCCACGAACGCCGCGTCATAGAGCTTCTCGCCGATGATGACATTCAACATCGCGAGTCCGAGCGCATCGTCCACACCGGGCCGCACGCGCAGCCACACGTCGGCCCGTTTGCTGAGCTCGGTCTCGCGCGGATCGACGACGATCACTTTCGGATTGTGGGCGAGCGAGTCGCGGGCATTGAAGCGCGTCTCGCCGTCGGGGCCGGAGTTGAGCGGGTTATGTCCCCAGTAGAGGATGCACTGCGGCTGCGTGTTGGAGGTGAAGTCGCACACCGGAAAGTCGCCGTAGGTGAGCAGGCAGGTATTCACGCGCGGATGAAAACACTGCGCGAACCCCGGCTCCGCCCAGTTCGGCGTGCCGAGCGCATGGCCGAAGCGCGACACCCAGCGAATATGATGCCGCCCGGTGCCGGTGCCGAGCGCAATGGACTCCGCGCCGAAATCCCGGCGAATGTCCAGCAGCCGCGTGGATATTTCCTCCAGTGCCTCGTCCCAGGAGATTCGCTGCCAGCGGCCGGAACCGCGCGGTCCGGTCCTGCGCAGCGGGTGCTGGAGACGGTCCGGGTGATAGACGAGATCGAGTGTCGCCGTTCCGATCGGACAGAGTCTGCCTTGGTTGAGTGGGGAGTCCGGATCGCCACGCACCCGGACAAGCCGCCCTTCCTCGACGTGCATGAGCGTACCGCAGCCCCCGTGGCAGGAGCGGCAGACACTCTTGTAGATATGCGCGTTGCTTGCCATTGCGTATGCCTCAGCCGTCATGCGGTCGGGTGCGCCGGATGCCACAACCTTGCCGCCGTCTCCCGTTCGTAGCCCTTCCCTCCGGGATAGCTGACGAGCTCGAACTGCATGTCCCACGGCGCCAGAAAATAGACCCAACTTTGGCCGGCGCTCGGACCGGTCGTGCGCACCGTCGGTTCGCCGAGAATGCGTATGCCGCGGCCCCTCAGGTAATCGAGCGCCGCGTCCATATCGTCGACATAGAACGCCGCGTGATGGCCGCCGATATCGCTGTTCTTCGGCTGCCGCGTATTCTGATCCGGCGCGGAGTATTCGAACAGCTCGAAATTCGATCCGTGCCGGCAGCGCAGGAATTTCAGCCGCTTCATGACGGTACGCGGATGCACGTTGAGATGCGTCGCCATCCAGTCGTCCGGCGCCGTAAACGGGCCAAGCTCGTAGAACGGCTCGCAGCCGATCACGTTCACGAAGAACTCGACGGCCTGCGCAAGGTCCGGCACCGTGACGCCGATGTGGTCGGTGCCGCGCAATCCGGGAATCCCGCCGCTCAGGGGATTACCTGTCCGCGGCTGCGCGCAGCGGCTTCTGCCAGCCATGATGCCGGTGAAGGCATCACGGATCGTGTCGATGTCCACGATCGCGGCGCGCTCGAGGATCTTCGACACATTGGGTGAGGCTTCACCACCGTGAATCCGCCCGACCGGCCGGTCGAGATGCTCGAAGAAGCGCCGCTGAACCTCATCGGCGAGGATCGCACCGTAGGATGCGGTCCACGAGCCCTGTTCGAGCACGACGGCGGTGCGCGTTTTGCGGATACTCGCGCCGATCGTCTCCCAGTCGAGGCCGGCCCGGTCGAGCGAGCGCAGGTCGACGACTTCCGCGTCGATGCCGAGCTCATCCGCGGCGCGCACCGCAAGCGGCGTCATCGCCAGATAGGTGAGTACGGTGAACGCGTGCCCTGCGCGCGCGATCTGCGCTTTGCCGAGGCGGATGTAGTAATCGAAGTCCTCCAGCGGGCCGGGACCCTTCGAGGAATACAGGTCGACGTGCTCAATCACGAGCACCGGATCGTTGCACCTCAAGGCGCTGTTCATCAGGCCGACATAGTCGAACGGCGTCGACGGCGCGACGATGCGCCAGCCGGGCCACAGCGCGTACAGGCCGGCCGGATCCATCGAGTGTTGCGAGCCGTAGCCGGTGCCGAGTGCGCACTTCGTGCGCAATACGAGCGGCACGGGGGTATCGCCGCCGAACATGTGGCGAGCCTTCGCGATTTGATTGAACAGCTGGTCGGCGGCAACGAGTGAAAAGTCCGCGTACATGAATTCGACCACTGGACGGAAATGGCCCTCAATCGCGACCCCGCCCGCGAACCCGACGAATCCCTGCTCGGCAATCGGCGTACCGATGATCCGATCGGGGAAGCGCTCGGCGAGGCCCCGCGTCGCGCCATTCGTTCCGCCCCGCAATCGATGAATGTCTTCACCGATACAGAAGATTCGGCCGTCTTCCTCCATGCGCCGCGCCATGACCCGGTGGATCACGTCGGTGAACTTCACCGTACCGGTCTTGCCGCTCGCCGAAGCGAGCTCCTCGTAGCGCAGGTCGTCGAGTTCCGACAGGTCGCCGCGCACGCCTCGATCCGGATTCGACGGGTCCGGCCAGAGCGAGGGAACGATGGTGCGCTTGTCGCCCTTCGTCTCGGTCAGGCGCGAGGCGATCTCCTGCATGACGCTGCCGGCGCCCGCGCGCAGCTTCGCGTCCTCTTCCTCGGTGAGCCAGCGGCGCTCGATCATGCCGCGTGCAAGGCACGTCAGCGGATCGCGGGTCCGCCAGGCCGCTTCTTCGTCCTTGGTCCGATAGCCGAATGCGCTCCCCGGCATTGCGCCGCTGTGGTGAAAGAAGCGATAGACCTCCGCCTCGATGATGTACGGGCCGCCGCCGGCCCGCATCGCCTTCACG
This sequence comes from Steroidobacteraceae bacterium, assembly GCA_027456085.1. Classification (GTDB taxonomy): domain Bacteria; phylum Pseudomonadota; class Gammaproteobacteria; order Steroidobacterales; family Steroidobacteraceae; genus Bog-1198. The sequence goes on along the minus strand of DAIDVO010000194.1, from coordinate 11,830 downwards.
GCCATCTGCGCCGCCAGGCGAACTGCGACGGGATTCATGCCATCCACGCGCAGCGCGGGGATGCCATACGCGCCGCCGCGCGACGACAGCCGCACCTCGCGCATCTGCTCGGCCACTGCCGTCGCCACGGCGTAGCCGTTGTTCTCCATGAAGAAGCAGATCGGCAGCGACCAGAGCGACGCGAGGTTCAGGGATTCAGGCACCGCACCGATGTTGACCGCCCCGTCGCCGAGGAATGTGAACACGACATCGCCGGCTCCGAGGCGCTTGCACGCCCAGGCCGTGCCGGTGGCGAGCGGCACGCCCCCGCCGACGATGGCGTTGGTACCGAGTGCGCCGGCTTCGGCCCAGCGCAGGTGCATGGAACCGCCGCGTCCTTTGCAGAAGCCGGGCGCGAGTCCCATGATCTCCGCCAGCGTGCGATAGAGCATCGTGTTGATCGCCGCCGGCAAGGTCGCGCAACGCGGATCGTAGTCCTCGGTGTCGAGGTAGCGGAGACACTTCGCAAGAAACTGATGGTGGCCGCGATGCGAACCGCTGATCAGGTCGGAGACGCGCAACACCGAGACGGCTCCGACGGCGGCGCCCTCCTGTCCGATGCTCGAATGAGCGGGCCCATGTACCAGCCCCTCGCCGCTGAGCTTCAGCACGGTCTCTTCAAAAGAGCGCACGAGGTGCAGGTGATGCAGCATGCGCAGCAACGCGGCCGCGCCGAGGACGTCCCAGTCCTCCGGCACCGCACGAATCTCCTGCCACGGCGCGGCGTATTTCAGATCATTGAGTTCGGGCATCCTGGCTCCGCAGTCGACGCAGGGTCTCAGAACACGTCACAGCCCGGAAGCCCGCAGGAAATCAGGCGATCGGAGGGGAAGTTCGTGATCACCTCGCAGCCGTCGCGGGTCACCACGACTTCTTCCTCGATGCGCGCGGCCCCAGAGCCATCAGCGGCGCCTTTCCAGGTTTCGACGGCGAACACCATGCCTTCCTTGAGCACCGAGCCGCGGCCCTTGAAGCGCCGGCTGATGATCGGGCGCTCCCACAGGCTCAAGCCGATGCCGTGACCGTACTGCAGCAGAAATGCCTCTTCCTCGTCGCGATAGCCGAATTCTTCCGCCGCGGGCCATACGGCGGCGATGTCATCGACGGTGGCACCGGGGCGGATCGCATCGATCGACGCACTGATCCATTTGGACGCCAGGTCGTACGCCTCGATCTGATGCTTGTTCGGCTCGCCACAGACGAACGTGCGGTAGTAGCACGTCCGGTAGCCGTTGAACGAATGCATGATGTCGAGGTAGACCATGTCGCCCGGCTGGATGATGCGATCGGAGAACGTATGACAGTGCGGCGTACCGCGCTGGCCGGCCACCGAATTGACGCACTCGACGCGCTCCGATCCGAGCCGGAACAGCCGGTCGTTGGCAATCGCGACCAGCTCGTTCTCGCGCGCGCCCGGGCGGATCGCCTTGCAGATGTCGTAGTAGGTCGCGTCGACCATCGAAGCGGCGACTTTCAGGCACTCGATCTCTTCCGCTGTCTTGGTCTCGCGCGCATCGAGCATCGCCTGCTGCCAGTCGACGACTTCGATGCCTTCCTTTTCGAGCGCGCGCAGCATCGGCAGCTCGAGCAGATCGATGCCGAGGGGCTCGCGCTCGATGCCGTAGTGCACGAGCATCTTCTTGATCTGGCGCGCGAAATCCTTTTGCGCACCGCCGCTCGGCGGCAGCGCGCCCTGCATGTTGCTCACCGGCGCCCCGACGCGCGCGGCAATCCAGGGTGAGCTGATGCGCTTGGCAGGCGGCGCCGGATCCCACAGATAGGGCTCGCCGTCACGCGGGCAGAGGCAATAGCGGTCGAACTTGTCCCGCACCCACTCACCGATGTGGGTGCCGGTGATGTAACGAACGTTGTCGACGTTGAAGCACAGGGCGCCACCGAGACCTGCGGCCTTGACGGCCTTCTGCGCGCGCTCGAATCGCTCGCGAACCATGCGCGCGTAATCGATACCGAGCTCCCAGTCCTTCGCCATGGTCCCCCACGAGGCGGTCGCATGCGGACGGTTGTATTTCATCGAGTAGCCCTCCGAAATGGTGTCTCTGCTGCCGTGTCAGTCGAGACCACTCGCCCTCGCCTGCTCGCGCGCAATCACGGACCAGTCTCTATCGCCGTCCCCATGCGCAATCGCGCCCAGCAGCCGGTCGCGAACCAGGTTCGCGCTCGGCAACGGAACCCCCGCCGACTCCGCCGCAGCGAGGACCAGGTTCGTGTCCTTCAGACCCAGCCGCGCGGTGAAGCCGACATGATCATAGCGCTCCTCGGCGATGATGCTGCCGTAGGTCTTGTAGGCCGGTGCGGCGAACAGACCCTCGGTCAACACCTCGAACAGCAGCATGGGTGCAACTTCGTACTTGCGCGCGAGGGCGAATGCTTCGCCCATCGCCTCGATGCAGCAGGCGAGCACGAAATTATTGGCGAGCTTGATCGCCGCAGCGCTCTCGGGCTTGCGGCCGGCATTGAATACGCGCCCGCCGATGGCGCCAAAGACCGGCGCGCACGCGGCAAGCGCGCCCGCAGGGCCGGCCGTCACAATACCGAGTTTCCCGGCATCCACCGCTTCGGGACGGCCGAGCACGGGCGCAGCGACGAAGTTCTGGCGAGCCTCAACGTGCGCCGCATCGAGCGCGCGGATCGCCGCAACCCCATGCGTTCCCATCGCAACATGAACCGCACCCGCCGGAAGGCTATCGCGCACCCCACCGCTCGAAAGCGCGACGTCCCGCAGCGCTGCGTCATCGGCGACCATCGTGATGAGCATCTCGCGGCCGGCGCATGCTGCGCCGACCGAAGCGGCGGCGCGCGCACCCGCTTGTACGAGACCGGCGGCTTTCTGCGGCGTGCGGTTGTACACGATGAGATCATGCCCGCCGGCGAGCACGCGCCGGGCCATTGCAGTCCCCATTCGTCCAAGTCCGATCAGTCCCACTTTCATCAAGACTCCTTACGCGACACGTGCGCTGATCTCATCCTTCACTTCGGGCACCACGAGGTGGAACAGCTTCAACGTTCCATTTCCGGACGCACGAACCGTCGCCGTCTCGTTCGGACCCAGATACACGCCGGCGCCGCGCCCCACGGCGTAGTCCTTGCCGTCGAGCGCGATGCTACCGTCGCCCTCCATGACATACAGCAACTGATGCGTAGCCGCCCTGGGAGCGAGTGCGAGTCGATCGCCGTTGCCCAGCCAGCGCAGCATGCCAAGGACGTTTTTCGCGCCGCACAGCTGCGGATTGAGAATTTCGGCGACCTCGCCGGCTTCCGCCATGCGGCGGCGCGGGCAGTCTGCGGTATGGATAAATGTAGTGCTCATTGGCTGGTCTCCTCAGTGCGCGTCAGCTTTGAACCCAGACCTTGCCGTCGACTTTCTCCCACAGCAGGTCATCGGGAGTACCGTCGAGAATCGTGGTCTTGAAGCGGTTCGGCGCCTGGAATTCGAAATAGAAGAGTGGATCGATCGAACGCAGCCGGTGCGGTTCGTCGGCGGGAATGAACACCATGTCGCCGGGGCCCACCTCGCGCTCACCGTCCCGAGTCTCGACGGCAGCGCGGCCTTCGATGATGAAGTAGAAGTGCTCGCAATTCGCGTGCGAATGATAAGGGGACTTTGCCCCCTGCTTGTAGCGCATGACGCCGGCCAGCATGTCATTGACGTGCGCGAGCTCCTTGCTGACGAAGAACACACGTTCGCGGCCGGGTACGGTCGAGACCAGCTTCGGCAGCTCGTCCTGATGAAAAAGGTATGCCATCGGCAATCTCCTTGAAACTAAGCGGTTGTCGGTTCGTGAGCGGTCACTGCAGCCGGCGGTGCGCCGGCCGCCTCGAGCTCGATGGCGTCCAGGCAGACGCTGTCCCGGTGTAGCTGCACCTCGATCAGCTTTTCGCGGAATCCCGCGACCTCGATGTGCAGCGTATATGCGCCGCTGTCCGGCGCGAGACCGCTGAAGCGGAACTCGCCGAAGGTGTCGCTGCGTTTCTCAGCGAGCGCCTTGCCGCCGTGCATCAGCCGGATACGGGCCTCTGCAATGCATTCGAGGATACCTGCCAGCACGCCGGAAAGCGCCCCGCCGATGAACACCGAGCGCAACCGATCAAGGTGCCGGTAATAGACCCGCGGCTGCGTTCCACGCTCGGGCGAGCGGACCTCGAGTACCTCGGTTTGCGCAAGCCGCGTCATCTCCTCGTCGGTCACATGGAGCGTGCGCATCGCCTGGGTCGGGCACACCTGCGAGCCGCGCGTCCTCGTCCACCCGGCGTCGAGCAGGTGCGCATCGAAGGGCCACGCCTGCGGCAGCTGCTTCTCGTCGTTCCAGAACACGGCGCCATACGGGCAGGCATCGACGATCTGCCGTTGACCGACCGCCTTCTCCGGCACGATCAGCACGATGCCGTCCGCACGCTTGACGACGGCACCGTCCTTCGCGGCCTCGAGGCACGGCGGGTTGTCGCAATGATTGCACATTACCGGCAGGTAGCTCACCTCCACCATCGGCCGGCGCCCGGTTTCACGCTGCTCTATGTCGATCCAGCGGTGCCCGAGCTTTGGCATCTCGGCGGCGTAGCCGGGGAATTCGTTGCCGCCGTACTCGTCGTGGCAGGCGAGCGTGCAGCAATTGCAGTTGAAGCACTTAGCCACGTCTATCACGAGGTTCCATTTCTTCACGAAGCGGCCTCCATTTCCGTCGCCGCGACGGAAGCCGACCACTGCCCGCTGCTGCCGTCCCAGCGCACGACCTGCACGAGACAGGAGTTGGCGGCGGTACCCATGACTTGCTTCGCAATGGAGCGCTTCGGCGTGAGCTGATTGACGCAGCCGCCGCGATCCACCGAGTAGCCCGGATCGCCCATGGGATCGTAGACGGCCGACGACGAATACGAATGGACGACTCCGCGTGGCAGGCGTTCCGTGACGCGGGCCGCACAAACGATCGCGCCGCGTTCGTTGTGGACGAGCACGAGATCGTTCAGCGCGATGGCGCGCTCGGCCGCGTCCTGCGCGTTGATGCGTATCACCCAGTAGTAATAGCCGTTCACCAGCACGCGATGCTCGCGGATCTCGTTGATCGCGCTCTCCTTGCCGTCGCTCATCGTGTGATAGCTGAAGCGCGAGTGCGGCGAGATCAGCTGCAGCGGGTAGCGCCCGTGCAGGGGCGAATGGCATCCCTCCCACGACGGTAGATACTTTACGATCGGCGGGCGCTCAGGATCGTCCGGGTCAAACCGCTTGAGACTCGAACATTCGAACTCGAATTTTCCGGATTGTGTCTGCAGACCCTCCAGGTACTGCTCGGTGTAGTCTCCGGGCAGCGGATGGGGCTCCGGCACATCCTTTTTGCGCCCTTCATAGAACCATCGCAGCGCCGGCGGATGGCGACGATTTTCGGCGGGAACGGGTACGACGTAATAGCCCTTCTTCAGGAATTTCTTCCATGTAATGTGCTTGGGCAGATCAGACGCGTCAAACATGCGCTTCACCCAATCGAGCTCGCTCATGCCTTCGCAGAAATAGGTGCCGAGTCCGAGGCGCGAGGCGAGTTCGGTGAAGATCTGGAAATCCGACTTCGACTCGCCGAGCGGCTCGATGCACTTGTGCTGCATGAGGACGACGCGATGATTCATTTGTGTCTGGCCGTGCAGCGCATAGCCGCCGGTACCGCCGAATTCGCTGATGTCCCAACGCTCGAATGAACTGCAGGCCGGCAGCAGGATGTCGGCAAACTTTGCCTCCCCTTCGAACCAGATCGACTGGTTGACGACAAACGGCAGCTTGTCGGTGCGATACGCTTTGACGTAGCGATTGGTGTCCGTCATCGTACCTATCGATGCGCCGCCGTACTTGTAGAGCATCTGCACGGGCGCATGGCCGGTCTTCGGATAGGTGAATTTCTGGAACTGCCCTTCGATCGTCTTGCCGTCCCACGGGTAACCTTCGGCGTGCCCTTCGAGGATCGCCTCGGGAATGCGCAGCCGCGGCACCTTCTGCGTCGGCGGATTGAACGTCGGCAGCTGGGGCATGCGCAGATAGAGGCTGAGCGCGATCGCCGTCCCTTCGACGTCGCCGGACATGCCTCCGTCCGAATACCCCGGAAAGGAGAAGTTGAGGTCGATCGGCGTACCCCACTGCAGCAGGCCGTAGTTGACGCCCGGCCGGCCCATCCCCTGCATCGCCATGAGGCAGGCGAGTGCGCGGGCCCATTGGATGCCCGTTGCCGAGCGGCACGCGCCGCCGTGACCGTTGCCCCAGCCGCCGGCGCCGAGATACGTCTTGCTGCTGCCCCAGCGCCGGGCGAGTGCGCGTACCTCGCGCGCGGGCACTCCGGTCTCGGCCTCCTGCCATTCCGGCGTCTTCGGCACGCCGTCCTGATTGCCGAGCAGGTAATCGCGCCATAGCTCAAAGCCGACACAGCGTTCGGCGACAAACTTCTTGTCGTAAAGACCCTCGGAAATCCAGACGTGGGCGATCGCCATCGCCATTGCCGCATCCGTTCCGGGCCGCGGCGCGATCCACTTGCCGCCGAGCAGTGCGGCGGTGTGGTTGTAATAGGGATCGATGTGAACGACCTCGATGCCGAGTTCGCGCAACCACTGGCGTCGCGAGGTGCCCTCGAAAGCCGCATAGGAGCCGCTCGTGGTCTCGGGGTCGGCCGACCAGAACACCACCATCTCGGCTTCCTTCAGCAGATCCTCCACCAAGCCGTAGGTCTCGACCTGACCCAGGCGCATGCTGTAGCCGTAATGATGCATGGCTCCCCAGTACCAGCCTTCCCAACTGTCGGGGTTGTGCACGACTTTGGTCGTGCCGATCGCATTGAAGAACCGGTACGCAGCGCTGATGTAGTAGCCGATGTTGCCCCACGTGTGGTGCGAGCCGTGAGTCCCCATGATCGCCCCGGGCCCGAAGTCGCGCTTCACGCGCTTGATCTCGCTCGCGACGATATTCAACGCCTCGTCCCAGCTGATGCGCTCATAGCCGGAGATGCCGCGGTTGCCGCAATTGCGCTCACCATTCGGATCGAAGTCGACCCGCTTCATTGGGTACAGCAATCGACCGGTGGAGTAGATCGTCGATTTCGCGCACATCGTGTGCGGCGCAACGGTGGTCTGGCGCGGCGGCACAAAGCGTCGGCCGCGCGCCTCGATCGACCAGGACGGCGCATCGCTGGTATCGAACTCTATCGGCGTGATGCGCAGGATCCTGCCATTCTTGACGTGCACGAACACCGGGCCGCCGTTCGTGTTGCTCACGTAGCGCGTAACGCCGTTGCCGAGGTCGGTGCCATATTTCCAGAACAAGGTGGGGATCATGTTCAGCGTCTGCGTGAACCAGACGACCAGATCGTCTGGACCCTCGGCCTGCAGCTGGAAGTTCTTCATCGCCTCGACGCGTTCGAGGTGATCCGGCCGCAGCCTGAAGAGCTTCAATCCGAGTTCGGCGTTCGCGACCGTTACGGTGATGTCGGGCGCGGCATGCAGGCCGCGCCCGGAGCGCACACGGCCGTCCTGGAACGTGAAATGACGCGCGACCGCGTAGTCCGCCGTGCGCATCTGTGCCGTCAGATTTCTGCCGGCAAGCCGGCGCGCGAACCGCGGGTGGCGGCTCCCCATCAGGCGCAGAACGCCGGAGAGTCCGAACAGCAGCGCCGAAAATTTGACCTCAGCTATAGCCATGTATACCGATCCGCAGCGGGCCATGGAGGGGCGGCCCGCATACACCCCCACGAGCCTAAGTCTAGTGGGAGCGGTGATCGCCAGGCGATTCTAAAAGCGCGTTCGGTGATCGAATTTGGCGATCGGCCGTGCCGACGAACCCAGTATCAGCTGCGCGTTGGCCGGCGTGGCGCAGCCAGGGAGCGTGCGGTGCCGCGCAACTCCTCGAGGAACAGGCGGCATACCGGCGAAAGCTCGTGCTGCGCGCGGTAGAACACCGCCACATTCCACGACGGCATCGCCGAATCGATCGTCAGCGCAACGAGACCCGAGCGCAGCGGGTTGTTCGAGGAAAACAGCTGCTTCGGTACCAGCGTGAGGTAGTCACCGTGCTCGACCAGCATGAGCGCACACGCGAATGATGTGCATTCAATGGTGCCCACCGGCGGTTCGAGCCCCGCCTCGATGAACATGCCCTCGAATACATCGCGCCCGGTGCGCTCGCGCCGGTAGATAACCCAGTCAGCCTTCAACAAGTCGGCCAGCTTTTGGCGCGCGCGTGCGAATGGATGCTGCGCGCGCACAGCCGGCGTCAGACGATCCCGCAACAGCAGCTCGTGCGCGAGTTCTTCGTCCCGGGGGTTTTCCGGCAGTAGGCAGACGACGAAGTCGAGCTCGCCGGCGCGCACCAAGGCGAGCACGTCGGGGTACATGCCTTCCTCGATATGAAAGCGAACCTTGGGCCGCGCGCGCTTGAAGTTCAAAATCGCCTGGGGCAGCAGCGATGTCGCGACCGCCGGGGAGACGCCGAGCCGAATTTCGCCGCCCTTCGCGCCTTGAATCGCGTCGAGGTCGTTGCGCGTCGCCCGCAGCTCCGTCTCGATGATCTTCGCGCGTGCGAACAGTGCGCGGCCGGCAGCGGTCGGGCTCACGCCATGCGCGTGGCGGTTCAGAAGCTCGACGCCGAGCGACTCCTCGAGCTGGTGGATGCTCTTGGTGACGGATGATTGCGACAAGAAAAGGGCCTTCGCCGCGCGCCGCATGCTGCCGGCCTCGACGACGGCGATCAGGTGGCGAAGCTGGATCAGTTTCATTGCGGTCGACGGACGCCCGGAAAACCGACATCTTACGGGAAATGCCGCAGACGCACCGCAACCGCGCAATGGCGCGTTGGCCCGTGCACTGCGCTAGGCAGCATGCTAAGCTCCCATCGCCGGAAAGGCACCGCGTCGGTTTGAACTAATAATAATAGGGCGCGGCTAAGGGCGAGTATGACGGGCCGCTCCTTAAGCGGGGCGCCGCCGGCTCTCGTTCCAACTGGTGTCAGCGGGAAGTTCAAAGGGGGCTTAAACAGATGGTTGTCAAGACGAAGTCGGCCGGCATTCAGCATAGCGACCTGTTCAAGATTATCTTCGCGGCGGCTGCGCCATTGCTGTTGTTCGCGGGAGGCGCGACGAGCGCCATTGCGCAGCAGGCGTCGAGCGCGCAGCCTTCGGCCGAAAGCCGCAGCGGCGCGGGTTCGGGCCAGCTGCAGGAGATCGTGGTCACGGCCACGAAGCGATCTCAGAACATCCAGAACGTGCCGATCACGATCACGGCCTTCACCAGCGAGTCGCTGCAGGAGAAAAACCTCACCGACATCCAATCGCTCTCGAACCTCACGCCCGGCGTGAATCTCGTCGGCGGCGCACCGTTCTCGGGCGACCGCTCGGTGCTCTCGGCCTCGATCCGCGGCATCGGCCAGGACGACTTCGCGTTCAACATGAATCCCGGCGTCGGCGTTTACCTCGACGGCGTCTACCTCGCCCGCACCATCGGCGCGAACCTGAACCTGCTCGACGTGGACCGCGTCGAGATCCTGAAGGGGCCCCAGGGAACGCTGTTCGGTGCGAATACCGAGGGCGGCGCGATCAGCATCGTCACGCACACTCCGGGCAACGAGACGCGGTTCATCGCCCAGGCGACCGGCGGCAGCTACAACCGCCGCGACGTGGCGTTCACCGCGGACATTCCGCTCATCAAGGACGTACTGCTCTCGAGCATCACCGTCTCCTCGCAGCACCAGGACGGTTGGCAGAGAGCGATCCCGTACCCGACCAACTCGCCGCAGGGCGCGACGCCGTTCGTCGTCGATCCGCAGAGTGCCTATCCCAAGGCCGGTTACGCGACCTCGGACAATTATGGCGGTACGGGCGTGACCAGCATGCGCGGCAAGATGCTGTGGAACGCCTCCGACAAGCTCACCATGACGTTCACCGGCGACTGGTCGCATGAGGACCAGACCGCGCTGCCGTACACGATTCTCGGCGTCTACCAGGGCAATCTGTTGCAGTCGACGTTCTCGACGCTGTACAACACCTGCATCAGCAACAATGCGGCCACGCTCCCGGCCGCCGTCGCGGCGGCCTCCGGCGGGGCGTTTCCGATCGGCTCGCCGCCCAACGGCCTGTTCGGCGGCGTGTGCTCGCAGCCGCGCGCGCGCGTTCCGGGAATTTCGATCGGCGGCGCCGCGCTGCTCGGCGCCGGGTACGTGGGCGGTCCCGCGGGGCCATTCAACGCCGCGAACGTCGCAGCCGGCCTGCCGTACCTCGGGTCGACCTCGCCGCGGCTCTACGACAATTCAGCCGCATCGTTCACCGGCAACCCCGACACGACGTATGCGACGGGTCGTCCGGACTTCGCGCGCAACGACGTGTTCGGCATCTCGATGACCGGTGTCTATGACATCAACGACTCGCTCAAGCTGAAGTCGATCAGCGGATATCGCCAGATCAAGTGGAGGATCGGCACGCAGCTCGACGGCACGCCGGAGACGCTGCAGGAAGTGACCGACGCGCAGCACCAGTGGCAGGTCTCGCAGGAGTTCCAACTTCTCGGCAAGGCGCTCTCCGACCGCTTGAACTACGTGGGCGGCCTGTACTACTTCAAGGAGGCCGGCTACGTGCACGACTACGTGCCGTTCGAGTCGCTGCTGTACGTCTATGACGTGTCGAACGACGTGCAGAACACGAACTACGCGGCGTTCGTGCATGCCGACTACAAGCTCACCGACCACTGGGGACTCACGGCGGGTGGACGCTATACCTCGGTGCAAACCAACTTTCTCGGCGGACAGAGCGACCTCAACTCCTTTCCGCTCGGTTCCACGCTGGGTCCGCAGATCACCGGGCAGCCGTATACGCGCTACTTCCCGGCGACCCCGGACAGCCAGGCGTGGCACATCTTTGATCCCACGGCCACCATCGAGTACCACTTCAATGACGACGTGATGGCGTACACCAGTTGGGGCAAGGGCTTCAAGGCCGGCGGCTGGACGACGCGCTTGTCGGCCGTCATTCCGAGCCCGGATCTCGCCCGGTTCGGTCCGGAGTACTCCAAGACCTGGGAAGCGGGTTTGAAGTCGGCGTGGTTCGACCACCACTTGATCATGAACGCGGATGTTTACTATACGGACTACCAGGCCATCCAGCTGAACGTCCAGCAGGGCATTTCGCCGGTGTACCTCAACGCCGGCGACGCGAAGATCAAGGGAGCGGAGCTCGAGATCCAGTCGGCGGTCGGCGGCGGCTTGCAGCTCAATGGGGCGGTCTCGTACATGAATGCGTACTACACGCACGTGAACCCGAACATCAACTTCCCGCAGTACGCGCTGCCTGACGGCACGACGGTCTGTCCGGCGGGTCCGCCGATCTGCGGCGTGCAGTGGACCGGCAAGACTGCGGAGGACGCGAAGTTGCCGCGGACGCCGACGTGGAAAGTGGTCTTCGATCCTTCGTACGACCTCTCGATGCCGAATGAGGCGGTCATCCGCGTGATCCCGGTCTTCACGTACACCTCCGAGATGTACAACGATTCGCTGAACACACCGCAGCTGCGCCAACCGGCCACGCGGATGGTGGATGCTTCCATCCACTACATATCGTCGAATGGTCTGTACGACCTCTCGATCGGCGGCACGAACCTGACGGACGAGCGCTACGTCACTGCGGGCTCGCCGAACTACGGCGCCGGCGAGGTTGGCGGATACTTCAACGCGCCGCGCATGTGGTACCTGAACCTGCTGGTGAAGCTGAACGGCAAGTAACTTCGGAGCCGGACCTTCCCCCTCGGCCTCCGCGATGCGGAGGCC
>DAIDVO010000193.1 GCA_027456085.1 Steroidobacteraceae bacterium | reverse complement strand
CGCGCGGCGCAAGCCGTAGCGGGATTTCCCCCTCCGGGTCCGCGCACTGCAGCCGCCCCGCCGCCGCCCGATGCCGCGAAACGTGACGCAGTTGGCACGCCCTGCGCGGCGCAAAATGTAGGATACCCGCGAAGACAGGTAAACCGGCTCCGCCCGCCGGTTCATGTTCAACGAGGCATATTCATATGTCGGGAAGCGCTGACGAAGGAATTGGCACGACAGGTGCGGCCGCCGCCGCCCATGCCGGCGCAGGCACGCGTGCGGTCCTGGCAACGATGCCCGAGGTGCGGGAAGCGAGTTTGAAGGTCGCCAAATCCGCGCAGCGGCTGCTGACCATCTTCACACTGGACCTCGAACCGATGATCTACGGCGAGGAGCCGTTTCTGGAGGCCGTCAAGCGCCTGGTGCTCGCGCGCTCCTATGCGAAGGTACGCGTGCTGCTCGCCGATCCGTCTCGCGCACTCGTCGACAACAATAAATTCCTGACGCTGGCGCGGCGCCTGACGAGCTGCATCGACCTGCGCACAATGAGTCCCGACTATCCCGCGAGCGCCGGCGCATTCATCATCGCCGACGACAAGGCGATCGTCTACCGGCTGCAGACCGAGAACTGGAGCGGCATCGCCGACATGAACGATCCGCCGGTCGTGCGCCGTTACCTGACCTTCTTCGACGAGGTCTGGAACATGGGCATGCAAGAATCGCAGATGCGGCAGATGCTCGTATAACGCTCGCCCGCGCGGCGCCCGTATAATCGGGGCATGCGGGACCCCTTCCTCGATCCACAATCGGCCGGTACGGTGATCGTCGGCATGTCCGGCGGCGTCGATTCCGCCGTTGCGGCGCTGATGCTGCGGGATGCGGGATTCGCGCTGCAGGGATTGTTCATGTCCAACTGGGACGATGACGATGCCTACTGCAGCGCCGCCGGCGACTTCCAGGACGCGCGGCGCGTATGCGAGATAATCGGGATTCCCCTGCATCGCACGAGTTTCGCCGACGAATACCGCCGACGCGTGTTCGATCGCTTCCTGTGCGAGTACACCGCCGGCAGAACGCCGAATCCGGACGTGCTTTGCAATCGCGAAATCAAATTCGGCGCCTGCCTCGACTACATGCACCGGCTCGGAGCCTCCTGGATCGCGACCTGCCATTACGCGCGAGTCGTGCACGCCGATGCGGGCAGCCGACTGCTCAAAGCCGTGGACGATGCCAAGGATCAGAGCTATTTCCTGCATGGCGTGGAGCCCGCGGCTCTCGCCAAGACCTTGTTTCCGATTGGCGGCCTGGCGAAGCGCGAAGTTCGCCGCCGCGCCCATGCCGCCGGCCTGCCGGTTTACGACAAGCCCGACAGCACCGGGATATGCTTCATCGGCGAGCGCCCCTTCGCGGAATTCTTGGCGCGTTACGTCCGGGATTCGCCCGGCCCGATCGAATCCGACAGCGGCGAGGCGCTCGGCGTGCATCGCGGCCTGGCGTTCTACACGCGCGGCCAGCGCTCCGGTCTCGGACTGGGCGGACGCGCCGGCGCGCTGCCGGCGCCATGGTATGTGGCCGCCAAGGATGCGGCGCGCAATGCGCTGATCGTCGTGCAATCCCAGGATCACCCCCTACTGCTGTCCGATGCGTTCACTGTCGGCGAAATGCGCTGGCTTAACCGCCGGCCCGCGACGCAAAACTTCGACTGGGCGGTGAAGACCCGCTACCGGCAGCGCGATCTCGCCTGCCGGGTACGGCAGGACGCGGGCGATGCTGCCACGGTCGAACTCGAGGAACCTGCGCGCGCGGTGACGCCCGGTCAGTACGCGGTGTTCTACGACGGCGAAGAATGCCTCGGCGGCGGCGTGATCACGCACCGATTCGCGCGTTCGCGACGACCACTGGTTGGGGCGAATGACGTATAATTCGACGTTTCCGCAGGAGGTATCATGACGGATAGTTTCAGCGCGCGCGCGACGCTCGATGTCGGCTCTCACCGGTACGACTATTTCAACCTGGCCGCATTGAAGGCGCGCAACGTCGATCGTCTACCCTTCGCGCTGAAAATCCTGCTCGAGAACCTGCTTCGCTTCGAGGACGGCGTCAACGTCACGAAGCGTGACATCGAAGCGCTGCTCGCCTGGAAGCCGAAGGCTCCGCCGGAGCACGAGATCGCGTTCACCCCGGCGCGCGTGATCATGCAGGATTTCACCGGCGTGCCCTGCATCGTCGATCTCGCGGCGATGCGCGAGGCGATCGTCAAGCTCGGCGGCGACCCCGAACGCGTCAACCCGCTCGCACCGGCCGAACTCGTCATCGACCACTCCGTTCAAGTCGACGAATACGGCAGCGCCGACTCGCTCCGGCACAACAACGAAATAGAATTCGCCCGCAACGGCGAGCGCTACATGTTCCTGCGCTGGGGGCAGACGGCGTTCAGCAATTTCAAGGTCGTGCCGCCGAACACCGGCATCGTCCACCAGGTCAACATCGAACACTTGGCGCGAGTCGTGTTCGCGAGCGGCCCCGCGGGCTCTACGCTCGCCTACCCGGATACGCTCGTCGGCACCGACTCGCACACGACGATGGTCAATGGTCTCGGCGTGCTCGGCTGGGGCGTCGGCGGCATCGAGGCGGAAGCGGCCATGCTCGGCCAGCCGGTGACGATGCTGATCCCGCAGGTGATCGGCTTCAAGCTGTCGGGCGCGCTGCCCGCCGGCACGACCGCCACCGATCTCGTGCTGACCATCACCGAAATTTTGCGCAAGAAGGGCGTCGTCGACAAATTCGTCGAATTCTTCGGCGACGGACTCAAGGGCCTGCCGCTCGCCGACCGCGCGACGATCGCGAACATGTCGCCGGAATTCGGCTCGACCTGCGCGATCTTCCCGATCGACGCGGAGACCATCCGCTATCTCGCGCTCACGGGACGGCCCGCCGCTGAGATCGCGCTGGTCGAGGCGTACGCGCGCGCGCAGGGCCTGTGGCGCATCGACGGCGCAGTGCCCGCCGAGTACACCGATGTCATCGAGCTGGATCTGGGAACGGTCGAGCCGTCGCTCGCTGGCCCGAAGCGGCCTCAGGACCGTGTGCCCCTGCGATCGGCGAAGAGCGTGTATCGCGCGAGCGTCGCGCAAATGGCCGAGGAGCGCGCCCGCAAGAATCCGCACGCCCCGGGCGCATCGAGCGTCGCGCTCGGCGGCGGGAAATTCGAGATCAAGGACGGCGCAGTGCTGATCGCCGCGATCACGAGCTGCACGAACACGTCGAATCCCGCGGTGCTGGTCGCGGCCGGCTTGCTCGCGCGCAACGCGGTCGCACGCGGCTTGTCGGCGAAACCATGGGTGAAGACCTCGCTCGCGCCCGGATCGCGCGTCGTGACCGAATATCTGCGCAAGGCGGGCCTCCTGCGGGACTTGGAGGCGCTCGGCTTCTACACCGTCGGATACGGCTGCACGACCTGCATCGGCAACTCGGGGCCCTTGAAGCCGGAGATCTCCGAAGGCGTCAAGACCGGCGACTTGATCGCGAGTTCGGTGCTGTCCGGAAACCGCAACTTCGAAGGCCGCGTGCATCCGGAAATCAAGATGAATTTCCTCGCCTCGCCGCCGCTAGTCGTCGCTTATGCCCTGGCGGGTACGATGGATCTCGATCTCGTCGGCGAGGCACTCGGCGCCGGCGCCGACGGCAAACCCGTCTTTCTCGCGGACATCTGGCCGAGCGCGGCGGACGTCGCACGCACGGTCGCGGCGTGCGTCGATGCGTCGATGTTCAAGAGGGGATACGCCGACGTATTCGCCGGCGATTCGAACTGGAACGCGATCAAGACGCCTGCCGGAAAGATATACGCGTGGGACCCCAAATCGACCTATGTCAAGAATCCGCCGTACTTCGACGGACTCACGATGACGCCGGCCGACATCGGCGACATCCACGGCGCACGTGCGCTCGCGGTGCTCGGCGATTCGGTGACGACCGACCACATTTCACCGGCCGGCAATATCTCCAAATCAAGCCCGGCCGCCAAATATCTCGTGGCACAGGGGGTGCCTGCGGCCGAATTCAACTCCTACGGCGCGCGCCGCGGCAATCATGAAGTCATGATGCGCGGCACGTTCGCAAACATCCGTCTGCGCAATCTGTTGGCGCCCGGCACGGAAGGCGGCGTCACGATTCACCTGCCGACCGGCCAGGAAATGTCGATATTCGACGCCGCGATGAAGTACAAGGCGGCCGGCACGCCACTCGTGATCCTCGCCGGCAAGGAATATGGCACGGGCAGTTCGCGCGATTGGGCGGCCAAGGGCACGATGCTGCTCGGGGTCAAAGCCGTGATCGCCGAGAGCTTCGAGCGCATCCACCGCTCGAACTTGATCGGCATGGGAGTACTGCCCCTCCAATTCACGGACGGTCGCAATGCGCAAAGTCTCGGGCTGACGGGCCGCGAAACCTTCGGCATATCCGGCCTGCAGAAAGGCGCCGCGAAAACGGTCGAAGTCACCGCGGAGGCCGCGGGCGGCAAGATCACGTCATTCGAGGCGCGCCTGCGCATCGATACGCCGAAGGAACTCTAGTATTACCGCCACGGCGGCATCTTGCAGTATGTCTTGCGTCAGCTCGCGTCGCGCTAGCGCCCCGCGGCGCCGCCTCCGGCGGCGCGCATGCGGCGCACCGCGGCGTCGAATACCAGGCGCGTGAGCCGCGCATTGGTTTCTAGGCCGGCGGCCGCGTCGCGGCAGCGTTGCCGCACGGCATCCGCGAGCACGATGTCCTCGCCCGGCAGCATTCCGGAGCGGCATTGGATCTCGGCCGCGCGTTGCACGGTCCAAAGCAGCGTGAACGTCGTCGGAATGTCGCGTTCGCACACCGCGACGCCGTGATTGCGCAGCACGAGCACGTGCTTGTCGCCGAGACTCGCGATCATCCGGCTGCGCTCGTCCGGGTACAGCGTGATCCCTTCGAAATCGTGATAACCCACGCGGCCGAACAGTTGGGCCGCGTAAAAATTGTTGAATTCGAAGCCGCCGCGCTTCATCGCCACCGCCGACACCGCGTCGGTGTGCGTGTGGGCGACGCACGCGACGTCGCGCCGCGTCTGATGAATCACGCCGTGCAGCGCGAACCCCGCCGGATTGGCCGGATATTCGGACGGTTCTGCGAGCCGCCCATCGACACCCACCTTGAGCAAATTCGCCGGCGTTATTTCGCTATAATTGAGACCGAACGGATTCACGAGGTACTGATCCAGTGGTCCGGGGACGCGCACGGAAATATGATTGAAGATCATCTCCGTCCAGCCCAAGAAGTCGACCAAATGATAGAAATCCGTGAGTTCACAGCGCAGGCGCCACTCTTCGGCGCCGACGCCCGGATGGGGTAATGGTGTCGACATGGGGACAGCCTCTGCTTGTGGTTTGCGACCGGCTCATCTTCTCCGATTCGGCCGGCGAGTTCGAGTCCGATGAGTAGCGCTGCCGGCGTCGCGGTGTTCGATTTGGACGGTACGCTGACCTGGCGCGACACCCTCGTCCCATTCCTCGCGGGATATGTCGCGTGCCGTCCGCGGCGCTGGCTCGGCCTGTGGCGCGTGCCGGCCGCCCTCGCCCGCTACCAGTTCCAGGGCCGGGATCGCGGCCTGTTGAAATCCCGTTTGATCCGCATCGCGATGGGCGGCGACTCTCGTGCCTCGATCGATCGGTGGGCGGAGACCTTCGTGCGTGCGCTGCGGTCTCACGGCAAATTTCGAGCGGCCGCACTGCTCACCGTCGAGGAGCACCGGGGCGCGGGCGACGCGCTCATCTTGTTGTCCGCGAGCGTCGATTTGTACGTGCCGCGGATCGGCGCCCTGTTGGGGTTCGACGAGACGATGTGCACCGAGGTGTCGTGGGCCGGCGACCGGCTCGACGGGGCGCTCTCGAGCGCGAACCGCCGCGGCGAGGAGAAGCGCCGCTGCCTCGAGAGCTTGCGCCACCGTTACCCGGGAAGAGCAATCACCGCCTATGGCAACAGCGCGTCCGACCTCGCGCATTTGGCCGCCGCGGACCGCGCCGTGCTCGTGAATGCGCGCGCCGCGGCCCGTAAAGCGGCACGCGCCGCGGGGATCGCGGTCGAGGATTGGCGCTGACCCCGAACGTCCGTGCAACAATCGCACCGCCGCACGGTCTAGTCCTTTAGCGCCTGTGCAACCGCGGGCAACGCAAGGAGGGAATATGCGCAAGAAGTCGGCGGACGCCGGGCGAGTCGACCCGTCGGAAATCACCCCGTACGGGACCTATTTGTCGCGGCGTGCGCTGCTCGCGGGCGCGGCCGGCATCGCCGCGGCCGGCGTTTTGAGGAACAGCGCGCGCGCGGCAGTCCCGCCGCCGGCTGCGCTCGCCTACGTGCACGACGCCAAATATAGCGTGCCGGACAGGATGAATACGTTCGCGGACATTTCCACGTACAACAACTACTACGAATTCGGCACCGACAAATCCGAACCGGCTGAGAATGCGGGGAATTTCCGCACGCGCCCGTGGAGCGTCACGGTCGACGGCGCAGCGCAGATCACCGGCACCTACCACCTCGAGGATATTTTGAAGCCGCATCCGCTCGTGGAGCGCATCTACCGCTTCCGCTGCGTCGAGGCTTGGTCGATGGTCGTGCCGTGGGTCGGCTTTCCGCTCGGCGATCTGTTGCGGCGCTTCAAGCCGACCGCAGCCGCGAAATTCGTCCAGTTCAGGACCTTGTACGACCCCAAACAGATGCCCGGCGAACGCGTCGCGGTGCTGCGCTGGCCCTATACGGAAGGCCTGCGAATCGACGAGGCCATGCACCCCTTGACGATGATGGTCGTCGGCCTTTACGGCAGAGTTCTGCCGAACCAGAACGGCGCACCGCTGCGCCTGATCGTGCCGTGGAAATACGGCTTCAAGAGCATCAAGGCGATCGTGCGCATCGTGTTCAGCGAGCAACAACCGCTCACCACGTGGAGCGAGGCGGCGTCGGACGAATACGGCTTCTATGCGAACGTGAACCCGTCCGTGCCGCATCCGCGCTGGAGTCAGGCGACCGAACGCCGCATCGGCAATCCGTTCT
>DAIDVO010000192.1 GCA_027456085.1 Steroidobacteraceae bacterium | reverse complement strand
ATCGGGCGCGCCAATATCCTGCGCATGCACTATTGACGCATCAGCGGGCGAAAGCCCGCGGGAGCTTTGCGCGGCGGACCGACGCCGATATTTCGTTTCGCGAGGATTGCTGCTAGTATGCGTCGCCCTTTCCGGGGGGAGATTATTCTTTTAGCCGGGGGAGTAGCTCAGTTGGGAGAGCGTCGCGTTCGCAATGCGAAGGTCGAGGGTTCGATCCCCTTCTCCTCCACCAGGTCCGAGACCGGAGTATAGACTCCGGTCTTCTCCTCGAGATGCCCCGGTAGCTCAGTGGATAGAGCGAATGCCTCCTAAGCGTTAGGTCGCAGGTTCGATTCCTGCTCGGGGCACCATTGTGCATGGGGCGTGTAAACTGCCATCCATGGGTACTCGAGATGCGCGCCGCGATGCCAAGGCCTTCCTGCGCGCCCGTGTGCGCACGCTGCAGCGCGCGTTGGATGATCGGCTGGACCAGCTCGATCGGAGCTTCAACCCAACGGCGATCCACGGGGTTCGAATCGCGGCGCGGCGCCTGCGGATCCTGCTGCGCGCGTTCAAGAAGGATTTCCAAGCGCCGCAGGCTCGCGCCTACCTCAAGGCTTTGCGCGGCCTGTCGCATGATTTGGAGCGCGCGCGCGAAACGCAAGTCGCCTACCGGATGCTGGTCGCCCTGGCGTCCGCCCATCGCGGCCGGCTGAAAAAGCAATCCGCGCCGCTGATCGACCTCGCCGCCGCGGACAATGCGCGGGCGGTCGAAGGGCTGCGCGCGCTCGCGCGTGCGCAAGCGTGGCAATCGCGCCGGGCGGATATGCGGCGCAGCGCGCGCGATCCCGCGCTGATCGGCGCAAACGCAGCGCTCGGGCCGCTCTGCGTGCGCGTCCTGCGGCGCCACCGGCGGCGGTTGCAGCGGGGCTTGAGGCGCGCCGGCGGCGCCGCGCAAGATCTCCACAAGCTCAGGCTCAAGGTGAAGGTGCTGCGCTATTTGACGGAGGAGCTTGCGCCGGCCGGCGCAGATGCACCGCATGCAGAGCTCGCGCAGCTGCACGGTCTTCAGGATTGTCTCGGCGAGATTCACGATGCCTGGTGCCTCAAGCGAAGCCTCAAGCGGCAAGATCGCGGCCGGCGTGCGGCGCGCGCGTTGCGCGCCGAGATCGATCGGCGTCGAGAAGAGCTGCTGGAGGAATTTCGCATGCGCCGCAAGCAACTGATCCGCTTCTGGCGCGCCGCCGAGCGAGGATAACCGTGCGATGACCGAAGAATTCATCCACGAGCCGCGCGTGGCGTATTTCTCGATGGAAATCGCGCTGCGCAGCGAGATTCCGACTTATTCCGGCGGGCTCGGCATCCTCGCCGGCGATGCCGTGCGCACGGCGGCGGATTTCGGATACCCGTTCGTGGGCGTGAGCCTCGTCAGCCGCGCGGGCTACTTCCGCCAACGGATCGATGAGCATGGCCGGCAGGTCGAAACGCCGGCCCCATGGGATCCGGCAAAATGGGCGCGCCTCCTCAACGCCAAAGTGGCCGTCATGATCGAAGACCGGCCGGTGTGGATAGGTGCATGGCTCTACGTCGTCGAGGGCCCTCTCGGCGGCCGCCAGCCGGTGTTGCTGCTCGACACGCAGTTCGAGGAGAACCATCCCGAGGACCGCGAGATCACGCATTATCTGTACGGCGGGGACGATCTGTACCGCTTGAAGCAGGAGATCGTCCTCGGCATCGGCGGTGCCCGCCTGCTTCACGCCTTGGGCTTCATGGTCAAGGCGTATCACATGAACGAGGGCCACTCGGCGCTGTTGGGTTTGGAGCTCTTGCGCCGCTACAGCTACGCGCCGGGCGACTTGCAGGCGGGCGAATCGGAGTACGACATGCCGCGCGTGCGCGCGCTGTGCCGGTTCACGACGCATACGCCGTTGGAGGCCGGACACGACCATTTTTCCTACGACCTGGTCGCGCGCGCGTTCGGCAGGGACGGCCAACCGGATTCCTTCGTGGATCTTGCGACGCTGAAGAAGTTGGCTGGTGAGGAGTCGCTCAACATGACGCGGCTCGCGCTGAATCTCAGCGAATTTGTCAACGGCGTCGCGGAGCGCCACGCGCAAATTTCCCAAAAAATGTATCCGGGCTATCACTTGCACGCGATCACGAACGGCGTGCATCCGTTTACCTGGGTAACGCACGAGTTTCGCAAGCTGTACGATCGATATCTGCCCGGTTGGTGCCATGAGCCGGAACTGCTGCTGCGCGCCGAGGACTTCATATCGGATGACGCCGTCTGGGACGCGCACATGGCGGCAAAGCGAGCCTTGATCGCGAAGGTCGCGGCCGAGGGCGGACCGGCGCTGGATCCGCATCGGCCGATTTTGGGGTTCGCGCGCCGCATGACGGCCTACAAGCGGCCGGACCTACTGTTCACCGATATCGGCCGATTTAGAGCGATCGCCGCGAAATACCCGTTTCAAATCGTACTCGCCGGGAAGGCGCACCCGCACGACGAACGCGGCAAACAGTTGATCGCGGAATTGATCCGCGCAGCGCGGGATCTCGGCGACGCCGTTCCGACCGTGTTCCTCGCCGACTACGACATGGATCTCGCGCGTCTGTTGGTTTCCGGCGCCGACGTCTGGCTCAACACGCCGCTGCCGCCGATGGAGGCCTCGGGCACGAGCGGCATGAAGGCGGCCTTGAACGGCGTGCCGAATTTGTCGGTCCTGGACGGCTGGTGGGTCGAGGGGTGCATCGAAGGGGTGACCGGGTGGGCCATCGGCGCACCCGACGGCGGCGCCGACGATGCCGCGCAGTCGCTATACGCGAAGCTCGAAGGCGTGGTGTTGCCGCTCTATTATGCGAATGCCGCACAGCCGGGGGCATGGCAGCGCGTCATGAAGGGCGCAATCAGCAAGAACGGCTCGTATTTCAACAGCCACCGGATGATGCGCCGCTATGCGACCGAGGCGTACGTGCGCTGAGATGAGCTTGGCCGGCCGCGCGCTCATTCGCGCAGCAGCGCGGCCAATTTGCGGTCGTGGCCGTAGATGTCCTCGAAGAAAAGTATCGGGCCGGCTTCGGTCGCCTCCGCCGTTCCATAGAGGATCATGACCGGGATCGGGCTCGGCAGCATGACCCGCGTCGAGTCGGGGCCGTTCATTGCGGCGACGATGCGCGCATCGTCCCAGACTCCCGGCCCATTGCGCAGTACGTAGCGCGCCAATGCGACCGGGTCGGCGACGCGGATGCAGCCGTGGCTGAACGCGCGGCGCGATTGGAGAAAGAGCCGGTGCGCGGGTGTCGAATGCATGTAGACGTTGTGCGCGTTCGGGAAAATGAACTTGACCAGGCCAAGCGCGTTGTCCTCTCCGGGGCGCTGTCTCAGCCGCAGCCGTCCGGCGGCAAGCGCCGCGAACGCCGCCGGCGAGGGCGGGACCACGGCGCCCGTGTCGCTTTCGCCGCGGACGAGCTCCAGATGATTTTTCGCGAGAAAATCCGCATGGCGGCGAATCGCAGGCAACATCTCGCGCAACGTGATGCTGCGTGGAACGTCCCAAAACGGGCGGAATATCACGTATCGCATCTCGCCGATGAAAACGGGGGTGCGGGTCCGCGGATAGGTCTGGCCGACGATGACGGGCATCTGCAGCATGCCCTGGACGCGGTCCTCGACGGTCGGAAAAGCGAACAGCCGGAATTGCGGAATGTTCACGATGATCGGCGGCGCGTGGAACGCCGGCAGCCAGCGCCAGCGCTCGAGCGTGAGTTCCATTTGACGCACGCGCTGCGACAGCGGCGTCGCGAGTTCGGCGAAAGTCCGCGTGCCCAAGGCGCCGTCGGCGGCGAGACCATTGCGCGCCTGGAAACGCTGCAGCGCATCGACGAGCGCGGCGTCGAGGATTTCGCTTTGCGATGACGCCTGCGCCGAGCCCGCCGGCAGATCGCCGAGGGCGGACAGCAAGCGCCGCAGCGCAGCGGCGCCGGCGTACCGGTCGTTCAGACGCAAGGTCCGGCGCGGCAACGGCGGCAAGCGCGTCAAGCCGGGGTCCGCCGCCAGCTGCCGGTAGCGCGCCAGCGCCGTCTCCAGCAAGCGGTAATGATAGAAATGCGGCTCGACCGCGGCCAATCCAGCGGCGACGTCGGCGCCGGAGGCAAGCCCGTCGACCGTCGCCGCGACATCGAAAGCGCCGCGCCGCCCGCCAAGTTCGAAGCCCGCTGCGCGCGGGTCGATTCGCCCGAAATGCAGGTGGCTCACGAGCCGAATCGCCGCACGTGAGAGCATCAGGTCGAGCGCGAGCCATTGCGCCGCGGAGCGTGCATCGGCGGCCTCCAGCCGGCCGCGCTGCGCGGCGATTTGCGCGGCCGCGTAGTCGCTCGCCCGCAAGCCGTAGCGGTCCACCGAGAGCAGAATCCCGGCCAATTGGACGCCTTGCCGCGTCAGCCGTTGGTCATCGCTCCACAACGGCCGGTCGGCGCGACCGGCATAGACGGCCCGCAGCAGCGCGGTTTCATGCGCGACGGTGCGGCCGCGCAAGGGCCGGCGCGCGGCGGCGTCAAAGACCCCGCCGGGCGGCATGGGCTCGACGCTCGGGGATGCGCGCGGCGCGCTATGC
>DAIDVO010000191.1 GCA_027456085.1 Steroidobacteraceae bacterium | reverse complement strand
GGCGCGGCGCGCGCGCCGCGGCGAGCAGCCGGGCGGCGATATCCTGCAACAGCGGCCGCGCCAGCAGCACGCCGCGCCAGGCCTTCGGGATCCCTTCCGCCCCGAACACGGCCCCCGCCAGCTGCCCGAACAGCGCGCCGTGCACGTCCGAATTGCCGCCCCGGTTGACGATCGCGAGCAGTCCGTCGCGAAAGCCGGCGCAGCTGCGCAAGCCCGCGACGACCAGGCGCAGCGCGGCGATGGGCTCCGGCGGCAGTGCCTCGGGGCCCGCAAGCGCCGCGTCGAAATCCGCGGCGGGTGCGCCCGAGTAAGCTTCCCACAAATCGCGCGCTTCGGCGGTCAAGCGCGCACGCGGCGCACCGCGCACGGCCGCCAGCATCAGCGCGGCGTAAACCCTCGCGGCGGTGGCGCTGGACGCGGACCGGTCGGTCAGCGCGGCGGCCGCAGCCGCCCAGTGAAAGACGCGCTCCGGACTCGATGCGGCGAACAAGGCAACGACGCCCGCGCGCGTCACGGCTTGCGCTGCGGCGGGGGCAGCTTGCATGCCCGCAGGCAGCGCTTGAGCCGCGTCCGCCTGCTGCAACGCCGCAGAAACCTGCGAGGTGATGCCGATGCACTCGCCGGTGCTCGACCGATGGCCTTGAAGCCGCCAGCGGCGGTAGCGATCACGCAAATCGTCCGCATCGAACCCCTCCTGCGCCGCCAGGCTTTCCGCCAAACACAGGCTCATCGCGGTATCGTCGGTCCAAGCGCCCGCGGGCAGCTGCCAATGGCCGCCGCCGACGAGGTCTGCGAGCGGCGCGAACTGACCGGGCTTGCGAAATTGCAGCGTCGCGCCCATCGCGTCCCCGCACGCGAGGCCGAGCAGACTGCCGAGATAGCGCTCGCGCCAGGCGCGGGCGGTATCGATGTCGAGTTCGAGTTCGCGTTCGGGAACCGGCGCGAGCGCCGACCAGTCATGCACAAAACGCTCTTGTTCGTCGGTCTCGGGCACGCGCGGCCATGTGCGCGCGCGCGGATTCGCCCGCCATAGAAGGTTCAGCCGCTCGATCGCCTCGGGGCCGGCAAGGCCACCGCGCCGCAGCCAGCAGCCGATGACCGTGCCGGTGCGGCCTATCCCTGCGTGGCAATGCACGTAGACCCGATGCCCGACCTCGAGCGCACGCGCGAGGTAGTCGAGGATTTCCGACATCGCCGCGCAATCATGCGGCACACCGTGATCCGGGATCGCCTTGCGCACATAAACGATGTAGCGCTCGTCGGCAGCGCGCACCGGCGGCAACAAATGGTCGTACGGCGGCAATTCGCCGGGCTGAGTCAAGTCGATGAAATAGCTGATGCCCGCGGCCATCAGCGCTTCGAGGCGGCGGCCTGCATCGGCCGCAGCGGCGGCGCCCGGATACTCGCCGGCGAGCAGCCGCCCGGGCTCGACCCAATAGCTGTGCGCGATCGGCGCCGGCGGTGCGACTTCGAACTCGTTCAGACGCTTGGCTCCAAATCCGCTTCGCAAGGAGTGATCGCCGGCGGCGCCGCTTCGCGGCGCAAGCGCTCGAGTCCCGCGAAATCTAACAATGCCGGGTCGGCTAGCTGGGAGCCCGCGACATGGCGAATACTCGAAAAAATCGCCTCGACCCGGCCCGGGAATTGCCGCTCCCATTCGCCCAGCATGTTCTTGATGACGAGCCGCTGCTGGTTCGGCTGCGAGCCGCACAAAGCGCAAGGAATGATCGGAAATTCGCGCGCGGCCGCATAGCGCGCGATGAGCCGCTCGGGCACATAGGCGAGCGGACGAATGACGATATGGCGCCGGTCCTCGCTCAATAACTTCGGCGGCATCGCCTTCAGGCGTCCGCCGAAGAACATGTTCAGGAACAAGGTCTCGACAATGTCGTCGCGATGATGACCGAGCGCGATCTTGGTGGCGCCGTGTTGCGCGGCGAAGCGATACAGCGCGCCGCGGCGCAGCCGCGAGCACAGCCCGCACATCGTCTTGCCGTCCGGGATCACGCGCTTGACGACCGAGTAGGTGTTCTGCTCGATGATGTGATGAGGCACGCCGAGTTCGGTCAAATACCGCGGCAGCACGTCCGCGGGAAAGCCCGGCTGTTTCTGATCGAGATTCACGGCGATGACCTCGAAATCCACCGGTGCGCTGCGCTTCAGCGAGAGCAGCATGTCGAGCATCGTGTACGAGTCCTTGCCGCCCGACAGGCACGCCATGACACGGTCGCCCGCGCCGATCATCGAATAATCGGCGATCGCCTTGCCGACGAGGCCGCGCAGCTCCGCCTGCAGCTTCTTGAAATTATTGGATGGCATCACGCCTACGGCGCTTCGAGATATTTGGTTTCAAGATAGCGCAAATAAGACGACGCGGTCAGCGGCTTGCCGGTCGCCTGCTGCATGAGATCCTTCACGGCCAAGCGCGCGCCGACGCCGTGCACGTTGTCGCGCAGCCAATCGAGCACGCCCGCGAACGAACCCGCGGCGATTTCCTTGTCGAGATCGGGGCGCGCCGCGCGCAAGGCCTCGTTCAGCTGTCCCGCGATCACCGCGCCGAGCGCGTACGACGGAAAGTAGCCGAAATGTCCCACGGCCCAATGGATGTCCTGCAAACAACCCTCGACATCGCTCGCCGGCCGCAGCCCGAGCCGCTGATCGAGGCTCTCGTTCCACGCTTCCGGCAGGTCGGCAACCGGCAGTTCGCCGTCCAGGATCTTCTTCTCGAGCTCGTAGCGCAGCATGATGTGCACGGGATAAGTCAGTTCGTCCGCGTCCATGCGGATGAGGCTGCGGCGCACATGGATCAAATGCCGGTAAAGATTGTCGTCCTGCCATTCGGGACCGGAGACCTGCAGGTATTTCTCGAGCAGCGGGCGCAAGTAAGCGACGAACGCGCGGCTGCGGCAGAGATTCATCTCGAACAAAAGCGACTGGCTTTCCTCGAGCGCGAGGCCGCGATCGCGGCCGACCGGCTGGTCGCGCCATTGCTGCGGCAGGCCGAGGTCGTACAACGCATGCCCCGTCTCGTGCACCGCGCCTAGCAATCCCGTGAACGGATCCGCGACGTCGAAGCGCGTCGTGACGCGCATGTCTCCCGGAACACCTTCGGTAAACGGATGTTCGCTCTCGTCCAGGCGGCCGCGGTCGAACGGGAAGCCCATCGACTTCAACACTTCGACGGCGACCTGGCGCTGCCGCGCAACGCTAAACTTGCCCGCCGTCGACAATGCGGGGCGCTCGGCCTGCAGTTCGATCGCCGAGTGGATCAACCCCGGCAATTTGCGCGACAACGCTTTGAAGATCGTATCGATGTCCGCGGTCGAGATGCCGGGCGTGAACACTTCGACCAGGGCGTCGTACGGCGCGAGGCCGCGCGCCTGCCCGAGCAGCGCCGCCTTGTCGCGCACGAGGTGCACGACCTCCTCCAGATGAGGCGCGAACAATTTGAAGTCATTGGCCTTGCGCGCCTCGACCCAACACACTTACGCGCGCGAGGTCGCTTTCGCGATCCGCGCGATCAGCGACGGCGGCGTCGCGATCGCATGATCCCGCTGGCGGCGCATCTCGCGCAGGTTAGCCACGGACCAGTCGTCGAGCTGCGACGCGCCCGCCTCGGCGCGTTCGATGAGGCGCGCGACCTTCGGCGTCGTCAGCAGCGCATGGTGTTCGGTCTCGAGCGCGGCCAATTGCTCGCCGCGCACATCGGCGCTGCCGCGCGGCATCATGACGGCCGCGTCCCAGCGCAACAACGACAGTGCGCCGCGGAACGCATGCAGGCGACGAAATTCTTGCTCCAATTGTTGGTAGGGGGTCAAAGCCATCGTGCGTAGGTTCCGCTATCGGCCTTCAATGCACCGCAAGAACGACCACTTGCGCAAATCTTCGGCGTCTTGCCAGCCGCCGAACTGTGCGGGCGGTTCCTGTTGGGCGGTTGAGCTCATGACTGCTTGATTTTCCGTAATTCAGCCAAACGCGCGGCATCCTCGATGTCTTTGGGACGCCCCGCCGCGAGCTTGATATCGATTAGATGCCGGATGCTCGCAACTCTGACCTCAGCGCCGGACAAAGGCAGCACTGAAGAATCGCGATAGAGCACCTCGAAATCCAGCGGATATTCGGCAAACAGGTCGACCGTGGGGCGTCTATAAAGACGGCCAATCCACCGACCAATATGCAGCGAACCCTCGTTCGCTGCATTGCAGCGAAGATGCCCAGAAAATCCGTCGGCATGGTGCAACATCAAGTAACTATTGCAAATTTTACACCATGCAAGGAATTTCTGGAAACTTAAGGCTCGATCCCGCTTCAGCGGGAAGCGCCGGGCAGCGTGAACGACCCCTTCTCGTGGAACGGCAAGCTGTGAAACAGCGGCAGATCGAGGCGCACGACGCCGTCGAGTTCATAGTCGACCGCCCCGCGGCGGACATCGCGCCGCTGCGCAAGCCACATGAGACCGGTCGCCATGTCCGCGGCGACGATCATGTCGAATCGCATCCGGCCGCGCGCCGGCACGATAAATGCGCGGCTCGTCGCGCCGCTTGCGATCTGTTCGCCGTCCATAACGAGGTTCGCGCTCACGTGCGCGACCGGCAGCGCGCGGTCATTCGGGTTCTGTATGTCGAGCGTGACCCGAAAGTTCTGCTGTAATAGGTTGCCGCCGAGCAGCCGCACGTCGACCACCGACAGGTCAGGCCTCGCAAACTGCGGCGCAAAAACCGCGCAGGCGGACAGCAGCGCGGCGGCTGCAATGCCGAGCGAAGCGCGCGCCGTGGCTTGCGCGCGTGGCACAATCGCGTGTGGACGGTCTTGGGCGTCGAGGTTCACGGGACGAAATGATACTGACTATCCGACCGAATGCACGCGGCGCACCTGTCTGCGGGCTGCGACGCCGGCGCGCGGCCATGGGCCTCATGCTGGGCTTTTCGCTGCCGGGACTCGCGCTCGCCGCGGCGCGCGCGAGCCCGGGCAGCGACGCCGGCCATGCGCGGCCGGCGCCGGCGCCGCGGGCGGCGATCACTTCGTGCCTACCCTCGGGCGACGGCTATTTGCGCGCGCGCATCGTCGGCGAGATCGACGCCGACGTCGATTGGCCGAACAGCGGCACGGTCTGCGACGGCGAACCGAAAGCGACGCCGGCGGGCCTGCGCATGAGCTTTCGGCGCGCGGTGCGGGCGCGTCCGGACCTCGTGTTCGTGTTTGGGCTCACCGGGGTGCACGAAGGCAAGCCGCTCATCGCGGGACGCGTGAACCTCACGGTTTTCGACGAAGGCCGCGGCCGCGTCTACGGCACCGAGGGCGACAGCCGCTGCACGATCGATTCCTTGTCGCAGCGCCGTCTCGGCGCGGGCCGCGTTTACCGCGTCGAGGCGCGCGGCTTCTGCACCGAGCCTGCGCACGCCGTGCGCGGCCGCGGCGACATCCTCGTCAGCCGATTCGACTTTGCCGGACAGGTGAACTATGCGAACCTTTGAAAGCCGAACTCGGGCCGCGCGCATCGCCGCCGGGTTGCTCGCCGTTTGTTTGCCGCTCGCCGGCCTCCTCGGCGCGTGCGGCGCGCACGCCGCGACCGGCTCGCGCGAGCCCCTGTCCGCATTCCCGCAGAGTCTGCTCGCAATCCGCGAGGCGTCGGGCCGCGTCGTGAATTTCAAGATCTGGATGGCGGATACGCCGCGCCGCGACGAACAAGGATTGATGTTCGTCCGCGACATGGACGATCACGCCGGCATGCTGTTTCTATTTTCGGGCGCCGATCCCATATACATGTGGATGAAAAACACCTACATGCCGCTCGACATGGTGTTCATCGATGGCCGC
The DNA here is from genome assembly GCA_027456085.1 of Steroidobacteraceae bacterium. Lineage (GTDB taxonomy): Bacteria > Pseudomonadota > Gammaproteobacteria > Steroidobacterales > Steroidobacteraceae > Bog-1198. The sequence continues at coordinate 15,988 of DAIDVO010000191.1, read as the reverse complement.
GGAAGGATCATGCGAATCGCGCAGCGCCGCACGCCGCTGTCATTGAGCTTGATCCCGGCGCCTGCGCGCACGCATGCGGTGCTCGAGCTCAAAGGCGGCATCTGCAATCGCTTCGGGATCCAGAGCGGCGACCTCGTGCTCTCCAGCCTGCTCACGCACGGTCGTTGAATTGCGCGCGCCGCTGACGCCGGCGCCGTACCCGCCCCCGCCCGGGGTCGCGATCACGAAGATGTCGCCGGGCCGCATCTCGGCCTCACCGATGTACGCCAGCCGCTCAATCAGGCCGTCCGCGCGCTCGACGTGATTCTCGCCGACGGCGCCGGGTGAGCCGCCCGCCATGCCGAAGGCGCCGGCGGTGCGCCCATTGCTCAAGATGGATGCCCTCATCGGCTCGAGGAAGCAGATGCGGCGCACTCCGCCGTCGCCGCCGCGCCAGCGGCCCGCGCCGCCCGAATCCTTGCGTATCGCGAACGACTGCAGGCGTACGGGAAACCGCAGCTCCAGGATTTCCGGATCCGTGAGCCGGGAATTGGTCATGTGCGTCTGCACCACGCTCGCGCCGTCGAAGCCGGGGCCCGCGCCGGATCCGCCCGCGATCGTCTCGTAGTACTGGTGGCGCGCATCGCCGAACGTGAAATTGTTCATCGTGCACTGGCTCGCCGCCATCACTCCGAGCGCGCCGTACAGCGCGTTGGTCACGCAGGTCGAGGTCTCCACGTTGCCCGCGACGACCGCAGCGGGCGGCCGCGGATTGAGCATGCAGCCCTCGGGCACGATGATCGTGAGCGGCTTCAAACAGCCGGCGTTCAACGGAATCTCATCCTCGACGAGGGTGCGAAACACGTACAGCACCGCGGCCCCCGTAATCGCGCGCGGCGCGTTGAAATTATCGCCGCGCGCAACGCTCGTTCCGCTGAAGTCGATGCATGCAGCGCGCGCGCGTGCGTCGACGCGGACGACGACGCGGATCTCGGCGCCGTTGTCCATCGGCAGCGTGAATTCGCCGTCATGCAGCGCACTGATCACGCGGCGCACCGACTCCTCCGCATTGTCCTGCACGTATTGCATGTAGCGCGCCACGGTCGCGCGCCCATAGCGCTCGACCACGGCGCAGAGCTCGAGCGCGCCTTTCGCGTTCGCGGCGATCTGCGCGCGCAGATCGGCGAGATTCTGCGCGGGGTTGCGCGCCGGATGCGCGCCGCATGCGAGCAAAGCCCGCATTTCGGTCTCACGCAACGCGCCAGCGTCGACGAGTTTGAAGTTGTCGATCAGCACGCCCTCGTCGGCGATCGACCTCGAGAACGGCGGCATCGAGCCCGGGCTGATGCCGCCGATATCGGCGTGGTGGCCGCGGGAGGCGACGAAAAAGCCCGGTGCGGCATCCTCATCGAGGTAAACGGGCGTGACGACCGTGATGTCCGGCAAGTGCGTACCGCCGTGATACGGATCGTTGAGCACGTAGACATCCCCGCGCCGCATGCCGGGGTTGCGCGCGATCACCTGGCGGATCGACTCGCTCATCGAGCCGAGATGCACCGGCATGTGCGGTGCGTTCGCTATCAGCGAGCCGCACGCGTCGAACAGAGCGCAGCTGAAATCCAGGCGCTCCTTGATGTTGACCGAGTAGGCGGTATTTTGCAGTCTGAGGCCCATCTGTTCGGCGACGTTCATGAACAGATTGTTGAATACCTCGAGCAAAATGGGATCGGCGCCGGTGCCGCTCGCGGCGGCGCCCTTGCGCGGCCGAATGCGCCGGATCTCGAGGCAGCCGCCGGCGCTCGCCTCGGCCTGCCAACCAGGCTCGATCACGGTCGTCGAATTCGCATCGGCGATCACGGCGGGTCCATCGATGCGCGTCCCCGCGCACAAGGCCTCCCGGGCGTGCCAATTCGCCCGACGCCAGCCCGCCGCGCCCTCGTCCGCCAGGCAATAGATCGGTCTCCGTGCGCGCGGTTCGCTTTCGCCGGCGTCGAGAAACGGCTGCGGCCGCGGCGTCTCGCGCTCGACGCCGGCGACGCATTCGACCGCGACCGCTTCGATGGTAAGGCGCGCATGCGGCATGAGGAACGAGAAGCGCGCCTGGTAGCTGCGCTCGAACTCCGCCCGTACGGCATCGACGCCGTCGTCGGGGGAATCGGTGTCCGCGGGCAACGCGCATGACAACGCCGTGTCGGTGCCCTGGTAGCGCACCCATAGACGCGCCACCGTGCCGAGCGCCCCCGGCGTCACACCCTGGCGCGCGAGTTCCGCGGCGGGGGCGGCGCGCAGCCGCCCGGCGAGCGCGCCGGCCTGCGCCATCCCTGCGGCGTCGAGGGCGCATTCGAGCGCGGACTCGCGCATCACGGTCTGGTCGGCGAGCCCCATGCCGTAGGCACTCATGACGCCGGCGAGCGGATGACAAAACACGCGTGTCATGCCGAGCGCGTCGGCGACGAGGCAGGCATGCTGACCGCCCGCCCCGCCGAAGCACTGCAGCGTATAGCGGGTCACATCGTAGCCGCGCGCGACGGAGATGCGCTTGACCGCATTCGCCATCGCGCCGACGGCGATTTCCAGTGCGCCCGCGGCGGCGCGCTCGGGCGATACCGGCGTCGCCGCGGCGGCCGACATGCGCCGCGCCAACCCGGCGAACTCCCGTGCGACGATGTCCTTGTCCAGCGCCTGATTCGCTTGCGGCCCGAAGACCTTGGGGAAGAACTCCGCTTGGATGCGCCCGAGCAAGAGATTCGCGTCGGTGATCGTCAGCGGCCCGCCGCGCCGATAGCTCGCCGGGCCGGGATCCGCGCCGGCCGACTCGGGGCCGACGCGCAAGCGGGAGCCGTCGAAAAAGATCTTCGAACCGCCTCCGGCCGCGATCGTATGGATGCTCATCATCGGCGCGGTGATGCGCACGCCCGCCACTTGCGTGTCGAAGGCGCGTTCGAACTCGCCGGCGAAATGGCTGACGTCGGTGGATGTGCCGCCCATGTCGAAGCCGATGAGCCGGTCGTGGCCCGCCGCCGCCGCGGTGCGCACCATGCCGAGAATGCCGCCGGCGGGGCCGGAGAGGACCGCGTCCTTGCCGTGGAAGCGCCGCGCGTCGGTCAGGCCCCCGGAACTCTGCATGAACAACAATTGCACGCCCGGCATTTGCGCGGCAAGCCGGTCCACGTAGCGCGCGAGGATCGGCGACAGATAGGCATCGACTAGCGTCGTGTCGCCGCGCGGGACGAACTTGCACAGCGCGCTGACGCGGTGCGAGACCGATACCTGCGTGAAGCCGGCGGCGCGCGCCAGAGCCTCCGCGGCGAGTTCGTGGGCGGGATAGCGGTAGGCATGCATGAAGACGATCGCGCAGGCGCGCAGGCCGGCTTCGAACGCCGTCCGCAAGTCGCGCGCCAACGCCGCCTCATTCAGCGGCGCGACGATTTCCCCATGCGCTCCCAGCCGCTCGTCGGCCTCGATGACCCGCTCATAGAGCGATTCCGGCAAGCGGATGCGGCGCTCGAACAGCCGCGGCCGCGCCTGTGTCGCGATTCGCAAGGCATCGCGAAAACCCCGCGTGGTCACGAGCAGCGTTCGCTCTCCGGTGCGCTCGAGCAGTGCGTTGGTCGCGACCGTCGTTCCCATTTTTACGCATGCGACCCGCTCTGCGCTGATGGGCGCTCCCGGCGGCAAGCCGAGCAGGCGGCGAATGCCCTCCACCGCGGCGTCCTCGTAGTGATCCTTGGATTCGGAGAGCAGCTTGAGGTCGACGAGACTGCCGTCGGGGCGTCGCGCGACCAGGTCGGTGAACGTTCCGCCGCGATCGATCCAGAATTGCCAGCGATCCATCACGGTCTCCGTGCGCAAGCGGATGGGAAGAATAAACGACCTGTGCCCGTACTGCACTACGCGCACGGCGCAGCGGCGCCGAATTGCGAATTCCCCGGCTCGGGGCTTGGAACGCGGCGCGAATGTGCGCACACTGCAGCGTATGCGCGCCGCTGAGAAATCGACCCAGGCCCGACCGGGCCGCGCGCCGCACGGCGGCGGTGCGCTGCATCTGGCGCGCGCCGCGCTGCCGGCGGATTGGCGGGGGCTCATCGCGCGCTCTGCCCGGCACGGGCCGCAAGCCCTCGCCGCCGGCCTGGCGGTGCTCTGCGGCGCCTTGGAGATTCGCCCGCAATTCGCGCCCCTTCTCCTCGCGCTGCGCGGCATGGCGCGGCATGACTCGAAGTCCGTCGTTCACCTGACCGACCTCGCGGCGTTTCCCCGTATGCTCATCGGCTTCGGGCTGATCTTGATGGCCGCCGGTTTGCTGCTGCGCGCGCGCGTCGCCTGGGTGATCGCGCTGCTGCTCGGCATGCTGGTGGCCGGGCTCTCCTGGTGGTTCGCGCATTCGATCGGCCCGATCTTCTTGAGCGCCGCGGCGCTCGTCGCCGTGCTGATCGCGTATGCGCGACTTTTCGATCGCAGCAACCTCGCCGCGACTTCCCTGTTCGCGCTGCTCGGGATCGGCAGCTTGCTGCTGTACGGTGTGCTCGGCAGCATCTGGTTCGGCGCGGGCTACACGCCGCCGATCCGCGATCTGCCCACGGCGTTCTATTACACGGTCGAGATCATGTCCACCGTCGGCTCCGGCGACATCCTGCCGCGGACGGTGCAGGCGCGCATGTTCACGGTTTCAATGATCATTCTCGGCATCACGGTATTCATCACGATGCTGTCGGTGGTGATCGGACCGCTCGTGGGCGGCGCCATCAGACGGACTCTCGAGGGACGCATGCAAAAGAATCTACGCCGCGATCATTACGTGATCATCGGTACATCGAGCCTCGCGTACACGTTGTGGAAACAGCTGCACGCGCGCAAGGTTCCCGTGACGGTGATCGCGCCTGCGGGAAAATCCTCGCCGTATCCGCCCGAGGCCGACGTGATCGCGGGGGACGCCGCGCGCAACGAGGTGCTCGAGGAGGCCGGGGTGCCGCGCGCCAAGGCCGTGCTGATGCTGCGCGACGACGACGCCGAAAACGCGTTCGCCGTGCTTGCCGTCAAGGAACTCGCACCCGGCGTGAAGACCATCGCCGGGGTCAATGACGCCCGCCACCTCGCCAAGATACGGCGCGTACAGCCGGATATGCTGTTCGCCCCGCAGGTTCTCGGCAGCGATCTGCTCGTGCGCACCTTGTTCGACGAGCCGATCGACAAGGACATCGTGAACAAGCTGTTGTTCGCGCAGACTTGAGCCCGCGCGGCTCAAGGAGCCCGCGACCTACTCGGCGGGACGCGCCCGGTAGCGGAAGGCTTCGACACGCGCAGGCGGCAAGTTGCGCCAAACCACCTGCGCCTGGTCGCGCTCGAAGCCGCGCGCCATGCCCTGATCGCTGCCGCGCAGCGCGTAGGTGAATTGAATGAACATCGTGCCGGGTTCCGAGACGAGGGAAACCTGATCCAGGATCTGACGCACCACGTGCTTGCGCAGGCTGCGCAGCGGCAGGCTCGAGACGATCGCGCGAATGGGCTGCCGCTGCAGGGCTTCGAATCGGCTGAGATTGGCGGCATCGCCGTGGATGAGCTTCACCCCGGGAAAGCGCTTGGCCAGATGCGCCGACAGCGCCGCGGAGCGTTCGACCACGACCAGATCGCGCAGCGATACGCCCTGCTTCAGCAGCGCCGCGGTAACGGCCCCGCCGCCCGCGCCCAACTCGACCACGGCGCCCTCGCCCGCCGGGACGAGGCTCGCCATGCTGCGAGCGAGGAACGGCGAACTGGGGCACATGGCGCCGATCTCGCGCGGATTGCGCGCGAGTTCTCGCATGAAATGCCAATATCCGGCTGCGCGCCTGCAGGGTGCCAGTTCGTTCATCTCACTCATATGTTGCCGCGTTGCCCGCCCAGATGAGCCCCCCGGCTCCCAAGGAACCGTGCCGAACGCGATGATAGACAACCAGGCGGAGTATCGCACGCATCGGTTTTCCAAGGGGCTGAAGATCGGGCCGGCCGAGCAGGCCACGCAACCCCTGGTGTCGGATCGCGGGCGCGGTTGGAGTCCGACGATTACCATTCGTTCCCGTAGCCGCCCTGAAAGCTCATTTCTTGATGCGCAGCTTACCCGGAAACGTGGTAAATGTAGCGCGCCAATTGAGTCTGCTGACCAGTCCCGCGCTGCAGCGGCACTGCCCCATCCCTTCGACCAAGACGACACGCCATGCTGAAGCGCTTCCGCGGCCATTTCTCCAATGACCTCTCGATAGATCTCGGCACCGCCAATACCTTGATTTACGTCAAATCGCGCGGAATCGTGCTCAACGAACCCTCGGTCGTCGCCGTGCAAAGAGATTTGCAGCGCGGCGGCAAGGTCGTCGTCGCCGTGGGTACGGAAGCGAAGAAAATGATCGGCCGCACGCCCGGGCACATTACCGCGGTGCGGCCCATCAAGGATGGTGTGATCGCCGATTTCACCTACACCGAGAAAATGCTGCAGTACTTCATCAATAAAGTTCACGGCGATCGCTTCTTTCGTCCGAGTCCGCGTGTCCTCATTTGCGTACCCTTCGGCTCGACTCAAGTCGAGCGCCGTGCGATCAAGGAATCCGCCGACGGAGCCGGCGCACGTAGTGTCGATATAGTGCCGGAGCCGATGGCCGCCGCAGTCGGCGCAGGCTTGCCGGTGCACGAGGCGCGCGGCTCGATGGTCCTCGATATCGGCGGAGGTACGTCCGAGATTGCGGTCGTCTCCTTGAACGGCATCGTCTACGCGACGAGCGTGCGCATGGGCGGGGACAAATTCGACGAAGCGATCACGCAGTACGTCCGTCGCTCCTACGGGATATTGATCGGAGAGGCGACCGCCGAGCGCATCAAGATCGAAATTGGTTCCGCCTATCCCGGGACACAAGTGCGTGAAATCCGAGTCCGCGGGCGCAACCTCTCGGAGGGCGTACCGCGCGCGTTCACGTTGAATTCGAATGAAATATTGCAGGCCCTGCAGGAGCCGCTGCAGGGCATCGTCAGTGCGGTGCGGCGCGCGCTCGAACTGACGCCGCCGGACCTCGGCGGCGATGTCGCGGAGCGCGGCATCATGCTCACCGGCGGGGGCGCGCTGCTGCGCGACATCGATAAATTGCTGATGGAAGAAACCGGCTTGCCGGTGGTCATCGCCGATGATCCGCTGACCTGCGTCGCCCGCGGCGGCGGCCAAATCCTCGAACTCACGCGGGAGCACGGCCGGGGAACTTTCGGCCTATTGTGATTCCGCCGGCGCGACGAGTATCAGGCTCCCCGGTTTGACCGAGCGCACCGCCGTCGTGTTCACTGCGATACTCCTGTCGCTGAGCGGATTCGCGGGAATACCATCAATTGCGGCGCTAAGCTAGCGCTACTATTCGGCCGAGGAGTTCTGCCGCTCCGATCGCCGTCGATTGGGGTCCCGACACCGTCCTACGGAGTAAATGCATGGCCAAGCGAATCGAAATCAGCACTACGGCGTCCATTGTGGGTTCCGGGTATCCGGCGCCGTTCGCTGCGGCGTGTGCGGGCCGCGTCCGCCGGCGTCTCGGCGATGCGGCGCAGTTGACCGACTTCGGCGTCAATCTCTTGCGCCTGGCGCCGGGCGCGTGGTCGAGCCAACGGCACTGGCATACCAGGGAGGATGAATTTGCCTTCGTGCTCGAGGGTGAGGTCGTGCTGGTCAGCAATGCCGGCGAGGAAGTGCTGCAGGCCGGCGATAGCGTCGGCTTCAAGGCCGGGCTTGCGGATGGCCACCAGTTGCAAAATCGCTGCCGCCAAGATGCCGTGATCCTGGAGATTGGATCCCGCCGGTCCGACGACGAAGTCGAGTATCCGGACATCGACATGCGCTTCGTCAAGGCGCGCGGCGGGTTCGTGCACAGGGACGGCACGCCGTACCCGAAGCGCTGAGGGCGCTCGCGTGTACGGTGTTCGTAGCCGACGGGCAACGGCGCAATGGTAGTTGGCGCAAATGCCGCGGCGATGCTAGGCGCAGCGCTGGCGCTCGAACGCGCAGGCCGGGTGCCCGAGTCGATCCTTGCCTACGACCGGATCCTCGCGCTCTGGCCGGATCTGCCGGACTGTTGGTACAACCTCGGCGTTCTGCAGCGCAAGGCCGGCCGGTACGCGGATGCTCTGGCCTCGTACCAACAGGCCCTCGATCGTGGCGTGAACCGGCCCGAGGAAGCGCACTTGAATCGCGGCGTGATATTCGCCGACGACCTGCGTCAGCACACGGCGGCGGAACGTGAACTCGAGCTTGCGCTGGGGCTGAACCCGGTCTACGCCCCGGCGCTGATCAATCTCGCCAATCTGCACGAGGACCTCGGCCGGCGCGAAGCGGCGGCGCAAACATACGAGCGGATCCTCACTCTGGATCCGCACAACCTGCCGGCACTTGCCCGGTACGCCAATCTCAAGCGCTATTCTACGGCCGAGGATCCCTTGATCGCGCGGCTGCGCCGCGCGATCGATGCGCCGCATACGAGCGCCGCGGACCGCGCCGGCCTCGGATTCGCGCTTGGCCGGGCATTGGACGACTGCGGAGCGTATGCGGCGGCGTTCGCGGCGTACGCCGCCGCGAAGCAGGCGAGCCGCGAAAGCGCCGCCCCGGGGACCGCTTCCTATGTACGCCCGCTCGTGGAGCGCTTCTTCGATCAGATGATCGGCGCGTTTCCGGTCGCGCGTGGCGCGCTCGCGCCGCGCGCCGCGCCGCCGGCACCGACGCCGCCACCTGTGCCGATATTCGTCTGCGGCATGTTTCGCTCCGGCTCGACGCTGATCGAACAACTGTTGGCGCAGCATTCGCGCGTGACCGCGGGCGGCGAATTGGACCTCCTGCCGCGCATCGCCCAAGAGGCGCTGGCGCCGCTTCCCGAACAGATCGCCTCGATGCCGCCGCTGCGGCTTCAGGCTCTCGCGGCGCACTATCTCGACACGCTTGCACAGCTGTTCCCGGGCGCCGAACTGGTCACGGACAAGCGGCCGGATAATTTTCTAAATATTGGCCTAATCAAAACGCTGTTCCCAAATGCCAAGATCGTGCACACGACGCGTGATCCGCTCGACAACTGCCTGTCGATATTCTTTCTGCACCTCGACCAGCGCATCAGCTACGCGCTCGATTTGATGGACATCGGCCACCATTATCTGCAATACCGAAGGCTGATGTCGCATTGGAAGAGGCTGTACGGCGAGGACATCCTCGACGTAGGCTACGACTCGTTCGTGCGCGAGCCGAAGGCGACGGCCGAGCGGCTGCTCGGCTTCCTCGGTCTCGATTGGCAAGCGCGCTGCCTCGAACCGCCGGCGGCAGCATCGCCCATCAGGACGGCGAGCGTATGGCAAGTGCGCGAGCCGCTCTACCAGAGTTCCTCGGGCCGGGCCAAGCATTACGCGCATGAGCTGCGCGAACTGCGCGCATACCTGGAAGCCTCCCTCTAGAGCTGTCGCGGCGCGCGCAGAACCAGCTCAGCCCGCGAAGCGTCGGGCTATACTTGGGGTTTCATGGCCCTATGGCTGAGGGTGGAATTAGTTTGGCACGCGATCCGGCCGCCGATCCCGCGACCCTGCGGGCGATTCACGACGCGGCCCAGAGTGGGCGTCATGCCGCTGCCGCTGCGCTCGCGCAAGCAGCGCTCGCGGACGGACTCGAGCATCCGCTCTTATTCAACTTGGTTGCGATGAGCCTCGAGCGGCAGGGCCGGCTCGCGGACGCCGAGAACCTGCTTGCGCGGGCGGTGACTATCGCCCCGGCGGACATCGGAGCGCGCAACGCGCTCGGACTTTGCCTGCTGCAGCTCGGAAGGCCAGCCGACGCGCTGGCGCAATTCACGGCGCTGATCGACCTTGATCCATCACTTCCGTTCGTGCATGCGAGTCTCGGAAATACCTTGTTCGCGCTCGGCCGCAGCGCGCAGGCGGAGGCGAGTTACCACCGCGCGCTCGAACTCGATGCGCGTCAGGCCGTGGCTCTTGCGGGTCTTGCGCACATTGCGGTCACCCGCGGCGACTACCCCGAAGCGCGGGCGCTGGCCGAGGGGGCGCTCGCGGTCATACCGGGATTTCCCGATGCCGTGATAAGCCTCGCCGCAGCCGAACTCGGCGAGGGCGACGTGGCGGCCGCCGAGCCGCGGATTCGCGCCTTGCTCGACGATACCCGGCTGAACCAGACCGAGCATGCGTATGCGAACGGATTGCTCGGCGACTTGCTCGACGCCAAGAATGACACCGACGCGGCGTTCGCCGCCTATACGGCTTGCAACGAGGAGCTGCGGCGTCTCTACGCCGAGCGGTTCGCGGCTGACGGAAATGCGCTTGACTACATGCGCCGCGTGGCCGCCAGCTTCGAGCAGACGGGCAAAGAGATCTGGAGTCCGCGCGCACCGCCGGATGCCCGCGCCACCGGCGCCGCGGCGCACGTATTCGTTCTGGGATTTCCCCGCTCGGGCACGACCTTGCTCGATGTGATCCTCGAGCGTCATCACGCCATCGTCGGGCTCGCAGATGGCGAGTCGATGATCGACGCCGTGCGCGAGTTCATGCGGCGGCCGGAAGATTTGGACGGGATTGCAGCCGCACCGGCCGCGACGCTCGCGCGGCTGCGCGTGGCCTATTGGCAGCGCGTCGCCGCCGCCGGCGTCGACGTGAAGGGAAAACTCTTCATCGACGAGAACCCGCTCAACACCATGATGATGCCGCTGATATCCCGTCTGTTCCCGGACGCCAAGATTCTGTTTGCGTGCCGGGATCCGCGCGACGTCGTCTTGAGCTCGTTCCGTCACCGCTTTGCGATGAGCGCGCCGTATTTCGAACTCTTGAGCGTCGAGGGCGCGGCGCGCTATTACGACGCCGTCATGCGCCTCGCGCTGCAATTTTTCAATCTCCTGGCGCCGGAAACCCTCCTCGTGCGGCACGAAGACGTCATGACCGAATTCAATCGCGAGATGAGGCGCATCTGCGCATTCCTCGGTATTGATTGGGATCCGGCGATGGGCGATTTCGCGCTGCCCTCCAAGAATCGCGATGCGCCGACGCCCCCCATCGCGCAGCTCGTCAAGGCCTTGAACACCGAAGGGATCGGCCAATGGCGGCGCTACCGGCCGCATCTTACGCCCGTGTTCGCCTTGCTCGATCCGTGGGTGAAGCGCTTTTATTACGAAGACTAGCGTGTCCGGCCGCGTCAATCGGCGTCGGGCAGCGTAAACCAGCAATTGAACGCGATCGTGATGCGCTCGCCCTCGCCCTCGAACGGCTTGACGTCGTGCAGCACCCACGACGGGAACATCACCAGCTGTCCGGCGGCCAGCGACACATTCGCGACCTGGTACCCGTAAGGCAGCTGCATTCTTGCATTGCCGGCATCCATGTACATCGCGCTCACGATCATCGGATTGACGAAGCAGAGCAGTCCGCTGTCCTTCTTGTCGGCGTCGTGCCGTCCCGGGTCGATGCAATAGACACCGCTCCAGGAAGCGTTGGGGTGATTGTGCAGGCCGAAAAATCCGCCGCGCCGCGTCACGTGGAACCAGGAGTCGTTGTAGATCTGCAGTCGCTGGATCGTCGGTGCGTCATAGCCGTTCAGCCAGCCGACGAGGGGAAAAAGCTGGCTCCAGCAAAAGGCCTTCAACTCCTGGACCGCCGCATCGCCCTCGCGAAATAAATTGAAATGACTTTCGAACAGCGCCGCATTGCGCTGGGTCAGCGGGCGCGGGTTGGCCGCCGTGCCGCTCTTTTCCTGCGCGAGAATATAGCGCCTCAGCGCCGCATTGAGGCGCTCGTGCTCCGGATGGCGGCCGAACGTGACCGGCACGCTGAACAGGTTCATGACTTCCGGCGGCTGCATCTAGGCTCCTTGACCCACCCGCTCGCAGGGCGGCGGATAGGCTTGAACGACGTCGCCGAGTGCCTCTTTCAGCTCGCCCAGGAAGGGCTCGTAGTTGCGCCACTGATCGACGCTCTCGGCGTACAGCGGTCGGCGCACCTGCTCGGAACTCGCGGTCTGCACGACGCGGCGGGTTTCGTGAAATCGCAGGCATTGCTCCTCGAAAGGTAAGCCGCAGTAATCGAGCAGCCGGCGCACTTCGCCTTCGAGGTCCGCGACGAGATTCTCGTAGTGAACGCGGTGAATGCGCCCGGGCAGCACCGTATCGAAATGCTGCATGAGCCGGACGTAGTCGCGGTAGTAGCGGCCCAGGTCGCCGAGGTCGTAGGTGAACCACACGCCCGCCTGGAAGTGTTGCTTGAAATTGGCGAAACAGCAGGCGAGCGGCGAGCGCCGCGCATCGATGATGCGGGCGTTCGGCAAGATGAGATGGATAAGCCCCGCATAACAGAAATTGCTCGGCATTTTGTCGACGAAGCGCGGCAGGCCGCGCAGCCGGCTGGGCTGTGTCTGTTGAAGATAGCGCCGCCCGAGCCCCTCGAGCTGCGCGCGCGTCAAGCGTGCGACCGAGTCCGGGTAGGCCGGCGGCTCTCGCGCGGTTCCGAGCGCGCCGAGTTCCAGCGCGAAGCCCGGGATGTCGGGCAGCTCACGCGTACCCTCCACGTGTGAATGGCTGGCGAGGATTTGCTCGAGCAGCGTCGAGCCCGAGCGCGGCAGCCCGACGATGAAAATCGGATCGGGCGCAAGGCAGCCTGAGCCCGCGCGCGCGGCGAAGAATTCCGCCGTGTAGAGTGCGCACGTGCGCTCGACGAGCCTCGTATTGCGTGCGCCGTCGTAGCGCACCGCTCGGCGCCGCAGCGCATTGCCGCGCGCATAATGCGCGAACGAGCCGGCGAAATCCCGCGCATCCTCGAGCGCCTTGCCGAGCGCAAACTCGAACTGCAGGCGGTCGTTGTCGCCAATGTCTTCCCTGGCCGCCTGCGCGCGCATCGCTTCGACATCGCTGTCGCTGAAGCGAAAGGTCTTCAAGTTCGCGAGGCAGAACCAGGCTTCGCCGCACCCGGCCCGCAGTTCGGCCGCCTTGCGATACGCATCGATCGCTTCCGCGCTGCGCCCGGCGGTTCGCAGCGCATTGCCGCAGGCGATGCGTAGCGACTCTTTGTCCGGGAACTCGGCGATCAGCGCCGCAAAAATCGCTATCGCACGATCGTTCTGTCCGAGCAGGCTGTAGGCCGAGGCCTGCAACGAACGGTACTGCCAATTGCCCGGATCGAGCGTCAGCAGGCGCTCGAGCAGCCGCAGCATCGGCTCCGCCTTTTGCTGAATGCAAAGAAACCGCGCCAGATCGAAGCGCGCGCGGCTGTAGCCGGGCGCGACCTCCAGGCACCGGGCGAGCCAGCGCTCGGCCTCGACATAGTCCTCGCGCTCAAAGGAGATCGCGGCCAGCATGCGCATCGCGGCCGCGTCCTGCGGCGCGCGCGCTAGCCGCTCGCGCAGCAGCGCCTCGGCGGTCGCGAGGCGTTGAACGGCGAATGCCGCTGCGGCTTCGCCGAGGTGTTGCTCCACCGAGACAAGCCGCGTGAATTGCGCGTAAGCCGAGTCGCAGGCGGACGGATCACCGCGCGCGGCGTAGAGCGCCGCGAGTTCCTGCCAGGCCTCAGCGAGGTTCGGTTCGATCTCGACCGCTCGCGTGAGCGCGGCGAGAGCCTCGGCTGCGCGGCCCGCGGCGGCGCGCGTGCGGCCGATCTCGAGCTGGATCAGCGCCGAGCCTGGCTGCCCCGCCTCGAGTTCGGCAAAGGCCGCCCCCGCCTGCGGGTCGCCGCGATTTCGGCGCGCCGTGCCGAGCAACAGCGTCGCCGCCGCGTGGCCCGGATGTAGGGCGAGGATCTCCGTGGCCGCTCGTATCGCGGCCGCTGGGTCGCTGTCCAAGAGCGCGGCCGCCCGCATCAGTTTGAAGTCGATATCAACCGCGCCAGCCAAAGCGTACTCCGTTCACAAACCGCGCTAAGATTGCGAGTTACACGTCAAGCACCATAGGGGAACTCCTTGAGCAACGTCAATGCCGCCGCCGCGGACAGCGCCGCGATTTTGCGGATGATTCAGGCGTCGAAGGCCGCCGGCGCGGCCGGCCGGGAGAGCGAAGCGGATCAGCTGCTGACGCGTGCCGCGGAGCTTGCGCCCACGCACCCGGCGGTGCTGAACGAGCTCGGGCTGCGCATGATGCAGCGTGGCGATGCCGCCAAGGCGCGCGCGCTGTTCGAACGCGCCACCCAGGCCGATCCGAATCACCCGTCCTTGTGGTCCAATCTCGCCGCAAGCCTCGGCGCGCTCGATCTGCCCGGCGAGGAAATGGAAGCGATTGAGCGGGCGCTCGCGCTCGAACCCCGCCACTTGGCGGCGCTGTTGCAGAAAGCCGCGCTGATCGAGGCGCGCGGTGATGCGCGCAACGCGGCGCGCGCCTATCGCAACGCGCTCGCGACGCTGCCGCCGAATGCGGCGCCGCCGCCGGCGGTCAGCGCGGCGGTGGAGCGCGCGCGCGCCGCGGTGCTTGCGGACGATACCGCGCTCGGCCAGGCGCTCGAGGAGCGCCTGGCGGCGATCCGCGAGGACCACGGCGGCGGCTCCTTCCGGCGCGTCGACCACTGCATCGAGTTGTTGACCGGCGCGCGCCGCCGCTACGACCCGCAGCCGACGTTCATGTACTTCCCGGAGATGCCGGCGTTGGAATTCTTCGAGCGCGCCGATTTTCCCTGGCTCGACGCGATCGAGGCCGCCGCCGCCGATATCCGCGCCGAGCTGACCACGGTATTGGTCACCGACCGGGCCGGCCTCGAACCGACTATCGCGCTACCCGACGGCGTGCCGCTCGGTCCATGGCATGAGCTCAACAAATCGCGCCGCTGGAGCGCGTATTACCTGTGGAACCAGGGCGGCGCGCAAGCGCCCCACTTGGCGCGCTGCCCCCGCACCATCCAGGCGCTCGCAGCGGCGCCCCTATTCGACGTGCCGGCGCGCGATCCGACCGTGTTCTTCTCGCTGCTCGAGGCAAAGACGCAGATTCCGCCGCATAGCGGAGCCACGAACACACGCCTGACCGTGCATTTGCCGCTGATCGTACCGCCCGACTGCGGCCTGCGCGTCGGCAGCGAGACGCACGCACTGATGCCGGGCAAGGCCTGGGTGTTCGACGACACGATCGAGCACGAGGCGTGGAACCGGTCCGACGCGCCGCTCGCGACGCTGGTGTTCGACGTCTGGAATCCGTTTTTAAGCGCTGCCGAACGCGACTTGGTGCGCGCCGCGACCGAGGTCGTCGGTGCGTACTACCGCGCGGCGGCGCAAGGTGCCGCATGAGCCTGCGGCGAACGAGCCTTCGCATCCTACCACTCGTCGCCTTGAGCACGGCCGCGCTCGCGGGCGTTCACGAGGTCGCGCATCCACCGTCGGCGGGCGCGCTCGCGACCTGCGCATCGATCGATGCCCCGACCGCAAGGCTCGCGTGTTATGACCGGCTCGCCGGACGCGCGGCGCCGCCGCGGGCCACACCGGCAGCCACTGCGCCTCCCGCCGCGCCTGCGCCCGCCGCGCCGACCCCCAAGGAATCCTTTGGACTCTATGCGGCCGAGCATCCCGCGCCGCTCAAACCCGCGGCGGAGCTGAAGGTCCCGGTCGTCGCACTCGGCGTGAGCGCGAGCGGCAACCCCACGGTGACGCTCGAAGGAGGCCAGCTGTGGGTACTCGATGAGCCGGATCCGCTGATCGCGATCGGCGATCTGGTCAGCATCCACCGTGCCGCATTCGGTTCCTTTCTCATGTACACGCCGAATGGACGCCGGCACCGGGTGCGGCGGCTGCGCTGAAGCTCGAGGGCGCACGCTGCGCCAAGCGCGCCTAAGCCGGGCGCACCAAAAAAAAACGGCGGGCTGTTACGCCCGCCGTCCCAAAGCTCGCAAGCTTTCTTCCGCTTAGAACTGCGCCGATACGCGGGCGTACTAGTAGCGGCCCAGCGCATCGTAGGTACCCGGGAACGTGTTGCCGTTACAAGAACTCCCGTTCGGCGTGATCGTCGGACAGTTCGACGCAAACCCGCCGCCACCGCCCGAAACGATCGGGGGATCCTTGTCCGCGATGTTG
>DAIDVO010000190.1 GCA_027456085.1 Steroidobacteraceae bacterium | reverse complement strand
GGCCAGCGTGGTTTGCGACGCCGCGGCGGGGGCGGGCTATTTTTTGAGTTTCGCCGCGATGCGCCGGTAGGCCTCGCGGAACGGCACGCCTTCGGCCGCGACCAGCGCGTTCGCCTCGGCGGCCGCGTCGATGCCGGGATCGAGGCGGATGCGCTCGGCCTCGAACCGCACCCCGTCGAGTGCGCTCGGCAGTATTCCCAACGTTTGCGCGCAGGAATCGATGCCGCGGAACAACGGCGGCTTGATCAGCTGGAGATCGCGGTGATAGCCCGACGTCAGCTTTTGCGTGAGACCGAGCACTTCGTTCAGCGCCGCTTGTGCGACCGCGCTGCGCCCGCGCACGAGCTCGAACACGTCCGGGTTGCGCTTTTGCGGCATGATCGACGAGCCGGTCGTGAACTCATCCGGCAGGCTCACGAAGCCGAATTCCTGCGTGTAAAACAGCAGCAAATCCGCGGCGAGGCGTGAAAGATCCTGGGTCAGCAGCGTGATTTCGAACAAAAGCTGCGCTTCGGCCTTGCCGCGCGAGAGCTGCACCGCGGTCACCGGTTCGTGGATCTCGGCGAAGCCCAAGCTGCGCCGCGTCGCCTCGCGATCCACGCGCAAATTCGGGGTGCCGTAGCCCGCCGCCGATCCCAAGGGGTTCTTGGAGATGCGCCTTTCGGTCGCGCGCAAGCCTTCGGCGTCGTCGCGGATCTCGGCCGCGTAGCCTTCCGCCCACAGCGCGACCGTGCTCGGCATCGCCTGCTGCATGTGCGTGTATCCCGGCAGGCGAATCGAGCCGTCGCGCGCCGCAAGCGCGGTGAGCGCATCCGCGACTTGATTCGCGCCCAAGCGCAGGGTGACGGCTGCGTCGCGCAAATATAGCCGCAAGGCGACGAGCACTTGATCGTTGCGCGAACGGCCCGCGTGCAGGCGGCCGCCGGCCTCGCCGATGCGCGCCGTCAGCCGGTTCTCGATCGCGGTCTGGCAGTCCTCCTGGTCGAGCGTCACGCGCCACTCGCCGCGCGCGTGTTCGGCGCCGATCTCGGCGAGTGCGCGGCGGATCGCATCGAGATCCGCCGCCTTCAATAGGCCCTGCGCAGCGAGCATCTCGGCATGCGCGGTCGAGGCTGCGATGTCGTAGCGCACGAGCCGATTGTCGAGTTCGTGATCCTCGCCGGCCGTGTATGCCAGAACGCGCGCATCCAACGGCGCGCCCTTGTCCCAAAGCCTGGTCATGATTCGTTTTCCGTCATCGCCGGTCAGGCATTCGCGGCCGCGAGCTGCTGCTCGGCCGGGCTCAGCGCATTCAAGTCGGCGACCACGAGAGTGCCGGTTCCTTCGTTCGTGAAGACCTCCGCGAGAAGACTGTCGCTCGATTTGTAGGTGATCACGTGGACGCGGCGCACGCCGCCGCGGATCGCATCTTCTATCGCCGTCGCCTTCGGCAGCATTCCGTCCTTGAGGCTGCCCCGGTCCTGCAGGCGCTTCAAGCCCTTGAGATCCGTGTACGAAACCACCGAGGTCGGATCCTCGGTGCGCTCCAGAATTCCGGGCGCGCCCGTGCACAGGATGAGCTTCTCGGCCGCCAAAGCCGCGCCGAGCGCCGCCGCGACGGTGTCGGCGTTGATATTGAGCAGGGTGCCGCGCGCATCCGCCGACAGCGGGCTCACGACCGGCATCAGGCCGTCGTCGAGCAGCTTCTCGATGACCGTGGCGTCGACCGACTCGATATCGCCGACGAAGCCATAGTCGACCATTTCGGGCGAGCCGCCCGCGACCCGCACCGGCGGGCGCCGGTGCGCGTTGATCAGGCCGGCATCGACGCCGCTGATGCCGATCGCCTCGATGTCGAGCTCCCGGCAGATCTCCAAAATGCGCGTGTTGATCAGGCCGTTCAGCACCATCGCCGTCGCATCGATCGACTGTTGGTCGGTGACGCGCCGGCCGGCGACCATGCGCGTCTCAATGCCGAGCGCGGCTTGCAGCTTGTCGAGCTGCGGACCGCCGCCGTGCACCAACACGGTTCTAATGCCGACCTGGTGCAGGATCGCGACCTGTTCGATCAGTACGCGCGTCGATTCGCGGTCGGTGAAGACGGCGCCGCCCGCCTTGATGACGAAAACCTTGCCTTTGTACATGCGTATGTACGGCGCGGCGCTCTTGAGCGCGCGCACGGCGATCGAAGGATCCGGACGATTGATGAGCATATCGATGACTCCGCTGCGCCGCATTAGGAAAGCATGCGGTGCAAAACGGCCATTTGCACCGCCAAACGATTGAAAGCCTCGCGCTTGACGACCGAGCGCGGCCCGTCGAGCACCTCGTCCGCGACCGCGACGTTGCGGCGCACGGGCAGGCAATGCATCAATTTCGCGTTCGGCGCCGCGTCCGCGAACCAGCGCTCGCGCACGCACCAATCGGACAAGTCGGCGCGCAGGCGCGAATCGGCTTCGAAGTCGCCGTAATAGGTCGTCGTTCCCCATTCCTTCGCGTAGAGCACATCGGCGCCGGCGAGCGCGGACGCGCGCTCCGCGGTCTCCGTCACCGAGCCGCCCGCCTGGGCCGCCGCGCGCCGCGCTTCGTCCATGGTCTCGCGCGGCAGCGCAAAGCCTTCCGGGCGCAGGACGGTGACGTCCATGCCGCGCATCGCCGCCATCTTGAGCGTCGCCGACGGCACCGCGAGCGGCAGCGCACGCGGATGATAGACCCAGCTCAACACGAATTTCGCGCGCGCCGGCACCTTGAGCTCATCCATCGTGCGCCAATCCGCGAGCGCCTGGCAGGGGTGGTTCATCGCCGATTCCATGTTGATCAGCGGTTTGTCGCAAAGCGCATCGATCATCCGGAACAGGGACTCGTTCATGTCCGCCTGCAGGCTCTTGCCGTCGGCGAACGCGCGCACGCCGAGCGCGTCGCAATACGACGCAAGCACCGGGATGCCTTCGCGGATATGCTCCGCGGCGGCGCCGTTCATGATCGCGTTCTGGCGGGTTTCGAGGGCCCAGGTTCCCTGGCCGGGCGTGATCACGAAGGAGCTGCCGCCGAGCCGCGCCATGCCCGCTTGGAACGAAGCCAAGGTTCGCAGCGAGGGGTTGAAGAACACCAAGCCCAAGATCTTGCCCGCGAGCGCGCGCGGCTGCGGCTTGTCCTGCAGCGACTGCGCGAGCGCGAGCAGATCCTGAATTTGATCGCGCGTGAAGTCCGCCAGATCGAGAAAGCGCTTCATGCGGGAATCCGCGCCAACGCGTCTTGCAGCTGATCCACGTGACCTTCGGTCAATATGTACGCCGGCAGCAGGCGCAGCACGTGCGCATCGCCGCTCGTTCCCGTCAAAATATTCCGCTCCATCAGCGCGGCCTGCACTTCCCGAGCGGGGCGCGTGGTCTTCAGGCCGAGCAGGAACCCGGCGCCCTGGGTGCCGACCACCGGGCCGACGACGCAGGTCGAACGGATGTAAGCCGAGACCGTGCGCACGTTCGCGAGCAGCGATTCGGACTCGATCGCGTCGATGACCGCCTCGGCGACCGCGCAGGCCATCGGGCCGCCGCCGAAGGTCGTGCCCATGTCGTCGTATTTGATCTGGCGCGCGACGCGCTTCGACAGCATCAAGGCCGAGACCGGGAAACCGTTGCCGAGCGCTTTCGCGGTCGAAAGCATGTCCGGGGTCACGCCGTAATAATTTGCGCCGAACGGCGCGCCGGTGCGTCCCATGCCGCACTGGACTTCATCGAATATCAATACGGCGCCGACTTCGTCGCAGCGCCGCCGCAGCGCCTGCAGCATCGGCTTGCCGACGTCGTAAGCGCCGCCGACGCCCTGCACCGGCTCGACGATCACGGCGGCGGTGTCGCGATCGATGATTTGCTCGAGTGCCTCGGGGCGGTCCCGGGGCGCGAAGCGAACGTCGAACGGAGTTCGAGGGAATCCGTACCATTTTTCGAGCGCACCCCAGGTCACGGCACCCGCCGCGGCGGTGCGGCCGTGCCAGCCTTGCTCGAGCGCCACCGCCTTCGTCCGGCCGGTCATCTTGAACGCGAGCTTCAGAGCGTTCTCGTTCGCTTCCGCGCCGCTGTTGATCCAAAAGACGGTGTCGAGACCCAGGTCCGCGAACTTGACGAGCTTCGCGGCCGCGCGCTCCCGGATCGCCATCGGCAGCGCGTTCGTCTGGAACGCCATTTGACGCGCCTGGCGCTCGAGCGCCGCGAGCCAGCGGGGATGGCCGTAGCCCAAGCCCGCGACCGCGTGTCCGCCGTAAAAATCGAGAAACTTGCGGCCGTCGCGCGCATACAGCCATACGCCTTCGCCGCGCAATACTTCGATCGGGTACTGCGCGAAGACCTTTGCCAGGTGAGACGCCGCGGCGTCTGCGATCGATCTTTCCGTGCTTGCCATCGTTACCTCAAGTCCAGCCGGGCGCCGGCGCGGACAGTCCGGCGGTTTCGTCCAAATTCAGCAGGCGATTCATCCACTGCACGGCGCCGCCCGCGGCGCCTTTGGCCAGATTGTCGACGACGGCCATGACCGCGATCGTGCCGCCGTCCGTCGCCGCGCCCAGGCGCGCATAGTTGCTCGCGACGACATCCTTGACGCGCGGCATGCCGTCGTCGACGTGCACGAACGGACAGCCTGCGTAAAAGGATGCGAGCATTTCCCGCGCCTCCCCGCTCGACAGCGGTTGCGCGAGCCGCGCCTGCACCGTGACGTGGATTCCGCGAGCGAACGGACCCGAATGCGGAACGAAATGCAGCTCCGCGTCGACGCCGCTCGCGGCCTTCGCGCACGCGACGATCTCCGGCGCATGCCGATGCGCGAGCGGATTATAGGCGTACAGGTCGCTATGCCGGCGCGGATGATGCGTCCCTTCGGCCGGCTTGCGCCCCGAGCCCGTGCTGCCGGTGACGCCGCTCGCGAAAAGCCGCGCATCGGTCAAGCCCGACGCGAGCAGCGGGACGATCGCGAGCAAAGTCGCGGTCGCGAAACAGCCGGGATGCGCGACGTGCGGCGTCGGCGGCGCGGCGCGCAGGTGCTCGGGCAGGGCGCAGGTGAAATCCTTGATGCGCGCAGGCGCGCCGTGCGCATGGCCGTAGACCGCGGCGTAAGCCTCGGCGCTCGCGTAGCGGTAATCCGCGGAGATGTCGACGCAGCGCACTTCCGATCCCGCGTCTTGCGCGACGCAAAGCGCGCGATCGATCAGTGCAGCGGCCGCCCCGTGCGGCGCCGCGCAGAACAGCGCGATGCGCCCGCCGCGGCGCAGCCGCGCCTCGATTTGTTCGAGGTCCGCGAAACGCGCTTGCGGGTAGGCGCTCTGCAAATGCGGAAATGCAGCCGCGACCGCGCCGCCCGCGTGGCTGTCGGAGAGGACGGCCGCGAGTTCCAAGTGCGGATGTCCCGCGATCAGGCGCAACAGTTCGCCGGCGACATAGCCGGTCCCGCCGAGCACGATCGCCGGCGTCAGTGCGCTCATTCCTCGGCCACTTTGGATTCGCGGACGTTCTCGATCCCGAGCTTGCATATGACGTGGTCGCCGAGATCCGCGGGGCTGCTGATCGCATTGAAGGCTTCGACGCCCATTTGTTCGCGGATGATCTGCACTCCCACTTGATTGTCGGTCGCGGGTCCGGTCACCGCGCAAGGCTCGATCTCGAAGCGTTCGCGCAGCAGCTTGACGCCGCCCCAAGCCGCGACCGGGTCGTTGGCCGACAGGATGACCGCGGTCAATGCGGCCTTGATGTCGCGGTCGAGGAGGATCGCCTCCACGCCGTACGTGCCCAATAGGCCGTCGCCCAACTCGAACACGATCACGTCCGGCCGGCCCGCGGCCATTTCGGTGAGCATCGTGCGGGTAAGAGCCGGGCCGCACTTGGCCGTCGTCGTCACGATGCCTAAGTCCGTGAAGATCATGGTCCGCCGTGCGCCGGCGTCTTCGAACGCGAGGATGTCGCGGCGCAAGGAAACGCCGGTCGCTTTGAATGCGTCGACGACGAGGCCGCGATGGCGCATGCGCGCGATGATCGCCGCGGCGGCCGCGGTCTTGCCCGCTTCCATGCACGTGCCGGCAAGCGCGACGACCGGAACTCCGCGGGCATCCACACGCGCGGCCATGTCGAGCGGCTTGTATCCCGCCTTGGCGGGAACGCCGATACGCTCGCCGAGATACGGGAACGTCAGCGCCGTGCCCAAGACGCGGCAATTGAAGGGCTTGCCCTTGTCCGGCGTAGCCGAGTCGCAGATTCCGAGCACGCCGCCGATGTTCAGCATCTGAATCACGTCGCCCGGCTTCAGCGACTCCGGAATATGGCCGGAGTAGCCGAACAGCGCCTTGCGGTGGCCGAGCGCGCCGACGACGATGTCGCCGCGCGAGACCTTCGCCATCCGTCCGCTCGTCAATTCCAGCGTATTGTACGTCGACTTGTTGTTCAGGACCTCGACGACCAGAACCATGCCTTCGGCGCAGTCGATATTGGCGGAGATGCGGACCTCGCGCGCCAGGCCGCAGGCCTGCGTCACCGATGCGATTTTGTCTACGACCACCGTGCGCATCGGGTTCATCGCAGCTTCTCCCCGGCGCGCTTGTGGAATATCCCGGGCAGCGCCAAAATTTTCGAGTAGCCGAGGGCGTAGGCCGGCGTCCATTCGCCGGCCGCCTCGCCGTAGACGCCCTTGGATGCCGTCATCAGGGAATGCGGCGAACTCACCCCCTCGATGAACGCGGAACCGGGCCGCAGCAGCACGGCGACTTCGCCGGTCACGCGCGCCTGCGAGGACACGAGCAGCGCTTCGATGTCGCGGCAGGCGGGATCGAGGTGCTGGCCCTCGTGGACGAAATCGCCATAGGGCTGGGTCACAGTGTCCTTGATGCGCGCCTGCCGGCCGGTCAAGACCAGCTTTTCGAGTTCGCGGTGCGCGTTCAACAGGATTTCCGCGGCCGGTGCTTCGAAGGCGACGCGTCCCTTGGTGCCGATCACGGTATCGCCCAGATGAATGCCGCGCCCGATGCCGAACGGCCCCGCGAGGGCCTCGAGTTTTTCGATGATCGCGACGGCCGGCAGCGCTGCGCCATCCAGCGAGGACGGCACGCCGCGCTCGAAGCCGAGCAAATGACGCTGCGGGGGCCGCGGGTTCGAGAACGCGTCCTTCGACAGAACCCAGGCCGACTCGGGGATGCTGCCGAGCGAGGTCAACGTCTCCTTGCCGCCGATCGTGACGCCCCAGAGACCGCGGTTCACCGAGTAGGCCGCGCCGTACGGTGGAACCGGGAGCTTGCGCTCCTCGAGGAACTCGAGCTGTTCAGGCCGCTTGAACGCCCGGTCGCGGACCGGCGCGATGATTTCCAGGTTCGGCGCAAGCGTGCGCAGCGCGACCTCGAAGCGCACCTGATCATTGCCGGCCGCGGTGCAGCCGTGCGCGACCCTGTGGGTGCCGAGTTCGAGCGCGATCTGCGCGATCGTCTGGGCCTGAAGGACGCGTTCGGCGCCGACGCACAGCGGATACAGCTGACCGCGGCGCACGTTGCCCATGATCAAGAACTTCAGCACCTGCTCGAAATACGCCGGGCGCGCTTCGATCAAATGATGGGCGACGGCCCCGAGCGCCTCGGAGCGCGCGGCGAGCTGCCGCGCCGCGGCCGGGTCGATACCGCCGGTGTCGACGGTGACCGTGATCACCGGGCGGCCGTGGGTCTCGGTCAGCCAGGGCACCAAGAACGAGGTGTCGAGGCCGCCCGAAAATGCCAGAAGAATGGGCTCGTCGCCCGATGGAAATTTCGCGGTCATGGGGATTAAATTCCGAAGATTTCGTGGAGACGAAACCCGAGCTTGCGCTGGTCGCGCGCCGAGCGGGTGGCGATGAATATCGTGTCGTCGCCCGAAATCGTGCCGGCGACCTCGGGCCAGGTGGCCGAGTCGATCGCGACGGCCACGCCCTGCGCGGCGCCGATCCGGGTTCTGAGGACGGTCAGGTTCGCGCCGGCGGTCTGGCGCGAGTCGACGAAGCGGCGCAGCGTTGAGAAATCGCTCTTCGGCGCCGCGGCGGCGCCCGACAGCACGTAGCGGTCGCCGAGCTTGGCGACGCCGAGCTCGCGCAGGTCGCGGCTCACGCTCGATTGGGTTGCCGCGTGCCCGCGCTTGCGCAGCAGCGCGACGAGTTCCGATTGGCGGCCGACCGCCTGTTCGCGGATGATCTTCGCGAGTAGGTTGCGTCGCGCCGGAGCGTTGTTGGTTTCGATATTCACGCGGTTCATGCTGGCCGACTATGCATAAAATTTCAGCAATCCTGCATAAAAATGCAACGGCTGTCAATGCGCAAGCGCGGCCCGGCGCCGCCGGGCACGGCGGGACATCGCG
Source organism: Steroidobacteraceae bacterium (assembly GCA_027456085.1). Classification (GTDB taxonomy): domain Bacteria; phylum Pseudomonadota; class Gammaproteobacteria; order Steroidobacterales; family Steroidobacteraceae; genus Bog-1198. The sequence continues at coordinate 2,018 of DAIDVO010000190.1, read as the reverse complement.
CGCCGGGCAGGGTAAGCTCGCGCCACCATGCTGGAAACCATCGACATCGAATCCGCCGCGGCCCCGGATGCGGCCGTCATTTGGCTGCACGGCCTCGGCGCCGACGGCCACGACTTCGAGCCCATCGTCCCGGAAATACTGCCGCGCAGCGAACGCGCATGGCGCTTCATATTTCCGCACGCTCCGGTACGGGCCGTGACGCTGAACGGCGGTGCCCCGATGCGGGCCTGGTATGACATCCGCAGGCTCGATCGCGCCGCGAACGAGGATCTCGCGGGGTTCAAGGACACCGATGCGAAGTTGCGCGAACTCATCGCGCGCGAGGAGAGCCGTGGCATCCCGGCGAACCGGATCGTGCTCGGCGGGTTCTCCCAAGGCGGAGCGGTGTCTTTGTACAGCGGTCTGCGCTGCGACCGGCGGCTCGCCGGCCTCATGGCGCTGTCTTGTTATCTGCCGCTCGCATCGAGTCTCGCGGCGGAGCGTGCGCCGGCGAATGAGTCGACGCCGATATTCATGGCGCATGGGCTCGAGGACAACGTGCTTGCCGCCGCGCTCGGGCGCGAGTCGCGCGACGTCCTTCTTAGTCTGGGATATCGGGTCGAGTGGCGCGATTACCCGATGGCGCACACGGTATGCGGCGCGGAGATCGCGGCGATTCGAGAATTCCTGATCGGCGTGCTGGGGTGATGCTGCAAAGCCGCACACGCGGCGTGACGCGCGGTCCCGGCGGGTCGGAAACGGCGCGGCAATGGGTCAGCCAGGCGGTGGGACCGCGCCTCCGCCGACGCTGAGGATCAATATCCAGAGCACCATGATCGCGAGCATCACGATGACCTGGCCGAGGATCCATAGCGCGAAGGCCCGGCGGGTCGGCAAGCGCTCGACTTCGGAAAATCCCATGACCTGCAGAAGAAGGCTCCAGCCGATCAGCACGACGTGCGCGATGAACTGCAGGCGCAGCAACAAGGCGACGAACGGCTCCTGATCCGCGCGCGGGGCCTGGATGAACGTCGCGCGGCCCGCGATCAGGGCCGTGACCAGCCAGATCGCCAACGACGCGAGCATCGGCACACCGCTGTAAGCGAGCACGTGGAAGACGTGGTCGCGCGCCGCCGTTCCGCCGGCGCGCTTGCCCAAGCGAAAATAGATCGCGGTCATCAGATACAGCCCGAGCACGCCCGCGAGCGGCCCGGCGATCAGCGCTTTGCCGATGATCTCCCCGATCGTGCTGTCGATCCCCGCCGACTGGGCGCGGGAGAGCGCGAGCCAACTGACGATTCCCTGCGCGGCCCCCAACAGGTAATCCATGCGCGAAATCGGCATGCCGGCCAATTCCCGGAAGACACGGCGCGGCCTCAGCCAGACGTCATGCAGCGGGCGAATTGTTTCGGGCGGTGTATCGTCGGACATTGGTGCACATTCGGTGTGGAGCGGCAGGGTACGCAATCCGCGCGCTCAACTCCAGTACGCGGCGCAGATGACAGCGGACTTTTTCGGGGCTACTCTCAGTGGCATGTGTTGCATCGACCCGCGAGGAGAGGATTGACCATGGCCAAGAAGTCCAAGGCGAAGAAACGTCCCGTGGCGAAGGCGAAGAAGAAGACGGCCGCGAGTGCAAAGTCGGTTAAGAAAGCCGCGAAGAAGAAAGCGCGTCCGGTCAGGGCGGCCAAGAAAGCCGCCAAGAAGGCCGCCAAGAGAGCACGGGCCGCCAAGGCGCCGCCTCGGAAGGCGGTGAAGGCGAAGAAAAGCGCGAAGGGCAAGGTCAAAGCCGCGCCGAAGCCGGTCAAAGCCACGCCGAAGCCGGTCAAGGCTGCGCCGATGCCGGGCAAGGCGGCACCGAAACCGGTCGTTGCCGCGCCGAAGCCGGCGAGCGCGCCGTCGCCGATGCCGGCGGCAGTCGAACCGGCCGCGGTTCCGTTGATGCCCATCACGCTGTTTGATCGGTCGATCTCCTGACACCGCGGGTCCGGCCCGCGCGCCGGTGCGCTGCCGGCGTGCCGGCCGGACCCGGCGCGCGC
>DAIDVO010000189.1 GCA_027456085.1 Steroidobacteraceae bacterium | reverse complement strand
TCCGCCAACCAGATACACTTGCATGCATGCATAGTACCAGCATCACGCCGAAGATCCGTGCAGTGATCCTAGTGCTGCTGACCGGCGCCGCGACGAGCGGCTGCTACGAGCTGCAGGCCGCATATGGCGAGGCTGCGCTGCTCGCGCAGCGTGCGCCGATCGCGCGAGTGATCGCCGATCCCACGACCGCGCCGGCGTTGCGCCGGCAGCTTCAAGAGGTCACGGCGATGCGCGACTTCGCGAGCCGCGACCTCGCGCTGCCCGACAACGGAAGCTACCGCAGCTATGTCCGCGTGGACGGAAGATCCGTCGTCTGGAACGTGTTTGCGGCGCCGGAGTTTTCGGTCGAACCGAAGCGCTGGTGTTACCCGTTCGTCGGCTGCGTGGCTTACCGCGGCTATTTCAAGCGATCGAGAGCGCTCGACTATGCGCGCCGCCTGCGCGCGGACGGCATGGACGTGTCGGTCCGCGGCGCCGCCGCGTACTCGACGCTCGGCCACTTCGACGATCCGATCTTGAGCACGATGACGGGGTGGAGCGACGCCGACCTTGCGGCGATCGTGTTTCACGAACTCACCCATCAATTGCTGTATGTGCCGGGCGACACGGAATTCAACGAGGGGCTCGCGACCTTCGTCGAACGGGAGGGCGTGAGCAGGTGGCTGGTTGCGCAAGGGCGCAGCCGCGATCTCGCCGAATATTCGGCCGGCCGGCGGCGCTATCGGAAGGTCATCCGCCTGCTGATCGGTACGCGCCGCCGCCTGCGTGAATTGTATCGCTCCTGGGTGGGGAAGGCGGCGATGCGTGCGCAAAAGCGCGCCGAGTTCGCGGCCCTGCGGGCGTCGTACCTGCGCCTGCGCCCAAGCTTTGGGCCGCATGCGCCGCTCGCCGACTGGTTCAACGGCGAAATCAACAACGCGGATTTGGTCTCGATCTCGACCTACGAGCAATGCGTGCCCGGGTTTGCGCATGAACTGAAGTTGGCCGGCGGCGATCTGCGCGCGTTCATCGAGCGGATCCGCAAGATCGCCAAATTGAATCGCGCGGCACGGGATGCGGCCGTCTGCGGCCGCGCCTGACGGGACCTTTGCTCAGCCGCGCCGGGCGTGCGCGCGGCACCGGCTCAGGCGCGCATTGTCCTCGAACGCCCCGAGATACTGGCGCGCGGCGCCCTCGATCGACTGCGGCCGGATGCCGAGTGCGGCGAGGCCGTCCACGGTGCAGACGCTGTCGACTTGCAGGGAACGGTAGTTGTCGCTCGAAAACGGCCGGCCCGGCACGAAATCCAGCGCGAGCGCCAGCAGGCGCGCGGCGACTTTCGGCAGTCCGATGATCCATCGGCGCCGGCCCGAGAGCTTCGCGACCAGAGCGACGATCTCGCGCAAGGTATAGATGCGCGGCCCGCCGAGCTCATATACATGAAGGCGTGAGGACGCATCGTTCAGACCGCGCACCAAGGCCTCGACCACGTCGTCGACGAAGACCGGCTGCAGCTTCGCGTTTGGCATTGCGAGCGGAAATACGAGCGGAATTGCGCCCTGCAGCGCCGCGAATCGATTCAAGAACGCATCGCCCGGGCCGAAAATGACCGACGGTCGGTAAATCGTCCAATCGAGTCCGTCGCCGGCTTCGCGGATCAATCGCTCGGCCTGCCCCTTTGACCGCAGGTAGTGGCTGGGGGCGTCGGCGGCGGCGCCGAGCGCGGACACCTGCAGAAAGCGGCGGACGCCGGCCGAGCGCGCGGCCCGCAGCGCGCCGCGCACCAGCTCGACGTGCGCACGCCGGAAACCGCCGCCGCCGAAGCCGTGCTCGTTGAGAATGCCGATCAAATTGACGATGACATCCTGGCCGCGAAAGCGCTCGCTGAGCTCGGCCTCGTCATACACGTCGCAATTCTCGAGCGTAAGTCCCGGTAGCACGCGCAAGTGTTTGTGGCGCTCGCGGTCGCGCGACAACACCGTGACCCGATGGCCCTCCTTGGTCAAGCGTGCCGCGAGCCGGGTTCCTACGAAACCGGTTCCGCCGAGGATGCAGATCTTGAGCAAGCGCATGATTTCAACGAATCGGGATCAGTAGAACGGAATTGCCGCGCCGGACCTTCAGCATCAGAAAATTCGCGCCCTTCGCCGCCTGGCGCAGCGCCTTGGTGTCGGCTATCGGCGTGCGGCCGATGCCTACGATCAAATCGTTCGTGCGCAGCCCGGATTGCGCCGCCGGACTTCCTTCCTGAACGGACTTGACCGTAACGCCGCCGCCGTTCGGCGCATCGGCGAGCTCCGCGCCGTCGAGCGCTTTGTTGATCACGGCCGCGTTGGCGGCCTCCTCGTCGCCGCGCTCGGCGATCTTGGCTGTCAGCGTGTGCGCCTTGCCGTCGCGCAACAGGCCGATCTGGACGGCGCTGCCGACACGCAGCATGCCGATCGCGTTGCGCAATTCGCCGGCGCTTTTCATCTGCATGCCGTTGATCGATGTGATGATGTCGCCGGTTTTCACGCCGGCGCGGTCCGCGGCCGATCCCTGAATGACGCCGGCGACGAGCGCGCCGCTCGATTCGCTGAGTCCGAATTCCTTGGCGATCTCCGGCGTGACGTCGTAGATGTTGACTCCGAGCACGCCGCGCTTGACCTCGCCGTAGCGGATCAACTGCGCCATCACGTTCTTGACCATGTTGACCGGAATGGCGAAGCCGATGCCGATATTCCCGCCGCTGCGCGATAGGATCGCGGAGTTGATGCCGACTAGTTCGCCGCGCAGGTTCACGAGGGCGCCGCCGGAATTCCCCGGATTGATCGACGCGTCGGTTTGGATGAAGTCCTCATAGCCGTCCGGGTTGATGCCCGATCGGCCAAGCGCGCTGACGATGCCCGCGGTCACTGTATGCTGCAGTCCGAACGGGTTGCCGATCGCGACGACATAGTCGCCGACTTCGAGCTTGGAAGAATCGCCGAGGGACATCGCGACGAGGCCGGGCTGTTTCGCCTGCAGCAGCGCGATATCCGAGCCTTCGTCGCGGCCGATGACTTTTGCGCCGAAGCTCCGATTGTCGAGCAGCGTGATCGTAATCTCGTTGGCATTCTCGACGACGTGGTAATTGGTGATGATGTAGCCGTTCTTGGCATCGACGATGACGCCCGAACCTGCGCTCTGGAACTGCCGCTCGCGCGGCGGCGCGCCCGGCGGCACATTGAAGAATTTGCGAAAAAACGGATCATCAAGCAGCGGATTGCCCTGGCCGGCGCTTTCTTTGATCGTTCCGCGCGTCGCGACGTTGACGACAGCCGGCGAAACGCGCTTGACCATCGGCGCAAGCGACGGCATCGGCGCGGCATCGAGCGCCGCTGCCGCCATAACGGATGGCGGCAGCGCCAGGGGCGCCGCCAACAGGACGGTTACGGCTGCCGCCGCCGCAAACTTGATACGCGGAATCATTCGCTGCCCACTCCGTTATTTGCAATGCCGTCAGCTGTCCATCTTCGACAGCCCGGGTTCTCGCCTACGATCTTACACGGAAGCGCCGTCAAGCAAGTGTCAGGGAGCTTTCACGCCGCTTCGGACCGTGGTTCGTTGCATCTGCACCCGGGCGAGTTTCGCAATGACGATTTCGAGGGCGCCGTTCGCGGCTTGCGCCTTGGTGTGGTGGGCATCCGCCGAATCGGGAAGGCGCGATCCGCGCGCGAACTCTCCGTTGATGCGGTCAATGCGTCGATAGCCTGCGCGCGGGGTCCGCTCGCGGCGGCCGCGCGGGTGATGAATCCGACAAGCTCCCAGACACAACATCTAGCGATCGGCATCGAGGCCCCTTGACCGCGCAATTAAAAAGTGCAATCAACGAATTTCTCGGGGAATGTTTATAACATATTGATAAGTTTGAAGAAAAAATAGGAAAAATCGCCAGAAATATGTCTTGACGCTCATCCGCATCGCGGCATAACCTTTAGTGCCTGGCACAAGATCTAGTGTTCGATGGTTGGCTCATCTGCCCGCGGCATTCAAACAAATTCGATCGAGTTCACGGGGATGATGCCCATTTGTCTAATACGGAATCGTTCGCGCATGATTAGGGAGAAGAAATTAAACCCATGAATACGATGGTCAAGATTCAAACAAAGGACGTCGGCAGTATTCCGTTCCAAGAAGCGTCGCAAGACATTTGGGACAAGAAATATCGTCTCATCGCCAAAGACGGTTCGCCGATCGATCATTCGATGGACGACACCTATAAGCGCGTCGCGCGCGCGCTTTCCGACGTCGAGGCCGAGGAGCTGCGCCCACAGTGGTACGAGTCGTTTCTCTGGGCGTTGCGCCACGGCGCGATTCCGGCCGGGCGCGTCACGTCGAACGCGGGGTCGCTCGAACACAAGCCGGCGACGTCCACGATCAATTGCACGGTGTCCGGCACGATCCGCGATTCGATGGACGATATCTTGAGCAAGGTCCACGAGGCCGGCCTTACGCTCAAAGCCGGCTGCGGGATCGGCTACGAATTCTCGACCCTGCGCCCGCGTGGCGCATATGTCACCGGCGCCGGGGCCTATACGTCCGGGCCGCTGTCGTTCATGGATATCTACGACAAGATGTGCTTCACCGTCAGTTCCGCCGGCGGTCGCCGCGGCGCGCAGATGGGCACCTTCGACATCTCGCATCCGGACGCCAAGGAGTTCATCCGCGCCAAACGCGAGGACGGGCGTCTGCGCCAGTTCAACCTCAGCCTGCTGATCACCGACGAATTCATGGCCGCGGTTGCCGCAGACCGCGACTGGCCGCTGGTGTTTCCGATCCACGTCAAGGAAAGGAATGAGGTCGATCTCGGCGACGCCGCCAAGGTGATCTGGCGCGAATGGCCCACGCACGAGAACTACATCGTGCGCGATGACGGCCTGGTGGCTTGCAGGATCTACGGCCAGATCCGCGCGCGGCACCTGTCGGACATGATCATGGTCTCGACGTACGACTACGCCGAGCCGGGCTTCATCCTGATCGACCGCGTCAACGAGATGAACAACAACTGGTGGTGCGAGCACATCCGCGCGACCAATCCCTGCGGCGAGCAGCCCTTGCCGCCCTACGGCTCGTGTCTGCTGGGTTCGGTCAACCTGACCACCTTCGTGCGCGACCCGTTCGGGCCCAAGGCGCGCTTCGACTGGGACGAGTACAAGGAAGTCGTGCGCGTGTTCACACGCATGCTCGATAACGTGGTCGAGATCAACGGCTTGCCGCTTGCGCAGCAGCGCCGGGAGATCGAAGCCAAGCGCCGCCACGGCATCGGTTTTCTCGGCCTCGGCTCGACCCTGGCGATGCTCAAGCTGCGTTACGGCGCGCCGGAAGCCTGTACATTCACCGAGGACGTCGCCCGCGAGATGGCCGTCGCGGGCTGGGAAGTCGCGCTCAGCCTGGCTCGTGAGAAGGGCCCGGCGCCGATCCTGGCCCAGGACTTCGAAGTCACCGGTGACATGTTGCGCAAACGCCCGGAGATGGCCCGTGACGGCTTTGCGGTCGGCGACCGCATTCCCGGCCGCGTGCTGCACGCGAAGTACAGTCGCTACATGCAGCGTGTCGCCGAGGCGGCGCCGGAGCTGGTTGCCGAACTCGCCGAGGTCGGTGCCCGCTTCACCCACCACAGCTCGATCGCGCCCACCGGCACCATCTCGCTCAGCCTCGCCAACAACGCCTCCAACGGCATCGAACCGAGCTTTGCCCATCACTACTCGCGCAACGTGACCCGCGAGGGCAAGAAGAGCAAGGAAAAGATCGAGGTGTTCAGCTTTGAACTGCTGGCTTACCGCGCGCTGATCAACGCCGAGGCGATGCCGTACTCCGACGACCCCAAGGCGCGCCTGCCGGAGTACTTCATCGCTGCCGACGACATCTCGCCGAAGGAGCACGTCGACATCCAGGCTGCCGCGCAGAAGTGGGTCGACTCGTCGATCTCCAAGACCGCCAACGTACCGACCGACTATCCCTACGAGGAGTTCAAGAACATCTACGTTTACGCCCACCAGCAGGGGCTCAAGGGCTGCACCACTTTCCGCTTCAATCCGGCCGCGTTCCAGGGCGTGCTGGTCAAGGAGACCGATCTCGAAAGCACCCACTACCGCTTCGAGCTGGA
>DAIDVO010000188.1 GCA_027456085.1 Steroidobacteraceae bacterium | reverse complement strand
GGCGCGGGCGCGCGCCGATGCGATGCCGAACGCAAGCGCGCATGCGAGCGCCGAGACGATCCGCCGGAAGCCGCGTGCGTGCATGCGCACGCGGTTCAGTCCGCCGATTGGCGGCGCACGAAGCTCACCGCTTCGGCGCGCGGGATCTCGCGCGATTCGGTGTCGCGGCGGTGGCGGTATTCGACCATTGCGCCCGCGAGGCCTCGTTCGCCGAGGACGATCCGATGCTGGATGCCGATGAGCTCCGAATCGGCGAATTTGACGCCGGCGCGTGCATCGCGGTCATCGAGCAGGACATCGATGCCCGCGGCGGAGAATTCCCGGTACAAGGCTTCGCTTGCTTCCTGCACGCGCGGCGACTTCTGGTTGTTGAGCGGCACCAGCACGACCTGGAACGGCGCGATCGCTTCCGGCCAGATGATGCCGTTCGCATCGTGATTCTGTTCGATCGCGGCCGCGACGACGCGCGTCACGCCGATGCCGTAGCATCCCATGAACATCGTCAGGCTCTTGCCTTGCGGGTCGAGCACGGCGGCCTTCATGGCCTCGCTGTACTTGCGGCCGAGCTGAAAGATATGGCCGACTTCGATGCCGCGCGCGATCTTGATCGTCCCCCGGCCGGTCTGGCTCGGATCGCCGTCGACGGCGTTGCGCAGATCGCGCGATTCCGGCGCCGGAAGGTCCCGCTCCCAGTTCACGCCGGTATAGTGCCGATCCTTTTCGTTCGCGCCGCAGACGAAATCCGCGAGCGCGGCCGCCGCATGATCGACGTACAGCCTTCCCGCAAAGCCGATCGGCCCGAGGGACCCGGGTTCGCAGCCGGTGAACGCCTTGACGCGCTCGGCGCTCGCCATGCGTAAGGGGCTCGCGACGCCCGGCAGCTTTTGCGCTTTCAGCGCGTTCAATTCGTGATCGCCGCGCACGATAAGCGCGACCACGCCGCCGTCCGCAGCGTCGACGATCAGCGTCTTGACGCATTGCGCCGGCGTGACTTCGAGCATCGCCGAGAGATCCGCAATCGTGCGTGCGTGCGGCGTCGGAACCTGCGCGAGCGGCTGCGAGGGCGCGCGGCGCGGCAGCGCGGGCGCCGCCGCGGCCGCCATTTCTAGGTTCGCCGCGTAATCGTCGCCATCGGAAAACGCGATCGCGTCTTCGCCGGAATCCGCGAGCACGTGGAACTCCTGCGACGCGCTTCCGCCGATGCTGCCGCTGTCGGCCTGAACGGCGCGGAATTTCAAGCCTAGGCGCGTGAAAATGCGCGTATAGGCATCGAACATCAGCCGATAGCCCTGCGCCAGGCTTGCCTCGTCGGTATGGAACGAATACGCGTCCTTCATCAGGAATTCGCGCGCGCGCATGACGCCGAAACGCGGACGGACTTCGTCGCGGAACTTGGTTTGAATCTGATAGAAATTGACGGGCAGTTGGCGGTAGCTCTTGAGTTCACGCCGCGCGATGTCCGTGATGACTTCCTCATGCGTCGGCCCGTACGCGAATTCTCTGTCATGCCGGTCCTTGAAGCGCAGCAATTCGGGGCCGAATTCGTTCCAGCGGCCGGATTCCTGCCACAATTCGGCCGGTTGGACGGTCGGCATCACCAGTTCGAGGGCGCCGGCGCGGTCCATTTCCTCGCGGATGATCCGTTCGACCTTGCGCAGCGTGCGCAAGCCCATCGGCAGCCAGGTGTATAGTCCTGCCGCCAGGCGGCGGATCATGCCGGACCGCAGCATCAGCCGGTGGCTGACGACTTCGGCGTCGGCGGGGACCTCTTTGAGGGTCGATATTGGGTATTGGGATAAGCGCATACCCGCCTATCTTACATGAGGCCCCCTGGTATCATTGCGTCCGATGGGCGATGCACTCCAGAACGAGGACGATGACGCAGACCAGCCGCGGCGGCGGGGGATTTTTTGGCTGCCCAACCTGCTGACGACGGCGGCGCTATTCGCGGGTTTCTACGCGATCGTCGCCGCGATCGATTGGAACTTCGAGCGCGCCGGCATCGCGGTCTTCGTCGCGATGATCTTCGATGGATTGGACGGGCGCGTCGCGCGCTGGACGCACACGGAGAGCGCGTTCGGCAAGGAGTACGACAGCCTGTCGGACATGGTCTCCTTCGGGCTCGCACCGGCGATCGTGACCTACCAACGGGGCGTCGCGCGCATCGCCGAGTACGGTCCGGTATGGCGGCGCCTGGGCTGGCTGGTGTGCTTTTTCTACGCGGCCGCCGCGGCGCTGCGCCTGGCGCGGTTCAATTCGCGCATCGCGACCCAGGATAAGAATTATTTCGAGGGCTTGCCGAGCCCGTCGGCCGCCGCGATCGTCGCCGCGTTCGTCTGGCTTGCGAGCGACCGCACGAGCGTCGGTTTGCCGGGATTATTGCTCGCGTTCGTCGTCACGGCCTGCGCGGGCGCGCTGATGATCAGCCGGTTCTCGTTCCACAGCTTCAAACAGGTCGACGCCAGCGCGCGCGTGCGCTTCACGCAAATCCTTCTCGTGCCGCTCGCGTTCGTGCTGATCGCGACCTGGCCGCCGGTCACGCTATTGTTGCTTTTCGGCGGGTACGCTTTGTCGGCGCCTTCGGTCTGGGTCTACCGCAAGCTGCGCCGGCGGTCGCGCGGAGTCCCGTCGCACGCATGAACCGGGCGCTGCGCAAGGCGTACCTCCAGGCTCTGCAAATCGACTCCTGGGTCTTGCGGGGCGCGCCGGCGATGCCGCAGCGGATCGAGCCGCGGCCGGCCGAGCAGTGGTCGGCGCTGATGCGCGGCGTCGAGACCTGCGAACGCTGCGATCTGTGCAAGACGCGTACGCGCACGGTCTTCGGCGTCGGCGACCGGCGCGCCGAATGGTTCGTCGTCGGCGAGGCTCCGGGCGCGGACGAGGACCGACAAGGCGAACCGTTCGTCGGCCGCGCCGGGCAACTCCTGAATGCGATGCTGCGGGCGATTGACCTCGAACGCGAACAGGTGTTCATCGCGAACGTGTTGAAATGCCGCCCGCCGGGGAACCGCGATCCGCTGCAGTCCGAGATTGCCGCATGCCTGCCGCACCTCGAGCGCCAAATTGCGCTCGTGCGTCCGAAGATACTGCTCGTTGTTGGGCGCATCGCCGCGCATGCGCTGCTGCGCACCGACGCGCCGCTCGCGCGACTGCGGCAAAAGACGCATCGATTCGGCGAGGCCGCGGTGCCGCTCGTCGTGACCTACCATCCGGCGTATCTGCTGCGCACGCCGACGGACAAGCGGCGCGCCTGGGAAGACTTGAAATTCGCACGCGAGGTGCTGGCCGGTGGCTAGCGTCAAGCGCGAGGAATTGCCGGTCGCGGTCGAAATTCGGCCGATGCATGAATTCGACGTGCCCGTGGTCGTCGCGGCAGAGTACGCCGGCTACCCGTTTCCGTGGAGCGAGGGAATATTTCGCGATTGTCTGCGCGTCGGCTACGTATGCCGAGTGATCGACGTCGGCGGCGCGATGGCCGGCTACGGCATCATGTCGGTCGGCGCCGGTGAGGCGCATATATTGAACGTCTGCATACGCGAGGAATACCGCTGCCGCGGGCTCGCCCGCCGCTTGATGCTGCATCTGCTCGAGCGCGCCCGGGCGGCGGGCATGCGCGAGGCGTATCTCGAGGTGCGCCCGTCGAACACGGTCGCGAGCCGGCTGTACATCTCCTTGGGCTTCGAACAGATCGGCGTGCGCCGCGGCTATTATCAGGCGGCCGCAGGCCGCGAAGACGCGGCGGTGCTGCGTCGAGTCTTGCAACAGGATCCTTAATTGAACTCGACCGTATCCGACATCACGCGCGAAATCGCGCGCCGCCGCACATTTGCGATCATTTCCCATCCCGACGCCGGCAAGACGACGCTGACTGAGAAGCTGTTGCTGTTCGGCGGCGCGATACAGATGGCGGGCACCGTCAAAGGACGCAAGGCGACGCGTCACGCGACCTCCGACTGGATGCGCCTCGAACAGCAGCGCGGCATCTCCGTGACCTCGTCGGTGATGCAGTTCCCGTTCGATGATTGCATCGTCAATCTGCTGGACACGCCCGGACACGAGGATTTCTCCGAGGACACCTACCGGACGCTGACGGCGGTGGACTCGGCGCTGATGGTGATCGACTGCGCGAAGGGCGTGGAAGAGCGCACGATCAAGCTGATGGACGTGTGCCGGCTGCGCGATACGCCGATCATGACGTTCGTCAACAAGCTCGACAGAGAGGGCCGTCCGCCGATCGAACTGCTCGACGAGATCGAGAGCGTGCTCAAGATCCAATGCACCCCGGTCACCTGGCCGATCGGGATGGGACGCGATTTGCTCGGCGTCTATCATTTGATCGAGGACCGGATCTATGTCTACGTGCCGGTTGAGAAGGGGCGGGTCGGCAGCCACGAGACGATCGACGGCCTGGCGAGCGAGGCCGCGCGCGAATATTTGGGCGAACGCCACGCGGCTTTCGTCGACGAGGTGGATCTCGTGCGCGGCGCGAGTCCGAGCTTCGATCTCGGCCGGTATCGCGCGGCCACGCAGACGCCGGTCTTCTTCGGTTCGGCGGTCAACAATTTCGGCGTCCGGGAATTGCTCGGCGCATTCGTCCACCACGCGCCGGGACCGCAGCCGCGCGCGGCCGCGCAGCGCGCGGTCCTCGCGGTCGAGCCGAAGCTCACGGGGTTCGTGTTCAAGATCCAAGCGAACATGGATCCGGGACATCGCGACCGGATCGCGTTCATGCGCCTGTGCTCGGGGCGCTACGTGAAGGGCATGCGCATGCGCCACGTGCGCCTGCGCAAGGACCTCAGAATCGCCGACGCGCTGACGTTCCTCGCGGCCGACCGCAGCCAGGCCGAGGAGGCGTACGCCGGGGCCATCATCGGCCTGCACAACCATGGCACGATCAACATCGGCGACACCTTCACCGAGGGCGAGACGCTCAATTTCACCGGCGTGCCGAACTTCGCGCCGGAACTGTTCCGCCGCGCCGTGCTGAAGGATCCGTTGCGCATGAAGGCGCTGCAAAAGGGCTTGTCGCAGCTCTGCGAGGAGGGCGCAACGCAGCTGCTCAAGCCGCTGCGCAACAACGATTTGATACTGGGCGCGATCGGCCAGCTTCAGTTCGAGGTCGTGGCATTCCGGCTCCAGGACGAATACGGCGTCAGTTGCGTGTTCGAACCGATCGGCGTCGCCGCCGCACGCTGGATCCGCGTGCGCGATCCGAAGCGCCTGGCAGAGTTTCGCGACAAGGCGCACGACAATCTGAGCGTGGATCATGCCGGCGAACTCGTCTACCTGGCGCCGACGCGCGTTAATTTGAGCCTGACCGAGGAGCGCTGGCCGGACGTAGAGTTTATCAAGACGCGCGAGAGCGCGTCGGCTTGAATGCGCGCACGGCCGCCTGGAATTCGCGCTCGAAGATCGACACGCCGAGGATGTCGGCCGGCAGCAGGTCGCCGGTGAACTGGATGCGCTGGAACGAAAGGCCCAGGGTTTTCGCAAGCGCGCGCGCGAGCACCGACTCGATCTGGGCCGGCGCCGCGCTCATTCGGCGAGGAGCGCGCGTACGCGCGCCGCCTGGGTCTCCAGCTGCCCGATCTCGATTTGGAGTTCGGCGATGCGCGCGCGGTCCTTCGCCACGACTTCGGGCGGCGCGTTGCGCGCAAAATCCGCGTTCGCGGACTTCGCATGCAGTTTCTGCAGGTCCGTCTCGGCTCTGCGCCGACGCTTCTCGAGCCGCTCCCGTTCGGCCGCCGGATCGATCAGTCCCGCCATCGGCACGAGGATTTCGAGCGTACCCAGCAAGGCGGCCGCGCTGACCGGCGCCGGCGCGCCGGGCTCGAGTACGCGCAGGCTGGCGATGCCGGCGAGGCGCTGCAGAAATTTCGAGTGCGCGGCCAAATAGCCCAAATCCGCCGCAGCGGCGTTCTGCAGCACGACGTCGATCTTGCGGCTCGGCGCGATGTCCATCTCGCCGCGAATCTGGCGCACGCCCAGTATGAATTGCTGCACCCAGGCCATCTGCCGTTCGGCGTCCGCGTCGGCGGCGAGATCGGCGGCCCGCGGGTATGGCGCGAGCATGATCGTCTCGCCGCGCTCGCCGGCGGCGGCGCGCGCGCGCTGCCAGATCTCCTCGGTGATGAACGGCGCGAGCGGATGCAGGCCGCGCAGCAGCGTCTCGAGCGTGCCGACGAGAGTCATGCGGGCGCCGCGCTTCTGCGCCGCGCTCGCATCGTCCGACTGCAGGACGGCCTTCGTCAGTTCCACGTACCAGTCGCGGAATTCATGCCAGGTGAAGTCGTACAGCGCGCTCGCGACCAGGTCGAGCCGATAGGCGGCGAAGCCCTCCTCGGCGCGCGCCAGCGCCGTGGCCAGGCGCGAACGGATCCAGCGGTCGGCGAGACCGAATTCGGCGCCGCCGACGTTCATCATCACGTAGCGCGCCGCGTTCCACAGCTTGTTGCAGAAGTTGCGGCAGCCTTCGACGCGCGCCAAGTCGAAGCGCAAGTCGCGGCTTTGCGTCGCGAGCGACGCGAACGCGAGCCGCAGAGCGTCGGTGCCGAACGCGGCTATGCCCTGCGGAAACTGCTTGCGCGTCGCGCGCTCGATCGCCGGCTTCATTTGCGGCTGCATCAGTCCGGTCGTGCGCTTCGCGAGCAGCGCATCGAGCCCGATGCCGTCGACGATGTCCAGCGGATCGATGACGTTGCCCTTCGACTTCGACATCTTCTGGCCGTCATGGTCGCGGATCAGGCCGTGCACGTAGACTTCGCGGAACGGCACGTCGCCGGTGAATTTCAGGCCCATCATGATCATGCGGGCGACCCAGAAGAATATGATGTCGAAGCCGGTCACGAGGACCGACGTCGGATAATAGACCGACATCTCGCGGGTCGCTTCCGGCCAGCCTTGCGTCGAGAACGGCCAGAGCGCGGAGGAGAACCAGGTGTCGAGCACGTCCTCGTCGCGGCGCAGCGCGACGCCATCGGCAAGCCCGTGCAGGGCGCGCACCTCGGCCTCGCTCTTGCCGACGTACACGCGGCCGGCTTCGTCGTACCATGCCGGGATCCGATGCCCCCACCACAGTTGCCGGCTGATGCACCAGTCCTTGATGTTGCGCATCCATTCGAAATAGACGGCGGACCAGTTCTCGGGCACGAAGCGGATGCGGCCCTGTTCGACCGCCTGCACCGCGGGAGCCGCAAGCGGCGCGATCTTGACGAACCATTGGTCGGTCAGCAGCGGCTCGAGGATCGCCTGGCTGCGATCGCCGCGCGGGACCAGAAGTTCGTGCGCCTCGATGCGATCGACGAGCCCCAAGGCTTCGAGGTCGGCGACCACCTTGGTGCGCGCCGCGGCGCGGTCGAGCCCGCGGTACGCGGGCGGCACGTTGTCGTTGAGCTTCGCCTCCGGGGTCATGATGTTGGTCATCGGCAAGCCGTTGCGGCCGCCGACCTCGTAATCGTTGAAGTCGTGGGCGGGCGTGATCTTCACGCAGCCGCTGCCGAACTTGGGATCGGCATAGTCGTCGGCGATGATCGGAATTTCCCGGTCCGCGAGCGGCAGGCGCACGGACCGGCCGATCAATGCGCGATAGCGTTCGTCTTGCGGGTGCACCGCAACGGCCGCGTCCCCGAGCATGGTCTCGGGACGCGTCGTCGCGACGACGACGTACCCCGATCCGTCGGCGAGCGGGTAGCGCAAGTGCCAGAGACTGCCTTGCTCCGCCTCCGACACCCCCTCGAGATCCGACAGCGCGGTCTTGAGGACCGGGTCCCAATTGACGAGGCGCTTGCCGCGATAGATCAGGCCCTCGCGGAACAGGCGCACGAACACCTCGGCGACCGCGTTCGAAAGGTCGGTATCCATCGTGAACCGTTCGCGTGTCCAGTCAACGGAGGCGCCCAGCCTGCGCATTTGATTCGAAATGATGCCGCCCGACTGGCGCTTCCACTGCCAGACCCGCTCGATGAACGCCGCGCGCCCGAGATCGATGCGGCCGATGCCCTGGGCATTCAGTTGCCTCTCGACGACCATCTGGGTGGCGATGCCGGCGTGGTCCGTGCCCGGCTGCCAGAGGGTGTCGCAGCCCTGCATGCGCCGGTGGCGGATGAGCGCGTCCATGATCGTATCCTGGAACGCATGCCCCATGTGCAGCGTGCCGGTGACGTTGGGCGGCGGAATGACGATCGAATAGGCGGGACCGACGCCGTTCGGTTTGAAGGCGCCGAGCGATTCCCAGCGGGCATAGAGGCGCGATTCGATCTCGGCCGGCGAAAAAGCTTTGTCCATCGGCGGATTATAGCGGGACGGGGCTCTCAATCATCGTCGATCCGCGGCTCGGGGGCGCTCTTCGCCTGTTCGAGAAGAATGCGGTCGATGAGCTCCGGAAGTTGCGCGCGCAGACGGTCGAAGACATTTTCGAACAGCGTCGCTTCCATGTCCTTGGCCGCCTGGTGGAGCAGCGAATCGGCGAGCTTCAGCGTCTCGGCGACGATCGCGGATTGCATCGCCTTCGCGTCGAGCGGTGGCGCGGCCGCGATCGCGTCCTCGACCGCATCGGTCAGGATCGGCAAATCGGCGGGATTGTCCGGCTCCGGGCTCACCGGGTCCCCTCAAGCCTCGCCGGCATCGTGCTGTTGGTGGGTTTCGAGCGTAATTTTCAGGTCCCGGTACGACTTGAAGCGCTCGCGCCCCAAACGGCGCCGGTCGGCGTCGGCGTCGACGATCTCGGCGATGCGCGCGAAACGCTGCGGGTCCGCCGGCATGCGCTCGCTCAAGTTCACGAGCAGATCGGCCGGCGGCGCCCGGGCCGCATCCTTCGTCAAATGAACGGCAACGGACGAGTCGGCGGCGCCGTCGTCGCGGCACAGCGCGTGCGGGACGAACGAGCGCTCGTCGAACGTCCACAGCAGATCATCGAGGCTGTGCGCATCCGCGGCCGATTCCGCGAGAATCACGACGCGCATGTCGCGCAAATAGGCCTTCTCGGCGAGCCGGCACGCGAACGTCCAGCGCTGTTTCGGCGCCGCGCTCGACAAGACGTAGAAATCGACGCGTTCGGTCATTTGCCGTGCGTGCGCTGAATCAGGAAGTCGACGAGCAGCGGAACCGGCCGGCCGGTGCTGCCTTTGTGCGCGCCCCCGAGCCACGCCGTGCCGGCGACGTCCAGATGCGCCCAATGCAGATTGTCGGCGAATTTGGCCAGGAACGCGGCCGCCGTGCAGGCGCCGCCCTCGCGCCCGCCGATGTTCGCGAAGTCGGCGAAGTTGCTCTTCAATTGCTCGGCGTATTCCTCGCCGATCGGCATGTGCCAGGCCCGGTCATCGGCGCGCACGCCCGCGGCCTGAAGTTCAGCGGCGAGCGACTCGTCGTTGCTCATCAGCCCGCTGTAATGATTGCCGAGCGCGATGATGCAGGCGCCCGTCAGCGTCGCGACGTCGACGACCGCGGCCGGCTTGAAGCGGCGGCTGTAGGTGATCGCGTCGCAGAGGATCAGGCGCCCCTCGGCGTCCGTGTTCAGCACCTCGATCGTCTGCCCGGACATGGACGTGACGATGTCGGCCGGCTTCACCGCATTGCCGCTCGGCATGTTCTCGCAGGTCGCGACGATGACGACCAGGTTGATCGGCAGGCGCAGTTCGGCGACGGTGCGCAGCGCGCCGAGCACGGTGGCCGCGCCGCTCATGTCGAATTTCATCTCGTCCATCGCAGGGGGGTCTTTCAGCGAAATGCCGCCCGAATCGAACGTGATGCCCTTGCCGATGAGGCAGACCGGCGCCGAGTCCCCGCCGGCTCCGCGGTATGCGCACACGATGAGGCGCGGCGGCTCCACCGAGCCGCGCGCTACCGCGAGGAACGCGCCCATTTTCAGCGCCTTGATCTGGCGTTCGCCGAGCACCGTGACTTTGACGTGACGCCACTCCTTGGCGAGTCCGAGCGCGCGCGTCCCCAGATAAGTGGGCGTGCAGACGTTCGGCGGGAGGTTCGCAAGATCGCGCGCGAACGCCTGTCCGTTGGCCACCGCGGCGCCGACATCGAGTCCTTGCTGCGCGGCGCGGGCGCCTTTGGCGTCCGCCGCGGCGAAGCGCACGGCGTGCAGGCGCGCCGGCTTCGGCTTCGGGCCGCTCTTGAGCGTGGGGACGTGGTAGTTTTGGCCGCCGAAAATCTCGGCGACGATGCGCGCGCGCGCGTAGGCGTCGAGGTCGAACTCGGCGTCCAGCGAGAGGTACAGCGTCGCGTCGCCGGCGCCGGTCTTCAGCAAGGCCTGCGCGGCGGCCTGCACGGCTTTGCGGTATTGCTTGCGGCCGAATTTGCGGCGCGACCCCATGCCGACGAGCAAGACGCGCGCGGCTTTCGAACCCGCGGGCCGCGTAATCAGCAGGGTGTCGCCGAGCTGGCCGGCAAAGTCGCGCGCTGCATGGGTTTTCGCGATCAAGCCGTGCAATTGCGCGTCGAGGCGGTGCGCCGCGTCGCCGAGGAATCCGTCCTCGTACACGCCGATGACGGCGCATGCAGCGGTGCTCTTCACCTGCGGATCGACTATCGCCTTGAATTCCATAAACATCCCTCGATGGATCGCCGGGCGGCGTGGTTGTTTTTTCGGTGGATTCTTCGCAAAATGGCTTCTTGGTAATTTTTCGTCAAATAGTTTACTCGATAATCGCCAAGGCTCTAAGCTCCGTACCATGAAATGGACGGTGCAGCGGTATGTTTTGCGCGAGGTCGTCCAGACCTGGGTCGCCGTGACCGGCGTCCTGGTCGCGATTCTGCTCGCGAACCAGCTGTCGCGGGTCCTCGGCCAGGCGGCGGCCAATCATTTCGGCCGACACGTGGTTTTTCAGCTGATCGCGCTCGGCGCGATCATGAATTTGTCGGTCGTCGTGCCGGTCGGACTGCTGCTCGCGATCGTGCTGGCCCTCGGCCGGCTGTACCATGACAGCGAGATGGCCGCGCTGCAGGCCTGCGGCTTCGGGCCGGTGCGGCTGCTCGCGCCGCTGTTCGCGTTCTCCGTGCTGATCGCAGCCGGCCTCGGCTGGCTCACGTTCTTTCAGGTGCCTCGGGCGGATCACCAAGCCCAGCTATTGCGCCAATCGGCGATGAAGGAAGCGAAGTTCGGCGAGCTCGATGCGGGCCGGTTCCGCTCGTTCGAGGGTGGGGACGCCGCTTTTTACGCCGAACGCGTGGATTCCCGGGGCGTGCTGCACAACATCTTTCTGCAGCGCGAGACGGCCGGCCGGATCGAAGTCGTCGTCGCGCAAACCGCGACGTACACGAAAGTCGCCGCCGACGGCATGCATTACGTGACGCTCTACAACGGCCGCCGCTACGAGGGCGTGCCGGGGCGCCGCGATTTTCGCGTCATTCAATTCCACGAGCACGGCATTCCGGTGCCGGCGTCGCCGGGCATCGTCGGCACGCAGGATCCGGACACCAAGCCG
>DAIDVO010000187.1 GCA_027456085.1 Steroidobacteraceae bacterium | reverse complement strand
ATCGAGATCGGCATGCCCATCGTGACCGAGTCCATCAATGCGAGTTCGTCGCGGTGCGCGTCGATGAGATCGGCGAGCTTCTTCAGGCATTTTTTCCGGTCACGCGGGGCGAGATTCGCCCAGACGCCCGCCTCGAAGCTCTTGCGGGCCGCCGCAACCGCCCGATCGACGTCCGCCGGCCCGCAGTCGGGGAGCGTGGCGACGACGCGACCCGTGCCGGGGTTCACGACTTCGTAGGTTTTGCCGCTTTGCGCGGCGCTACGCTTGCCGTCGATGACGATTTCGGTCGGCATCTTCAGGGCCTGCGAGCGTGCGTGCCAGTCGATTTGCGCATTCATGATCAAGAACCTCCGTCGCTGTGCGAATGGTCGGCGCCCCGCCGGTCGCCGGGATTGAGTCTACAAGGTAGATGCAGGAAGCCGCGGAAGCGGACCCGGCCGCCGCGTAGCGCGGGGCCCGCGAGTTCATAGTCCGGATAGCGCTGTAGAAAGCGCGCAATGGCGATGCGTCCCTCGAGCCGTCCGAGATGCAGGCCGACGCATTGGTGCGGGCCGGAGCCGAACGCGAGATGCCGGTTCGGCGATCGCAGGATATCCAGGCGGTTCGGATCGGCAAATTTCAGAGGGTCGCGGTTGGCGGCGCCGATGCACAGCCAGATCCGGGTTTCCGGCGCCAACTCGGCATCGCCGATGGTCACGCGCTCGGTCGTTATGCGGTTGCCGAGCTGATTGGAACTCTCGAAGCGCAGGAACTCCTCGACGGCGGTATCGATCGCCTGCGGCCGGCTGATGAGTTTCTGCCGCTCGGACGGCCAATGCAACAACGTCTCGAGGCTGTTGCCGATCAGATTCGTCGTGGTTTCGTGTCCGGCGTTGAGCAAGAAAATGCAGTTGTGCAGCAAATCCCGCGGGGTGAGCCGCTCGCCGTCGTTTTCGCCTTGGATCAGGCGCGTGAGCAGGTCGCGGTCGGGATCCTGCGGATGCGCGCGCCGCTCCGCGACCAGGATCTCGAGATAGGCGAGCATCTCGCGCACGGCCGCATTGCCGCGCGCCGCGCCTTGCGGCCCGAGCGAAGGCTCCAGCGCGCCCAAAATCGCGAGCGACCAAGCGCGTAGCGGCCGCCGGTCCGCATGCGGTATCGCGAGCAGATTGCCGATGATCTCGACCGGTATCGCGCCGGCGAAGTCGTCGATGAGGTCGACCGTGTCCTTGTCGGCCATCGCATCGAGCAGGCGATCGACCAGCGCCTGCAAGCCCGGCTCCAGCGCCGCCAGGTGGCGCGGCGTCAAGGCTCCGGAGATCAGGCGGCGCACGCGCGTATGCGCGGGCGGGTCGCGGAACACGAGGCTCGTCGTGTGATGCTCGTACAGCGGGGAGTCGCCGAACTTCGGCAGGAATTCCTTCTTCTTGTCCGAGCTGAATGTCTGCGGATCGCGGTAGACCCGGATCAAGTCGTCATAGCGCGTGAGAAAATACGAGCCGTCGGCGCATCGCTTCAACGGCTCATGGCTGCGCAGCGCGTCGTAGTAAGGATACGGGTCGACGTAGAAGTCGGCGGGCAGCAGAGCCAAGTCGAAGCTCGATGCGAGCGCGCGAGCTATTTCGGGTGATGAGGCCATGGACGGCCGCATTATACGCTAATCGGCCACGCCTCCAGTGCGGCGACCACCGTCGTCAGGAACGCGTTCGCTTGGAAGGCGTCGAGCGCGCGGTGGTCGATCGAAAGCGTGAGATAGCACATCGAGCGCACGCCGATCGCCTCGACCCCGTCGACCGGGAGGACGCAGACGCGGCGCTCGATCTTGCCGACGCCGAGGATGGCGACCTGCGGTTGATTGATGATGATCGGCGCGGCCAGAAGGCTGCCGCCGACGCCGTGGTTCGAGATCGTGAACGTGCCGCCGCGCACGTCCGCGGGCGCGAGCTTACCCGAGCGCGCCGCCGCCACGAGCTCGCCGAGACGGCGCGCCAGCTCGAGCAGGTCCATGTTCTGCGCGCGGCGAATCACCGGCACGATCAAACCTTCGTCGCCGAGCGCAGTCCCGATGCCGATGTTGGCGTCGGCATGCAGTTCGAGCGCATCCTCGTGAAACGTCGCATTGACTTCGCGGTGCGTGACCAGGGCGCGCGCGCACGCGGCGATGAAATAGGCGGTGAGCGTGAGGCGCGCGCCTCTGCGCTCGAAGTCCGCGCCATGGCGCGCGCGGTGTGCGAGCACGCGCGTCAGGTCCGCCTCGAACAGCGTGGTGACGTGCGGCGCGGCGAGCACGCTCGCCGCCATGTGAGCGGCGATCCTGCGGCGCACCGGCGTATGCGCAACCCGCGCGCAGGCAGTCGTAGGCGCGGCGGAATCGGCGGCGGCGGCGCGCCGTCGCGACTCGGCATGATTCACGACGTCTTGCGCGGTCACGCGTCCGTTGCGTCCGCTGCCGGCGATCGCAGCGGGATCGAGCGCGTGCTGCGCGAGCAGGCGGCGCACCGAGGGGCTAAGGCAATGATGCGGCGACCGCGCGACCGCGGCCTCTGAGGGAGCCGCGCTTTTCAGCCGCGCGAGCAGCTCGCCGGGACGCACCTCGTCATTCGCTTGCCGCAGAATCTCGGCGAGTTCGCCGGCCGCGGGCGAAGGTATTTCGACCGTCACCTTGTCTGTCTCGAGTTCCAGCAGCGGCTCGTCTTTCGCGACGATGTCGCCGATCGTCTTGCACCACTTCAACACGGTGGCCTTCGTGCCCTCGTCGTTGGCCGGCGCGATGACGTCGGTGAGGCGCGTCATGTTCAGACGGCGGCCAGATCCGCGAGCGCCCGGGCGATCGTCTCGACGCCGGGCAGCACCGCGTCGAGCAGCGCCGGACAGTGCGGGCTCGGCACGTCGGGAAGCGCGAGGCGCTCGATCGGCGCGTCGAGATCGAAAAATGCGTCCTTCGCGAGCACGGCCGCGATCTCGGCGCCGAAGCCCGCCGTGAGATTGTCCTCGTGCACGATCAGACAACGCCCGGTCTTGCGCACCGAGGCGAGCGTCGCCTGCCGATCCCAGGGGCAGAGCGTGCGCAAGTCGAGCAGATCGGCGCAAATGCCGGTGCGCTGCAAGGCGATCTCGCAGCGCTCCACCATCGCACCCCAACTGACGACGCTTAGCGCCGCGCCCTCTCGCAGCAGGCTGGCCTTGCCGAACGGCAGCACGAAATCGTCGCCCGGATAGGGCCGCCGCGCCCAGGCGGCGTCGAGCAGCGCACGGTGCTCGAAGAAGATCGTCGGATCGTTGCCGCGCAGCGCGCTGCGCAGCAATCCGACCGCGTCGGCGGCGTTCGAGGGCATCGCCAAGCGCCAGCCGATGCCGTGCAGCCACTCTACTTCGTTCGACTGGCTATGCCAGGGATCGCCGCACTTGAAGAACCCGCCCGGAATGCGCACGACCATTGGCGCGGCGAACCGATTGGCGGTGCGCCAGCGCATCGTGCCGCAGTCGTTGAGCTGCTCGGCCGCGGGGTCCGCGTACTTGCGAAACTGGATCTCGGGCACCGGCATGAGTCCGGCCGCCGCCATGCCGACCGCGCGTCCGATGATGCCCTCTTCGGAGAGGCTGGTATCGAACACGCGCGCGCCGCCGAATTTTTCCTGCAATCCGAGCGTGGCGGCGTGCACGCCGCCCTTGCGGCCGACATCCTCTCCGAACACGAGCATGCGCGGGTTGACCTCGAGTTCACGTTGCAGCGTGCGCCGCACCGCGGTGATCAAGTTGATGCGCGGTCCCTGCGGCCGCGGCTCATCCGAGCCCTGCGGCAGCTGCGCGCCTTCGGCCCAGATTCCGCCTTGTAATTGAAGATCCGGCAGGCCGTCGGCCGTCGTTTCGGCGAACACGTAGCGGCGCACGCGCGCTACGTCGGGCGCGGCCCGCTGCTCAATGCGCGCGAGCGCCGCGGCTACCGCGACCCGGGCGCGCTCGGCTTCGGCGTTCCACTCATCGGCGTTGAGAATCGCAGGTACGAGCTGCGCGTGCAGGCGCAGCCAGGGATCGCGCGCACGTTCGGCCTCGATCGCGGCGGCCTCTTTGTAGGCTTGCGTGTCCTGGCCGGAATGCCCGGACAGGCGCGGTACGACGAGCCGCAAGAGCGCGGGCCCGTTGCCTGCGCGAACGCCGCGTACCGCCGCCTCGATCAGCGCGGCGGCCGCGAGCGGATCGGCGCCATCCCCGTCCTGCACCGTGAGGCCGCGAAACGCCGCGAGATTGCGCGCGATATCACCGCCCGGGGTCTGCAGGCGCGTCGGTACCGATATGCCATAGCCGTTGTCTTCGATGTAGAACAGGAGCGGCAGGCGCTCGGTCGTCGCGATGTTGAGCGCCGCCCAGAATCCATTGGTCGCCGTCGATGCATCGCCGCCGTGTGCGACCGCGATGCTGTGCGCGGCCGCGGCATCGCCGAGAACATCGCGCCGGTAGCGCAACGCCTGGGCCCAACCGCCCGCCGGCGTGTATTGCGTGCCGACGCCGCCGCAGACCGGCAAGACGCAAGCGCCGTGCCGCCGCGGCAGATTGAACACAACGCCGATGTCGCGGCCTTCGCTCATGCCGCCGACCCGCATCATCGTCGAGGCGAGCGCCTCATCGAGCGTCAATCCGAGCCCGAGCAGCAGCGGCCGCGAGCGGTAATAGGCGCCGACCCCATCGCGTTCACCGGTGAGCTGTGTGCCGAGCAGCACCTGGGTCACTTCGTGGCCGCGCGCCGAAAATTGATAGAGCACCTTGCGTGCCGGCAGCAGCGTCGATTCTTCGAGTTCGTCGAGCGCACGCGCTGCGGTGACCTGATATACGACGGCCCGCCAATCGACCGAGATGGGCTGCGGCGCCTGTGGCAATTCTTGGGGATTTGCTGCCATGCCGCGCGCACTCCGTTGGGGTCGATATTTCAAGACTAGCCCTAGGGGCGTGCGAAAAATCGCCAAAATGCACGCTTAAAGGCATAGTATTTGGAGATATCCGCTAATTGCGTGCCTTTGGAGGCAAGTTTATGGAACTCGATCGGTTCGATGTCCGGCTTCTGTCCGAACTGCAGCGCGAAGGGCGCTTGGCGGTCGTCGAACTGGCCGAGACAATCGGTTTGTCAGCGACACCCTGTGCCCGGCGCATCAAGGCGCTCGAGACCGGCGGCCTCATCGAAGGCTATCAAGCGATCTTGAATCCGGGCCGCATCGGCCTCGCGGTACAGGCGATCGTGCAGGTCAAGCTGACGGAGCATACCGATGAGACCGTGGCTTGCTTCGAACGCGAGATCGCCTTGCTGGAAGAGGTGACCAATTGTTTCGCGATTACCGGCACCTATGACTTCATCCTGCAGGTCTACGCGCGGGATCTTGAGTCGCTGAGCACCGTCGTACTGAAGAAGCTGCTGCGCATCCCCAACGTGCGCGATTTGCAGTCGAGCGTCGTGCTCGCCACCGTGAAGCGCTCGACCCGCGTCCCGCTTGGTCATTTGCAGATCTAGAGCCGGCGGGGCGGTTCAGCGCAGCCCGCCAAAGCGGTCCCGCACCGATGGGGCGGCCGCCGGCAGCGGTCCGTCCAAGCGTACGGCGACACTCGACAAATACGCTTCTGAGGCCTCGAACACGTGTCCGTAGATATCGCGGCAAAGCGCGGCGGCGCGCGTTCCCGGCCAAGCCGCGGGCAGGAGTTCCGGCGGCAGCAGCGGATCGCGCAAATGCAGGCGCCGGTAATCGTGGATCAGTAGCGTGCGCACGAGGTAGGCCGCCTCGGGGTCCGTCCGGCCACGGCCCTTGAGCGCGCCAAGGCAACCCTCGAAGCGCGTGGCGAAGCGCTCATAGCGCTTACCGAGATCGGCAAGATCCCAGCCGCGTCGAACGATCCATTCTGGCTGATCATCCGCGCCGAGGCTCGCCTCGAAAATCAGCGCCTGCGGCGGCAGGCCCGCGGCCCGCAACTGCAGGCGGATCGCATGCGTCTGCGGTTGAGGATGCGCAAAAACGCCCGCGGCGACTTCGCCGAACCCGTGCCAGCGCAGCTCCTCGCGCAGCCGTTGCCGCGCCGCGCTCGGCATCGACGGCAGCACGACCAAGGTCCAGCGGCCGGACCAGACGGCATCCGATCCGCCGTAGATGCGCTCGGTGGCCTCGGCGAACCGCAGGCGGCCGCTGCTCGACAGGCGATACTCGCTCAGCTTGCCGGTGCGCCGGGCCTCGAGCCAGCCGTCATGGGCCAGGCGCGCGGTCGCGGTGCGCACCAGGCGCTCGTTCAGACCGAACGGCTGCGCGAGTCCGATCAAGCTGCGCAGTGCGATCACGCCGCCGCGCGGCAGGAGCGAGTCGCCGAAGATCGTGACGATCAGGGAGCCGCCGCGCAGCGGACGCTGGCGGCGAAAGTGCGTCACGAGCAGCAGGGCGGCGGCGCGAAGGTCTTTGGGCATGGCGGCAAGCATTGTAATATGGCGACTCTCATGTGACACAAAAAAATTTGAGGCAATCTTTATTCTGTGTCAGGATAGACAAACTATCGACTGGCTCGAGGCGCGGGGGCGAAGCGATGTATACGCAGGGGCTCGATGCGGCGGGCGCGGATGCCCGCGCGGATTCCGCGGCTTCGGACGATGAGGCCGCGTTGCTGCAACGCTTTCAGCGGCGCGTGGACGCCGAGGAGAAGATCGAGCCCAAGGACTGGATGCCCGAGCGTTACCGCAGCACGCTGATCCGGCAGATATCGCAGCACGCGCATTCCGAAATCGTCGGCATGCTGCCGGAGGGCAACTGGATCACGCGCGCTCCGACATTGCAGCGCAAGGCGATTCTGATCGCCAAGGTGCAGGACGAAGGCGGGCACGGGGCCTACCTGTACAGCGCCGCCGAGACGCTCGGCGTCAGCCGCGATCAGCTGATCGACCAGCTGCTGTCGGGCAAGGCCAAGTACTCCAGCATCTTCAATTATCCGACCCCCACCTGGGCCGACGTCGGCGCGATCGGGTGGCTCGTCGACGGCGCGGCGATCATGAATCAGATTCCGCTGTGCCGCTGCTCATATGGCCCATACGCGCGTGCGATGGTCCGCGTTTGCCGCGAGGAGAGCTTTCACCAGCGGCAGGGCTACGACATCATGCTGCGCCTGTCGCAGGGCAGCGCCGCGCAGCGGCGCATGGCGCAGGAGGCGCTGAATCGCTGGTGGTGGCCTGCGCTGATGATGTTCGGGCCGCCCGATGCGGACTCGACGCACAGCTCCGACTCGCAGCGCTGGAAGATCAAGCGCTTCTCGAACGACGAGCTGCGCCAAAAATTCGTCGATTTCACGGTCCCGCAAGCGCAATTCCTCGGGCTCACGGTTCCGGATCCCGAGCTGCGCTGGAACGAGGCTGCCGAGCGCCATGACATCGGCGCGATCGACTGGCGCGAGTTCGAACAGGTCCTCAAGGGCAACGGGCCGTGCAATGCCGAGCGCCTGGCCGCGCGGCGCAGCGCCCATGAGCAAGGTGCGTGGGTGCGCGAGGCCGCGAGCGCCTACGCCGAGAAGCGGCGCGCGCGCGGCGCGAGCCGGGCGGCTTGAAGCCGCTCGTTTGAACGGATGACGGAGATACGCCATGCAAACTGAACGCGATTGGCCGTTGTTTGAAATTTTCGTGCGCGCACGCGCCGGCCTCGACCACAAGCACGTCGGCAGTCTGCATGCCGCGGACGCCGCAATGGCGCTCGAGCACGCGCGCGATTTGTACACGCGGCGCGAGGAGGGCGTGAGTCTCTGGGTCGTGCGCTCATCGGATATCACGGCCTCGGACCCCGCGGACTCGGAATCGCTGTTCGAGCCCGCGCGCGACAAGATCTATCGCCACCCGACCTTTTACGCGATTCCCGACGAGGTCAAGACCTTATGAGCGCGGCGCCGGCGCCGCCCGGCGAACCGGCCCTGCTGCGCTATTTGCTGCGGCTCGGCGACTCAAGTCTCGTGCTCGGCCAGCGCCTGGGCGAGTGGGTCGGCCATGCGCCGGCCGTCGAAGAGGACCTAGGGTTGGCGAATATCGCGCTGGACAAGATCGGTCAAGCGCGGCTGCTGCTTGCATACGCCGGCGAGGTCGAGGGGCGTGGGCGCGGCGAGGACGAAATCGCGTTCCTGCGGGAACATGGCGAATACCTGAACCCGGTTCTCGTCGAACAGCCGAATGGGGATTTCGGCCAGACGATCGTGCGCCAGGTCTTGATCGACGCATATCAGCTGGAGCTGTACGAACGCCTTGCGAGTTCGACCGACGCACGCCTGGCGGCGATCGCCGCCAAGACCGTCAAGGAAACCCGCTACCACCTGCGCTACAGCGGCGGCTGGCTCGTGCGCCTGGGCGACGGCACCGCCGAGAGCCACGCGCGCGTGCAGGACGCGCTCGAGCGGCTTTGGCCATACACGGTCGAATTGTTCGCCGAGGACGAGGTGGACCGGGCGATGACCGACGGCGGCATCGCGCCGCCGCTGGCAGCGATCCAGGCCGCTTGGTCGGTGCGCATCGACGGCATACTCGACGAGGCGACGCTCGTGCGTCCGCGCGACCGGCCGTACGCGTGGTTCGGCAAACGCGGCGAGCACAGCGAACACTTGGGATATTTGCTCGCCGAGATGCAGTATCTGCAGCGGACCTATCCGGGCGCGCGCTGGTGAACGCGCAAATCGATACCCGCGTCGCCGCCGCGTGGCGCGCGCTCGCCGCGGTCGAGGATCCGGAAATTCCCGCGCTCAGCATCGTCGACTTGGGGTTGGTGCGCAGCGTCGGCATCGAAGCCGACGGGGCCCTGCACGTGCATCTGTCGCCGACCTACACCGGGTGCCCGGCCACCGACGTGATCCGGCGCACGGTGGAACAGACGCTGAACGACATCGATCCCGGGCGCTGCGTCGTCACGCCGGTGCTCGCGCCGCCGTGGACGAGCGACTGGATCACCGCCGCAGGCCGAGACAAGCTTGCCGCGTACGGCATCGTGCCGCCGCCGTACGCGGTCTCGTCGGCGAGCCAACTGCTGCACGATGAGCGGCCGCGCGCGTGTCCGCGCTGCGCGTCCGTGGAGACGGCCTGCGTCAGCCAATTCGGCTCCACACCGTGCAAGGCATTGCACCGCTGCTCGGCCTGTTTGGAACCCTTTGAAGTATTCAAGTGCATTTGACGGGCCGCGCATGCCGACATTTCACGCATTGAGGGTAAACACGATCGAGCGCATCGCCGAGGATGCCGTGTGCCTGACGCTCGCGATTCCGGACGCATTGCGCGCGCAATTCCAATTCGCCGCCGGCCAGTACGTGCCGATCCGGCGCGTCATCGGCGGACGCGAGGAACAGCGCACCTATTCGATCGTGACGGCGCCCGGCAGCGCGGTGCTGCGCCTCGGTGTGCGCGAACACGCGCATGGCCGCGTCTCGCGGGAGCTCGCGCATGCGCTGCGGCCGGGCGATGCGCTCGACGTCGGCCGCCCGCTCGGCCGGTTCCGCACGAACGTCGATCCGGCGCGCTCGCGCTCCTACGTCGCCTTCGCCGCCGGCAGCGGCATCACGCCGGTGCTGGCGCTCGCGACGGACATTCTCGCGCGCGAGCCGCGCAGCCGGTTCACGCTGATCTACGGCAACCGCGGCGTCGCGCGGACGATGTTCGTCGAGGAGATTCTCGGGCTCAAGAACCGCCACCTGCAACGATTCGCCGTGCATTTCGTCATGAGCCGCGAACCGCAGGAGGCGGCGCTGCTCAACGGGCGCATCGATGCGGAAAAAGTGCGGGAACTCGCGGTCAAGCTCAACGAAGTCGCGACGGCCGATGAGTATTTCATCTGCGGTCCGGGCGCGATGGTCGACGAGGTGCGTGAAGCCGTGCAGCGCGTGAACGGCGCGGCGGTGATACGCGTGGAGCGATTCGCGAGCGGCGCGGCGCCGGCCGCGCGCGCGCAGCCGCTGGGCGCGCCGGCGCCGGCGGCAGAGGATCTGCTGGCGACGATTTCGGTCGTCATCGACGGACGGCGCCGCAGCTTTCCGATGGCGCGGCAAGATGCGTCTGTGCTCGAAGCGGCGGAGCGAGCCGGCCTGCAGCTGCCTTTTTCATGCCGCTCCGGCATTTGCGCGACTTGCCGCGCCCGCATCGTGCAGGGTACCGCCGAGATGGCGCACAATATCGCCTTGGCGCCTTGGGAAGTCGACGCAGGCTTCGTGCTCTGCTGTCAGGCGCGCCCGACGAGCGCGACGCTCGAATTGAGCTACGACGAAAAATAGCCGCATCGACCACGCTGCGCGAAAGGCGATCATGTCATACGAAACCATACTGTTCGGCCTCGACGGCGGCATCGCCCGCCTGACGCTGAACCGGCCGGACAAGCTCAATAGCTTCAACGCGGCGATGCACGGCGAAGTGCGGCACGCGCTCGCGCAGCTTGGCACGGCGCAGGCGCGGGTGCTGGTCTTGACCGGCGCCGGGCGCGGATTTTGCGCAGGGCAGGATCTAGGCGAGCGGGCGGTCGCGCCGGGCGGCGAGCCGCTCGATCTCGGCGATTCGATCGAGCGCCACTACAAGCCGCTGATACTCGCATTGCAGGGATTGCCGCTGCCGGTGATCGCCGCCGTCAACGGAGTCGCGGCGGGCGCCGGCGCCAACATCGCGCTCGCCTGCGATCTCGTCGTCGCGGCGCGCTCGGCGAGTTTCGTGCAAGCGTTTGCGAAGATCGGCCTCATGCCCGATTGCGGCGGGACCTGGACCTTGCCGCGGCTCATCGGCAACGCGCGCGCCCTCGGTTTGACGCTGCTCGGGCAGAAGCTCTCGGCCGAGCAAGCCGCGGCATGGGGCATGATCTGGAGCTGCGTCGAAGATGCCGACCTGGCCGCGGCGGTGGACGCGCTCGCCGCGCAGTTGGCGGCTGCGCCGACACGCGGGCTGGCGGCAACCAAGGCGGCGATTCGCGGCGGCTGGCAGCGCTCGCTTGCCGAGCAACTCGACGTGGAGCGCGACGCGCAGCGCGAATTGGGCCGTACCGCCGACTACGCCGAGGGCGTACGCGCGTTCGGCGAGAAGCGCACGCCGCATTTTAAGGGGCGCTGATCATGTCCGGATCGACTCCCGCGCCGCCCGATGATGCCCCCGCACGCGCGCGCGCCGCGGTGCAATCCCTGTATGACGGCGATCGCGCCTCGCGGGCGCTCGGCGTCGAGCTGCTCGACGTCGCGCCGGGCCGGGTACGCGTTGCACTGACGGTGCGCGACGACATGCTGAACGGCCATGGGATTTGTCATGGCGGCGTCGTGTTCACGCTGGCCGACGCCGCTTTCGCGTTCGCGTGCAACTCGCACGGCGAAGCCATGGTCGCCGCGAGTACCAGCATCGATTTTCTCGCTCCGGCTCCCCGCGGCGCGCGCTTGATCGCGACCGCTGCCGAGACGATGCGCACGGCGCGCCATGGAATTTACGACGTGACCGTGACGGCCGCGTCGGGAGAGGCGATCGCCAGCTTTCGCGGGCGCTGCGCGCGTCTGCGCTTGCAGGCGCCCACGGCTTGAATCATCCAAGGGCCGCCTAGTCGGAGTGATGCATGCAATTGCAAAGCTACATCGGCGGAGCCTGGCGCCGCGGTCGTGATCGAGGCGCCGCCTTGCTCGACGCCTCGACCGGCGAGCTGGTCGCCGAGGCGTCATCCGCCGGCATCGATTTCGCGGCTGCGCTCGACCATGCGCGCGAAGTCGGCGGGCCGGGCTTGCGCGCGCTCACGTTTCACGAGCGCGCCGGATTGTTGAAGGCGCTCGCTAAGCGTCTCGGCGAATGCAAGGAGGAGTTTTACGCGCTCTCGTACCGCACCGGCGCGACGCGCAGCGACTCGTGGATCGACATCGACGGCGGCATCGGCACGCTGTTCGCATTTGCGAGCAAGGCCGGCCGCGAACTGCCGAACGCGCACGTGCTTGCCGACGGCGCGCTCGAGCGCCTCTCCAAGGCGGGCACGTTCGCCGGCCAGCACATTTATGTGTCACGCGAAGGCGCCGCGGTGCACATCAACGCGTTCAATTTCCCGGTATGGGGCATGCTGGAGAAGCTCGCGCCGGCGCTGCTCGCCGGCGTGCCGGCGATCGTCAAGCCGGCGACGGCGACCGCCTATCTTACGGAACTCGTGGTACGCCGCATCGTCGAGTCGGGGATCTTGCCGGGCGGCGCGCTGCAGCTCGTCTGCGGAAGTCTCGGCGATTTATTCGACCACCTGAATTGCCAGGACCTCGTCTCCTTCACCGGCTCGGCGCATACCGCAGCGCGGCTGCGCGCGCATCCGAACGTCATCCGCCATTCGGTGCGGTTCGTCGCCGAAACCGATTCGCTGAATAGCTGCATCCTCGCGCCCGATGCTCTGCCCGGCACTCCTGAGTTCGACCTGTTCGTGCAGGAGGTCGCGCGCGAGATGACGGTCAAGGCGGGGCAGAAGTGCACGGCGATCCGCAAGGCGCTGGTGCCGGCCGCGGCGGCGGTCGACGTGGTCGAGGCGTTGCGGGCCGCGCTCGGCAAAGTCGTCATCGGCGATCCGCGCGCGCAAGGCGTCGGCATGGGGCCGCTGGTCAGCCTGGATCAGCGCGCCGAGGTGCTCGCCCGCATCGGCGACTTGCGCCGCGAGGCGGGTCTCGTCGTCGGCGATCTGGATGGGTTCGAGGTCCGGGGCGGCGACCGGCAGCGCGGCGCGTTCCTGCCGCCGGTGCTGCTGCTGTGCCGCGAGCCGCACGCGGCGCGGGCGCTGCACGAGGGGGAAGCGTTCGGGCCCGTCGCTACGGTCGCACCGTACCGCGGCGCGGCGGACGCGATCGCGCTGGCGCGGCGCGGCGCGGGGAGCTTGGTCGCGTCGGTGTTCTCGGCCGACGAGGAACTCGCCGCCGGTCTGGTACGCGGGCTCGCGCCGTACCATGGCCGCATTCTCGTCGTGAACCGCCACTGTGCGAAGGAGTCGACCGGCCACGGCTCGCCGCTCGCCCCGCTCGTGCACGGCGGTCCGGGCCGCGCCGGCGGCGGAGAGGAAATGGGGGGCATACGCGGCGTCCTGCATTACATGCAGCGCACCGCCGTGCAAGGATCTCCGGATGTGCTGACCGCGGCCGGCGGCCGCTGGGCGCGCGGCAGCCGCCTGCGCGACCCGGGCGTGCATCCGTTTCGCATTCCGTTCAACGATCTCGAGCTCGGTGACACGCTGCAGTCCGGCGAACGACTGGTGACCGTGGAGGATATCGAACGGTTCGCGATGCTCACCGGCGATACGTTTTATGCCCACATGAGCGAAGCCGAGGCGGCGCGCAACCCGCTGTTCGGCGGCCGCGTCGCGCACGGCTATTTTCTGATCGCGGCCGCCGCCGGGTTGTTCGTCGACCCGGCCTACGGCCCCGTGCTCGGCAACTATGGCCTCAATGAGCTGCGCTTCGTCAAGCCGGTGAAGCCCGGCGATCGAATCAAAGTGCGGCTGACCTGCGCCGAGAAGAGCCTGCGCGCGGACAAGGGCTGGGGCGAAGTCGCCTGGGATACCGAGATCACAAACGAACTCGACGAGACCGTGGCCTCCTACCAAGTGCTGACGATGGTCAGCGTCCACGCGGTTCCGGACTCGCAAACCTCATGAACACACCCACCATCGATCTCGCCCGCTACTCGGGACGCTTTTCGAGCCTTAAGTTCGCGGCGCCGGCGCCCGGGATATTGGATCTGGTCATCGCGAATGCGCGCCGCGCCAATGCCGCGACCGAATCCATGCATCGCGACCTCGCGCTGGTCTGGCGCGAGATCGACGTCGACGATTCGGTGCGCGCGGTGGTCGTGCGCGGGGAGGGAGCGAATTTCTCGTCGGGCGGCGACTTCGACATGATCGAACACATGATTGCCGATGAAGCGACGCTGATTCGCGTATGGAAGGAGGCGAGCGACCTCGTCTACAATCTCATCAATTGCTCCAAACCGGTCGTATCGGCGATCCGCGGTAGCGCGGTCGGCGCGGGACTTGCGATCGCGTTGCTCGCGGACGTATCCATCGCCGCCGAGGATGCGCTTATCCTCGATGGACATACGCGCTTGGGCGTCGCCGCCGGCGACCATGCGGTCATCATCTGGCCGTTGCTCTGCGGTCTCGCGAAAGCCCGATATCATCTGTTGACGAACAAGCCGCTGTCCGGCAAGGAAGCCGAGCGCATCGGTCTGGTCGCGCTGTGCGTGCCGGACGCCGAGGTGGCGCCTACGGCGCTCGACGTCGCGCGCACGTTGGCCGCCGGCAGCGCGACGGCGGTGCGGTGGACGAAGCATGCGCTGAACAACTGGCTGCGGCTCGCCGGACCGAGCTTCGATACGTCGCTCAACTTGAAGCCGAGAAATTCCAAAGCGAGCGACGTGCGCGAAGGCGTGGCCGCGGCGCGCGGCAAGCGGCCGGCGAATTTCGAGCATCCCGGGGATTGACGCCGTCCGGTTCGCCCGACTTATTCGAAACCGACGACGGCGTCCGCCTGTGCGCGCCGCCGCTGCCGGGCCTCGGCTTCAAGCCGTTCACTTTCTATCTGTTCGAGCACGGCATCGACGTCCGCCGCGGCGTGTTCGCGCGCAAAGCGTCCCGTCAGCGCGGACTCCGGCGTCAAATCGCCCGCTTCATACAGATTCCAGATTTCGCGCGCATACTCCGTCTCCAGCAGATTGGGCGCGGAGCGGCCGAAGCTTGCGCCCATGTTGTTGACGTCGCGCTCCAGCATCGCGAACGCGTTGTTGTTGCCGGCGGCGTTCACCGCCTGGGGCAGGTCGATGATGACGGGTCCGTCGACGCCAATGAGTACGTTGAACTCGGAAAGATCCCCGTGAATCAGCCCGGTGCAGAGCATGCGCACGATCTGCGCGATCATGAACGCGTGCCAGTCGCGCGCTTGGTCCCCCGTGACTTCCAAATCATTGAGCCGCGGCGCGGGATCGCCGTACCGGTCCTGGACCAGTTCCATCAGCAACACGCCTTCGTGGACGAGGTGCGGCGCGGGGACGCGTACGCCGACGCCGGCCAGGCGGAACAGGGCCTCCACTTCGGCGTTCTTCCATTCCTCTTCCTGCACCCGGCGGCCGTGGCGGCCGCGCTTTCCGAGCGCGCGCGCATCGCGGCTATTGCGGGTCTTGCGGCCCTCCTGGTACTGCGCGAGCTTGTGAAAGCCGCGCCGCTCCGCTTCCTTGTAGACTTTGGCGCAGCGCAACCGGCCGCCGCAGTAGACGATGTAAACGGATGCTTCCTTGCCGCTCTGCAGGCGGCGCACGACGGTATCGACGATCCCGTCGTCAATCAGCGGCTGCAGGCCTTTGGGAATTTTCATCTCGATCTGACACTCGTTTGGACGTCGCGGGCGATGCGCCCGCCGCTTCGGCCTGCCGGCCGCGCATGAACCCTGGG
>DAIDVO010000186.1 GCA_027456085.1 Steroidobacteraceae bacterium | reverse complement strand
CGGCTACGCCGACCAAGTTGAGTCCGGCGGCGAAGCGCGTCGCCGAAGAAAATAAAATCGATCCGGCCGCGCTCGCAGGCTCCGGCCGCGACGGCCGCGTTTCCAAGTCCGACGTCGTGAATTTCTTGGCGGACAAGGGCGCGGCAAGCACCGCCAAGGCGGCGCCGGCGCCCGCGCCGCGCTCCGGGCGCACCGATCAGCGCGTGCCGATGACGCGCTTGCGCGCGCGCATCGCCGAACGCATGGTCCAGGCGCAATCCACACAAGCTTTGCTGACCTCGTTCAACGAGGTCGACCTGAAGGCCGTCAACGATTTGCGCGCGCGCTACAAGGATGATTTCGAAAAGCGGCACGGCGTGAAGCTCGGATTCATGTCGTTCTTCACGAAGGCTTGTGTCGAAGCGCTGAAAAGGTTTCCGGTCGTCAATGCGTCGACGGACGGCGGCGATATCGTCTACCACGAGTATTTCGACGTCGGCGTCGCGGTTTCGACCGATCGCGGGCTGATAGTGCCGATCTTGCGCGACGCCGATGCGCTCTCTTTCGCGGACATCGAGAAGGCGGTCGCCGGATACGCGGCGCGCGCGCGCGCCGGCACGATCACGATCGAGGAGCTGACCGGCGGCACGTTCACGATCACCAACGGCGGCGTGTTCGGCTCCCTGCTGTCGACGCCGATCGTGAACGCGCCGCAGAGCGCGATTTTGGGCATGCACAAGATTCAGGACCGGCCGGTCGTCGTCGACGGCCAGATCGTCGCTAGACCGATGATGTTCATCGCGCTGACCTACGACCACCGCATCATCGACGGCCGCGACGCGGTGCAATTCCTCGTGACGGTCAAACAGTGCCTCGAGGATCCGGCGCGCATGGTGGTCGGCGTATGAGCGACCAATTCGACGTCGTAGTGATCGGCGGCGGGCCCGCCGGCTATCCAGCGGCGATTCGCGCGGCGCAAAACAAGCTCAAAGTCGCCTGCGTGGACGAATGGCGCAACGCCGACGGGAGCCATGCGTTCGGCGGAACCTGCCTGA
The DNA here is from genome assembly GCA_027456085.1 of Steroidobacteraceae bacterium. Taxonomy (GTDB): domain Bacteria; phylum Pseudomonadota; class Gammaproteobacteria; order Steroidobacterales; family Steroidobacteraceae; genus Bog-1198. The sequence goes on along the minus strand of DAIDVO010000186.1, from coordinate 7,927 downwards.
ATGCGGGCTGCATCCCGTCGAAAGCGCTGTTGGAGTCCACCGAACTGCTGCATCGCGCCCGGCATGAATTCGCGGCGCACGGCATCAAGACCGGCGCCATCACCGTCGACCTCGCGGCGATGCAGAAGCGCCGCGCATCGATCGTCAAGACGATGACCGGCGGCATACTCGCGCTGTTCAAGTCGGCCGGCGTGGTACCGATCGAGGGGCACGGCCGCCTGCTCGCGGGAAATCAGGTCGAAGTGAGCGCGCCGGACGGGACGAAGCGGCTCCTCTCGGCGAACGACGTGGTCCTGGCCACGGGCTCGGTGCCGGTTCGCTTGAACTCGGCGCCGCACGACGGCCGGTATATCGTCGATTCCTGGAACGCGCTGGAATTCGACGCCGTCCCGCAGCGTCTCGGCATCGTCGGCGCCGGTGTCATCGGGCTCGAACTCGGCAGCGTCTGGCGCCGCTTGGGCAGTGAAGTGACGATGCTCGAGGCGCTCGATCAGTTCCTGCCGATGGCCGATCAGACGATCGCCAAAGAGGCCCTGCGCCACTTCAAGAAATTGGGCCTGGACGTCAGATTGGGCGCGAAGGTCGCGAGCGCGAAGGCCGTAGGGGGCGCAGTCAGCGTCGTCTATTCGACCGCCGCCGGCGAGCAGACGCTGCAAGTCGACAAGCTCGTCGTCGCCGTCGGGCGCCGTCCGTACACGCAGGACCTGTTGGCCGCGGACGCGGGCATCGCGCTGGATCAGCGCGGATTCATCGAAGTCGACGAACATTGCCGCACGCGCGCGCCGCGCGTTTGGGCGGTCGGCGACGTCATCCGCGGACCGATGCTCGCACACAAGGGCAAAGAGGAAGGCGTGATGGCCGCCGACTTGATCGCCGGACGCTTCGGCGAAGTCAATTACAAGGTGATTCCGTCCGTGATTTACACCGCCCCGGAAATCGCCTGGGTCGGGCAGAGCGAAGAGCAGGTCAAAGCGAGCGGCCGTGCGTACAAGTGCGGAACGTTCCCGTTCGCGGCGAGCGGTCGCGCCCGGGCGATGGAGGCGTCGCAAGGCATGGCGAAGATCGTTTCGGCCGCCGACGACGACGAGATTCTCGGCGTGCACATCATCGGCCCGATGGCGGGCGAGTTGATCGCCGAGGCGGTTCTGGCGATGGAGTATGCGGCGAGCACCGAAGATCTGCAGCGCACGATTCATGCGCACCCGACTTTGTCCGAGGCGCTGCACGAAGCGGCTCTGGCGGTCGACAAACGGGCGATCGACTCGATCAACCGCTGACCCAACGCGGCTGCGCGGCGCCGAGCCGCGCGTCAGCGCTTGCGCTTGACCGTGATGACGTTCGGCAGCTGCGCGATGCGCGCAAGCACGCGGGAGAGCTGCGCAAGGCCCGTGATCCCGATCCCGATCTGCATGTGGGCGACGTCGTCGCGCCGATCGGTGACGGTGGTCATGCCCTGGATGCTGATTTTTTCGTCCGCCAATACGCCGCTGACGTCCCTGACGAGGCCGCGCCGATCGTAGGCCTGGACCTCGATGTCGACCGGATACTCGCCGCCTGCCGCGTTGCCCCAGCTGACCGCGAGAATTCGGTCGGGCGATTTGGCGCTCAAGCGCGCGAGGTTCGCGCAGGATTGCGCGTGAATGCTGACGCCGCGTCCGACCGTGACGTAGCCCGCGATCGGCTCCGGCGGCACGGGCTTGCAGCAGCGCGCGTATGTCGATAGGAACTCGCCGATGCCTTGGACCTCGACCTCCGGTTCGCGCTCCGGACTTTGGCGCGCGCGCGCCGGCTGGGCGGGGCGCTCGTCGCGCGCGTGCAGCAGCCGCTGAATCGCGCCGGCGACTTGCGCGGCGCTGATGTAGCCGAGGCCGAGGGCCTCGTGCAGCGCATCGGCGCTCGGCAGCTTGAGTTCGGCGAGCAGTTCCGGGATCGGCGCGCCGCGCACGCCGAGGCGCTGCATTTCGCGTTCGAACAGCGCGCGTCCCGCGGCTTTGTTCTGGGACTCGTCTTGTTTGCGAAACCAGGCACGCACCTTGTTGCGGTGGCGCGGACTCGCGAGAAACCCGGATTGCGGCGACAGCCAGTCGCGCGACGGCTGCGGCGTCTTGGCGGTGATGATTTCGACGGTTTCGCCGTTCTTGAGCGCGTAATCCAGCGGCACCATGCGGCCGTTGACCTTCGCGCCGCGCGTTCGGTTTCCCAAGTCCGTGTGCACTTGATAGGCGAAATCGAGCGGCGTGCCGCCGACCGGGACATCGACGATCTCGCCGCGCGGCGAGAGGACGTAGACCCGATCCTGAAACAGATCGACGCGCACGCTATAGAGAAAGTCGCGCTCCGTGTCGCCGCCGTCCGCCGGCGCGAGGAGCGTGCGCAGTTCGTTGATCTTGCGCTCGTAAGCGAGGTTGCCGCGGCCTCCCTCCTTGTAGCGCCAATGCGAGGCGACGCCGCGCTCGGCGCTTGCGTGCATGTCGTGCGTGCGAATTTGAATCTCGACCGGCTCGCCGCCCGGGCCGATCACGGCCGTGTGTATCGACCGGTACAGATTCTCCTTCGGGGTCGCGATGTAGTCGTCGAATTCCCCCGGGATGAACCGCCACAGCGAATGCACGACGCCGAGCGCGGCGTAGCAGTCCGCCACGGTGTCGACGAGTACGCGCGCGGCGCGGATGTCCATCAACTGGTCGAACGCGAGGTGCTTGGCCTGCATCTTGCGCCAGATGCTGAAAATGTGCTTCGGCCTGCCGTCGATGCGCGCCTCGACGCCGGCGGCGCGCAGCGCCGCCTGCAATTCGGCCTTGAGCTCTTCGATATAGCGTGCACGTTCGGGGCGACGCGACTTCAGCGCGGCGGCGATGCGCCGGTAGTCCTGGGGCTGCAGGTAGCGGAACGCCAGGTCCTCGAGTTCCCACTTCAATTGCCAGACGCCGAGACGGTTGGCGAGCGGGGCGTAGACTTCGCGCGTCTCGATCGCGAGCTTGCGCTGGGTCGCGGCGTCCTCGAGCTTCGCCGAGCGCATTTTTTGCAGCTGCTCGGCGAGGCGCACGATGACCAGGCGCACGTCGCCGATGACGGCAAGCAGCATCTTGCGCAGCGCCTCGGCTTGCCCGGGATCGAGCTCGCGCTCCGGCGTCCAGTCGGCCGGAAAGCCGAAATGCCCCAATTGGCCGAGGTCGCGCGCCAGCTGCGCCGCCGCCGCGCCGAAGCGCCGTTCCGCAGCCTCGCGTTCGATGAGCTTTGCGTCGAGCAGCGGGCGTATCAGCGCCGCGACCACGACGTCGTCGTCTGCGTCCAGCGAGCCGACGATCTCGGCCACCTCGAGGGCCGCCGCACGCACGGGTTCGGCCGATGCGGGCAGTTCGAGCGCGCGAACCGCGGCGAAGGCCTGGGAGCAGGTCTCGCCGGCCGGTACTCTGCTTGATGCGGTCGTTTCCAAGTCCGTGGCGCCGGTATGGCGGTGGGTTTAGGCAAACATTGCCGGTATCATACCGAGGATGACAGATATTAGACTGCGGGTGCTGGGCATCGATCCGGGATCGCAACGCACCGGCTTCGGCGTGCTGGATGCGCTCGGCCAGAGACTGTCGTACGTGGCGAGCGGGGTCATTCGCACCCGCGACGGCGATTTTTGCGCGCGGCTTTGTGAAATATTCCGCGCCATGCAGTCGCTGGTCGCCGAATACCGGCCGCAGGAAATCGCCATAGAGCGTGTATTCGTCAGCCGCAACGCCGGCAGCGCGCTGAAGCTGGGCCAAGCCCGCGGCGCCGCAATTTGCGGGACCGCCGATGCGGATGCACGGATCTACGAGTACGCTCCGCGCGAGATCAAATTGGCCGTGGTTGGCTCAGGAAGCGCGGACAAGGCGCAAGTGCAGCTGATGATGAAGAATCTCCTCAGACTCGAACGCACGGTGGCGGTCGACGCCGCCGATGCACTGGCCGCTGCGGTTTGCCACGCGCTGCGCGGCCGCGCGCTCGCCGCGACGGCGCGGGCGGCGCGCACGGCATGATCGGCTTTCTCAAAGGAAGGCTTTTTTCCAAGCTGCCGCCGCACCTGATCCTGGACGTCAACGGCATCGGCTACGAATTGGAAGCGCCGATGTCGACGTTCTACGCGCTGCCGGGCATCGGCGAGGCCGCGGCGCTGTTCACCCATTTGGTCGTGCGCGAGGACGCCCACGTCCTGTTCGCGTTCGGCACGGACGGTGAGCGGCGGCTGTTCCGCTCGCTGATCAAGATTTCCGGCGTCGGTCCGAAGATCGCCTTGGCGATTCTCTCCGGTGCGAGCGTCGAGGACTTTCTGCGCACGATCGAAGCCGAGGACAGCGTCGCCTTGACGCGCATACCGGGGATCGGCCGCAAGACGGCCGAACGCATCATCATCGAGATGCGCGACGGCGCGAAAAAGCTCGCGGCGGCGCAGGTCGGAGCCGACAGCGCCGCGCTGTTCACGGCCACGACGACGCCGCAGAGCGAAGCCTTCGGCGCGTTGGCGGCGCTCGGCTACAAGCCGCCCGAGGCGGCGAGGCTCCTGAAGGCCGTCGACGAGCCCGGCCTGTCGACGACCGAATTGATCCGCCGCGCGCTGAAAGCGGCCGCGAAGTCCTGATGAACGGCGCATGGAAACGGGAAGCCCCATGGGTATAGAGCGAGATCGGGTCATCGCGGGGAGCGGTGCGCGCGACGACGAGTTCGTCGACCGCGCGGTGCGTCCGAAGACGCTCGCCGATTACGTCGGCCAGCCGAACGTCAAGGCGCAGATGGAGATTTTCATCCAGGCCGCGCGCAACCGCGGCGAGGCGCTGGACCATGTCTTGATCTTCGGTCCTCCGGGACTCGGAAAGACGACGCTCGCGAACATCATCGCGCACGAGCTCAAGGTCAACCTGCGGCAAACCTCGGGCCCCGTGCTCGAGCGGCCGGGAGATCTCGCCGCGCTGCTGACGAATCTCGAGCCGCGGGACGTGTTGTTCGTCGACGAGATTCACCGCCTGAGTCCGGTCGTGGAGGAGGTTCTGTATCCGGCGATGGAGGATTTTCAGCTCGACTTGATGATCGGCGAGGGCCCGGGCGCGCGCTCGATCAAGCTCGACCTCCCGCCGTTCACGCTGGTGGGAGCGACCCCGCGCGCCGGGTTGCTGCCTTCGCCGCTGCGCGACCGGTTCGGGATCGTGCAGCGTTTGGAATTCTATTCGACGGAGGAATTGCGCAGCATCGTGAATCGAAGCGCGTCCATTCTGAAGGTCGAACTGCAGGCGGCCGGGGCCGAGCGCATCGCCGAACGAGCGCGCGGCACGCCGCGCATCGCGAACAGACTATTGCGCCGCGTGCGCGATTTTGCCGAAGTCAAGGCGGCGGGGTTGATCAGCGCCGAAGTCGCGGTCGCCGCGCTCGACATGCTGGAGGTCGATCCGCAGGGTTTCGACATGCTCGACCGCAAGCTTCTATTGACCGTGATCGAGAAGTTCGACGGCGGGCCGGTCGGCGTCGACAGCTTGGCGGCGGCGATGAGCGAGGAACGCGGCACGATCGAGGACGTGATCGAGCCGTACCTCATTCAACAAGGATTCCTGATGCGGACCGCGCGCGGGCGCGTCGCGACCCGCAACGCCTACGCACATTTCGGGCTGGCGGCGCCGGCGCGGGAGGCGTCTTCCGACCGCGATGCGAATCTGTCGCTATTCAAAGACGCATCGTCAGATGCATCGTCCGCGAAGGACGAACGATCGTGACGCGGCGGCCGAACTTTTCATGGCCGTGCCGCGTCTACTGGGAGGACACCGACGCCGGCGGCGTCGTGTACTACGCGAACTACCTGAAATTCATGGAGCGATGCCGAACGGAGTGGCTGCGAAAGCTGGGGGTGGAGCAGAGTCGGCTGCACGCGGAGCGCAGGCTTCAATTCGCCGTCGTTCACGTCGGCGTCTCATTTTTGAAGCCCGCGCTCCTCGATGATGAAATTACCGTAACGGCCGAATTGGAACGACTGGGCGGTGCGACAATTGATTTCAAGCAAACGATTTGGCGCGGGGACGTACAGTTGATCGATGCCACCACGCGCGTAGCCTGTCTCGATTCCGTCAAGTTGAAGCCTTGCGCGATACCGAAGGACCTGTTGTCGGAGTGGCGCGATGAGCAATGATTTGTCGGTTTACCAATTGGTGCTGGACGCGAGTCCCATCGTGCAGGCGGTGATGCTGCTGCTGATCCTGGCGTCCGTGGCCTCCTGGACGATCATATTCGGCAAGCGCCGCATCATCTCCAATTGCCGGCGCCAGGCCGAACAGTTCGAAACTTCGTTCTGGTCCGGCGGCGATCTCGGCGCCCTGTACCGCAGCATAGAAACCAGGGGCCGGTCCGGCACCGGCATGCAGAGCATGTTCGAATCCGGTTTCGGCGAGTTCAGCCGCCTGCGCCAGTTGGGCACCCAGTCCGATCAATTGCTCGAAGGCGCGCGCCGTTCGATGCGGGTCGCGCAGATGCGCGAAATCGACCGCTTGGAGAAAAATCTCTCCATGTTGGCGACCATCGGTTCGACGAGCCCTTACGTGGGATTGTTCGGTACGGTTTGGGGAATCATGAGCGCGTTCCATGGCCTCGGCGACGTGCAGCAGGCCACGCTTGCCGCGGTCGCGCCCGGCATATCCGAGGCCCTCATCACGACCGCGATGGGCCTGTTCGCGGCGATTCCCGCGGTCGTCGCCTACAACCGGTTCGCCGATCAGGTGAGCCGCCTGGAAATGCGCTTCGACGCGTTCATGGAAGAATTCTCCACGATTCTGCAGCGTCACGGGTCCATCCGCGGCGCGCCGGCCTGACGCGAATGGCCGCGCGCGAACGCCGCCGCAAGATCATGGCCGAAATCAACGTCGTGCCGTACATCGATGTGATGCTGGTCCTGCTGATCATATTCATGATCACCGCGCCGCTGCTGAAACAGGGCGTCAAGGTCGATCTGCCGGCGGCCGGCGCCAGACCCTTGGACCCGGAGTTTCTCGCGAAGCACGAGCCGCTGATCGTGACCGTCGACGCGCGCGGGCGCATGTACGTCAACATCGGCCGCGATTCGAATCAACCGGTCGCGGCGCAAGCCGTCCGCGGCCGCACTGCGGCCGTCCTGCGGCGAGATCCGCTGACGCCGATTCTGCTCAAAGCCGACGCCACGGTGCCGTACGGCGCGGTCGTGCGCACGATGGTGCTTCTGCAGCGCGCGGGCGCGACCAAGGTGGGATTTCTGACCGACCCCGAGAGAGCCGGAACCATGCCGTCGCGGCGCGGGCGCGGCGCTTCCCCAAGGGTGCGGTGAATGGCGGCTTTCCTGCACGAGAATTCCCGACCGGTGCTGATGTCGGTGCTGCTCCATGGCGGCATCGTCGCCGCGCTGCTGCTCGCGGCGAATTTCTCGATCGCTCCGCATCTCGACCTGCAACCGCTGCCGATCGACGCCACGGTCGTCGATTCAAGTATCGTGCACGCGGCGCAGAATGCGAAGCGGGACGCGCTGCTGAAGGCGCAGGCGGCGCAAGCGGCGCAAGCCGAACAGGCCCGCGAAGCCCGCGAAGCCCGCGAGGCCCAGCAGACCCAACAGGCCCAGCAGGCACAGCAGGCACAGCAGGCACAACAAGCGCAGCAGGTACGACGAGCGCAGCAGGCCCGTGCGGCGCAGCATGCGAGCGCAGTGGCGCAGGCGCGCGCCGTGCAAAAGGCGCAGGCGGCACGCGCACTCGACGCGCAGCGCGCCGCGCAGGCATTGGCCGCGCAGCGCTCCGCACAGGCGCAGAAGGCGGCGCAGGCCAAGCGCGCGGCCGAGGCGAAACGCCTGGCGGACGCGCGTGCGGCGCTGCAGGCCGACCTGCGCCGGCAGATCGCCGCCGAAGAACACCTGCAGGCCGTTCAGAGCGGACCGCTTGCCGACCAATACCGCGCC
>DAIDVO010000185.1 GCA_027456085.1 Steroidobacteraceae bacterium | reverse complement strand
CCGCCGCCCCCGCGGCATGGTGATGCCGCCCGCCGCAGCAGCGCGGCGGCGGCGGCGGCCGGCGTCGTGCAGACGGCGCATCCCGCACTCGAAAGCGCCCGGCGCGCATCTTGGTACGTTCTTTGCTTAAGTCTTGACTCGAGCCGCCGATAAATCGGCGAGGGCAGCGCCCAATCCCGAGGACCGCATGAGTTCAAGCATTTCATCCGCCGCGAGTACCGCGGCCAACGCCTCCGCGGCCGCCCTGGTCACCTCGCAAGGCATCGGCTCCGGCCTCAATATCGGCGCGATCGTTTCGGCGCTCACCAGCGCATATGGCGCGGGCCAGAGCAACATGCTGACCGCCCAGCAGAATACGCTGAGTGCACAGGTCTCGGCGTACGGCACGTTCAAGAGCGCGTTGGATACCTTGCAGGCCACGTTGACGCCGCTGCAGACGCCGAGCCAGCTGGCGGCGTTCAGCGCGACTCTCGGCGATACGCCCGTCGCGACGGCATCGGCGAGCGCGACGGCCGCCGCCGGCCAATATGCGCTCGCGGTGCAGAATCTCGCGACCGCAGCCAGCCTCTCGTCGCAGGCGTTCACGAGTTCCAGCAGCGCCGTCGGCACCGGAACCTTGACGATCGCGGCCGGCGGCGCTTCCGCGTCGCTCACGATCGACTCGACCAACGATACGCTCGCCGGAATCGCGGCGGCCATCAACGGCGCGACCGCCAACCCCGGGGTCAGCGCCAGCATTCTCACGACCAGCGCCGGCGCGCGTCTCGTGCTGTCGGGTACCGCGACCGGCGCCGCCAAGGCGATCACGGTCACCGCGAGCGGCGGCAACGGCGGCCTCGCGCCGCTGGTTTACGATCCGGCCAACGCCACGACGAATCTCACGCAGACGCAGGCCGCGCAAGACGCGAACTTCACGCTCAACGGCTACGCGGGAACGAGCGCGTCCAACGTCGTCGTCGGCGCGGTCAGCGGCGTGACGATGACCCTGCTGAAGCCGACCGCGGCGAATACACCGACGACATTGACGGTCGGTCCGAATACCGCCGCGGCCGAGACCTCGATCAATACCTTCATGACCGCCTTGAACGGCGTCTTGACGAGCATCCAGTCGCTGACGGGCTATGATCCCGCGACCCAAACGGCGGGTCCGTTGAACGGCAACGCGACGCTGGAGTCGTTTCAGCGCCAATTACAGGACGTTCTCGGACAAGTCCAGGGCGGATCCACGAGCGGCATCAAGTCGCTTTCGGACCTCGGCATCACGGCAAATCCCCAGGGCACGTACGACACCAACACGACCACGCTCGGCAACGCGCTCGCCGCAAATCTGGCGAGTGTCGGCAATCTGCTCGGCGGCGCGCAGGGTCTCGCGACGAAGATCAACAATCTCGTCACGGGATTCACCCAGGTCGGCGGGCTTCTGGACTCGATCAATCAGGGCTTGCAGGCCGGCTTGAGCAATGTCGCCCAAGAACAGTCGCAACTGCAGGCGGAGCTCGCGACCTATTCGGCGACGCTGACCGCGCAGTACAACGCGATGGACGTGGCCGTTGCCGCATTGAAACAGACACAGACCTACCTGACCGCGGAATTCAGCGGAGGCACGGTTGGCAACCAGAGTTCCAACAGTTCCCTGAGCAGCGGCACGACGAGCACCAAGTCCTAACACGGATCAAGCGACATGATGAACATGCAAAACGGCGCCGCCCAATACCGCGCGGTGCGCAGCCACGGACTGATCGCCGACGCAAAGCCTACGCGCCTGATACAGATTTCGTTCGAGCATACCCTTGCGGCGCTCGCGATCAGTCAGGGCTGCATGGAGCGGATCAGCGGCAATTTGCCGATCGCCGAGGTCATCGCCAAGGGCAACGCGATCGCTAAGGCGGTCCGCCTGATCGGACACTTGAACGACTGTCTCGACATGGAAAAGGGCGGTCAGGTGGCGCAGAACCTGCGCAAATTGTATCTCTACATGCTCGACCGCCTCACGCTCGCGAATGCGACGGACGATGCGCGGATCGTCGTCGAGGTGTCGGGTCTGGTGCGCAAGATCAAGGACGCCTGGGATCAGATCGTCGCGGAAGGCCGATGAGCGGCGCGCGCGCGAACGCGGTCCTCGAGCGCGCGCTGCAAATCTCGCGCGAGATCATGGAAGCGGCTGCGGGCGGCGATGCCGTGCGTGCGGCCGGCCTCGACGCCGAGCGGCGCCGGCTGCTAGAGTCGGTGCGGATCGGATTGAATTCGATCGACGACGAGGGTCGCCGGCTGCTGGGCGAGATCGCGCATCTGAACGACCGGTCGATCGGAACGATGGAGCATCGTCTGCGCGCCACGGCGCGGGTTTTGGACATGGCCGCTGTGGGCCAGCGGGCGATGCGCGCCTATTCGGCGACCCGGGCGCCCGAAAATATGGGTCGATGAATACTTCGGCGGGAGCCATGGCGGATACGCTCTTTGGCGATGGGCTGATTTTCGAAGAGGCGCTGCCGCTCGCGTGGATCGCAGGCGCGCTGCCCGAAGGCGCGGACCTGGCGCGCCTGAACGCCGATAATCATCAGTTGCTGGGTGCGGAGTTGTCGCTCGAGGACACCCGCATTCATGATGCCCTGAAGGACGAATCGCCGGCGCTGGTGCACGAACTGCAGCGGCTCGAATTCAAGATGAATATTCTCTTGCGGCTGATGGCGGCGCTGTCGGCGCAGCACAGCGTTCTGCCGGGCAATCAGCAGGTGAGGCTGTCGGCCCGCGGTTTGGAATGGACCGGCGCCGAAGCTCCGGCGAGCGGTGCGACGGGTCTCGCAGTTCTTTACATCAACTCGGCGTTGCCGCAGGCGCTGAAGCTGCCGTGCCGCGTCGACGGCGAACGGCGCGAGGACGGCGTTCGCGTCGCGCAACTGCGGTTCGTCGGCATCAGCGAAACGCTCTCGGAGTCGATCGACAAGCTGATCTTCCGGCATCACCGACGGCTCGTCGCGGGCGCGAAGCAAACGACCGGCTAGCGACGCACGCCGGCGAAACACCGCAGGTCTTTTGCGAGATTCCCCTACGCGCGTTTCGGGGAATTGCCAACTCCTGTTCGGCCGAGTTATTCGGTTAGTATCGATTCCGACCTGACATTGAATGAGCAATGTCAATAAGTTAGACGCGAACGTTGAGATGGAACCGTAGATTTTGACCGGTCCGTCACGATTTCGGTCCGGAAGGAGTCTGGAAGCGTGCTCGATGCCAAAGTTCTCGTAATCGAACCCGCAGAACCGCAGGCGCGGATTCTGGACACGCTGCTGCGATTTTTGGATATCGAGCCGGTTCACGTGCACGACCTGGCGCATGCGCGCGCCGAAATTGCGCGTGCTGCCCCGGATTGGCACGCGATCATCGTCGCCGAAGAGACCGTCGACGCGCACGGCGCCGAACTCGCCGAGTTCGTGCGCAAGCTTTCACGACCGATGCCGATCATTTGTCTGTGCGCCGCGGGGCTGCCGAAAATCGCCGAGTCGACGGTCGATCTCGCGTGGCTGCACCTGGAACTTCCGCTCAAGCAGCGCCGCATCGCGGCCGTTTTGGCGCAGGCCGAGAAAATTCGCGGCGGCTATTGCGCACAGCCGGGCGTGCATCGCTTTCGGCCGAGCGGCGCATCGCGGGCGATGCGCGCCGTTCACCGCCTGATCGAGCAGGTCGCGCCGTTCGACACGAATGTACTGATACTCGGGGAATCGGGCACCGGCAAGGAAATCGCGGCCCGCCACATCCACGAACTCTCCGGCCGCGCGGGACGGCCGTTCGTACCGGTCAATTGCGGGGCGATTCCCGCGGATTTGCTGGAAAGCGAATTATTCGGCCACGAAAAAGGGGCGTTCACCGGCGCGCTGACGATGCGCCTCGGACGCTTCGAGTTCGCCGAGGGCGGCACGCTGTTTCTCGACGAAATCGGCGACATGTCGCTGCAGATGCAGGTGAAATTGCTGCGCGTCCTGCAGGAGCGCAGCTTCGAGCGCGTCGGCAGCAATCGCACGATTCATTGCAACGTGCGCATCATCGCGGCGACGCACCGGGATCTGGATCAGGCGATCGTCGCCAACCGCTTCCGCGAGGATTTGTTCTACCGCCTGAACGTGTTTCCTCTGCAGATGCCGCCGCTGCGGGACAGGCTCGATGACCTGCCGGTGCTGATCGAACACTTGCTCGAGCGCCAGGCTCAGGGCGGCCGGCAGAGGATTCGGCTCGCCGAGGAAGCGATGCTGCGACTCGCACGCAATCCCTGGCCCGGCAACGTGCGTGAACTCGCCAATCTGCTCGAGCGACTCGCGATCTTGTATCCCGGCCAACGGATCGACGCCGGCGATTTGCCGGAGCGCTACCGCGGCGAGAGCGTGGGAGGCGCGGCCGAAACCGACATTCGGTTCGTCGGGCCCGTGGAGCATGTCACCGCGGGGCGCGACGGCGACGAGGACGCGACGCCGCGCGCACTCGCGACCGACCAGTCGATCGCGCAAGCGCTGCCGCACGGCGGCATCGATCTGAAGAACCATTTGTGCGCGATAGAAGTCGGTTTGATCCGCCGAGCACTAGACGAGGCG
>DAIDVO010000184.1 GCA_027456085.1 Steroidobacteraceae bacterium | reverse complement strand
CGGCCGCGAGTCTGCTCGCCACGCCGCTCGCCTCCCGGGCCGAGTCCCCGCAAGAGATCGCCCGCTGGAAAAGCGAAGCGCAGCGAGTGATGATCATCCGCGACGACCGGGGCATCGCACACATCCACGGCCATACCGATGCCGACGCCGTGTTCGGCATGGAGTACGCGCAGGCGGAGGACGATTTCAACCGCGTCGAGACGAATTACATCAACGCCATGGGGCGGCTCTCCGAGACGCAAGGCGCATCACAGATCTGGCGCGACCTGCGCATGAAAATGTTCATCGACCCCGCGGTGATGAAGGAAAAGTATGCGCGCTGCCCCCCGTGGCTCAAGAAGCTCATGGACGCGTTCGCCGATGGCTTGAACTACTATCTCTACACGCACCCCGAGGTGAAGCCGAGGGTTATCACGCATTTCGAGCCGTGGATGGCGCTTACCTTCAGCGAAGGCAGCATCGGCGGCGACATCGAAAGCGTGAACCTCGATGATTTGGCGGCGTTCTACGGCGGCGTACCCGTGGCGGCGCGGCGCCGCGGCGGCGCCGGGCCGCCTGCGGAACCGTCAGGTTCGAACGGCATCGCGATCGCGCCCCGGAACACACTCGATCACCAGGCACTGCTCTACATCAACCCCCATACCTCGTTCTACTTTCGCTCCGAGCTGCAGATGGCGAGCGACGAGGGACTCGACGCGTACGGCGCCGTCACCTGGGGACAGTTCTTCATCTACCAGGGGTTCAACGCGACCGCGGGTTGGATGCACACTTCGAGCGGCGTCGACAACATCGACGAGTTTCTCGAAACGGTCAGGAATCGCGGCGGCCGCTACCAATACCGCTATGGCGATCGGGAACTGCCGATGCGGGAGCGCAGGATCGTCGTGCCCTACAGGACGGCCGCGGGAATCGCCTATCGGACGTTCACGGCCTATTACACGCAGCACGGTCCCGTCGTGCGCAAGATTGGCGACCACTGGGTCAGCGTGAGTCTGATGCAGCGCCCCGTCCGTGCGCTCATCCAGTCTTACACGCGTACCAAGGCCAAGGACTACGCCGGGTTCCGCAAGATCATGGAGCTGCACACCAACTCCTCGAACAATACGGTTTTCGCGGACGCCGAGGGCAACATCGCGTATTTCCATTCCAACTACATCCCGAGGCGCGACCCTGAGTTCGACTGGACCAAGCCCGTCGATGGGAGCAACCCGGCGACTGCGTATCACGGGCTGCTGTCGATCGCCGAGACGCCGCACCTTAAGAATCCGGCCGTCGGTTGGCTCTACAACTCGAACAACTGGCCGTGGTCCGCGGCCGGTCCCGACAGCCCGAAGCGCGGCGATTTTCCGAAGTACGTCGAGACCGGCACCGAGGAAACGCCGCGGGGGCTACACGCGCTGCGCATTCTGCCTGCGCACCGGCGTTACACGATGGAATCGCTTACCGCGGCGGCATTCGACAGCTATCTTCCGGCGTTCGCGACGATGATTCCGCGGCTCGTCGATGCCTATGACGGGCTCCCGGCATCGGACCCGCTGAAGAGCGAGCTCGCGCAGCAGATCACGCTACTGCGCGGCTGGGACTATCGCTGGGGTATACATTCGGTGCCGACGTCCTTGGCCGTGTTCTGGGGCACAGGCATCTTTCACTCGATCGAGCGCGATGCGCGCGCCGCGGGAATCTCCGCCGAGGACTACGTCGTCGGGCGCGCGACGCCGCGGCAGTTGCTCGAGTCCCTCGCCACGGCGTCCGACAAGCTGAATGCCGACTTCGGCGCGTGGCAGACACCATGGGGCGACATCAACCGCTTCCAGCGCCTCGACGATGCAATCGAATCGCATTTCGACGACTCCCGGCCGAGCATCCCGGTGCCGTTCACGTCATCGGTCTGGGGATCGCTGGCCTCGTTCGGCGCTCACGGCTACCCGAACACCCGGAAGTGGTACGGCACGAGCGGCAACAGTTTCGTCGCCGTCGTGGAGTTCGGGAGGCGCGTGCGCGCGCGCGCCGTCACCGCCGGCGGCGAGAGCGGCGACATCAACTCACCGCACTTCGACGACGAGGCCGTGCGCTACGCGACGGGGAAGCTGCGCGTCGTGTATTTCTACAAGTCGCAGCTCGCGGGCCATATCGAGCGCGCGTATCATCCATGAACGAACTCGCACCGGAACCCCTTTCCGACAGGGAGAATGCGCATGAGGCCTGCGCCGATTAAACGGCTGTGGCGGCTGGGTTTCGCTGCGCCGCTGGTGTTTGCGATCGTCGGCGCAGCGGCAATTGCGGCGCCGCATCCCTTTCGCGCATCGACGGCGGGACTGGCAGGGATCCGTGGAGTCGTCAATCCGCATCGGAATGATCTCCTCGGACTGCCGGAGGCGATGAACCCGCGGGCCACCGTGTCCGTGATCGGCTCGACCGGCACGCGGACCGCCGACACAAATGCCAGCGGGGAGTTTTCTTTTGGCGACCTGGCTCCGGGGACTTACCGAATCGAGTTCAAGAAGGCGAGAGTGTCGTGGTCGGTAGATCGAGTGGTTGTGTGCCCGGAAATGGTCAGCGTCGTCGAGACCCGGGATCCGCGCACACACTCTCGATTTGAAGGCGAGGCGATGGGTGGCCACCCAAGCAATGCGGCGCCACGTGCGGCGCACGGATATCGCCGCAATCCCGAGGGCGGTGCCGGCATCGTCGGCCGGATCCGCACACCTGATCAGAAAGGGATCGCCGGAGTACGCCTATCAGCCGAGCGCCTTTCGAATCATGGTGATTTCACAGCCATGACCGATGAGAACGGTGGATATCGGTTAACGGACCTGCCCGCGGGAGTCTATCGAGTCACGATTTCGAGCCCGTTCCTACCGCCTGACGGTGTTGCGGTTGTGACGGTGCTCGACGGGCTCGATTATCGGCTCGATCGGTACGTGTGCCGCCGGAGCAAGTAGACATCATGGCTCTCCGCCGCCTATCGCAGATCGCACATCCCGCCGCCGCACATCCCGCCACCGCACGCGGGAGCGCTGCACGGCGCCTCAGCGGGTCCCGCGCCCGTGGAACCGATGTAACCGGCCGAGATCAGCTTCTCGACCGGCGCGCGCGGATCGGTGCCGCCGCAGCCGATGCCGGCGCGTTCGCACAGCTCGCCCCAGGTCTCGACACGGTCGTCCATCTTATGTCGCACTTCGACCACGCGCCCATTGCGCGCGCATTGATACTCGTAGGTGGGCATCGCGGGCTTCCTCCAATTTTCCAATGCTTGCAAATTAGGCGAAGTCGCCGCCGATTTCAATCGGCGGCCGCGCCGGTCGCCGACCCGCCGAGTTCGCGCGCCAGCACGGCTTCGACCGAAACCGGCTTGAACAGCGGTTGGCGCTGCACACGCAGCGTCCAGACGAGCGCGTACAGCGCCGTGAGTCCGAACATGCAGCCGAACGGTACGTATACGGTGCTGCGGTTCATTCCCGGCGGCGCCACGTACCAGATCGCGATCACGATGCCGACGGTCGAGACGATCTGCGGCACGGGAAACCAGGGCGAGCGGTACGCGCGCGGCAGGTCCGGCCGCCGCAGGCGCAGCGCGACGACCGCCGCGGTGACGAGTACGTACGCGACTCCCCATGCGCAGACCGCCGCAAGCACGAGCGGCATGATCCTATTGATGTTGCCGCGAATCAAAAAGGCGTTCGTGATCGGAATCAGCGCCGATACGACGATGCCGACGATCGGCGTCTTGTAGCGGGGATGGAGATAGGCAAAAGCCTTGGGCAGCGCGCCGTCGATCGCCATGCCGTACAGGATGCGCGGCAGGCCAGCCATCAAGGTGTTGATCGTCGCGGCGCCCGCGAACAGCAGGCCGAAACCGATCCACATGCGCCCGAACGGGCCGAGCAGGTGCTCGGCGAATTGCGGGATCGCGCCGGGCGTATCGAGCAAATGCACGCTGCCGTCGGCGGTGAGCGCGATGTTCGGCACTTGGCGGCGAATGGCGGCGCCATACACCAGCATGCAAAACGCGACCAGGCAGAGTCCGATCCGCATCGCGCGCGGAATCGTCCGCGCAGACTGCCGCAGTTCCGGCGCGAGCGGCGTGACGAACTCGAAGCCGACGAACATGAACATCGCCATGCCGATGAGCGACAGCACCGCCAGGGGCCCGGAGCCGATCGTCGACGTGCCGAACCAGGTGCCGTCGCTGACCGCGGGCGCCGCGACCAGCCCGAGAAGCCCGAACAGCGTCAGCGTCGTCCACATGCCGAGCGTCAGCACGATTTCGGCCTTGCCGTAGGCCTTGATGCCGAACGCGTTCAGCGTCGCAAACAGCACGACGAGCAGGACGCCCACGATCCAAGAGCCGCCGACGTGCGCGAGCAGAGCGTCCGCCGCCGGAAAATTCACCATCGCCATCATGCCGCTCAATATGGTTTCCGCGGTACCGGCGAACACATGCACGAGCAGGTACGCCGTGATCGTGCCGGTGATCGCGAGAAAGCGCCCGAGCCCGCAGGAGATGAAGTCGTAAACGGAACCGGCGGTCGGCAGAATTGCGGCCGCCTCGGCGAACGTCGTCGCCTGCGCCTGCATCAACAGGAATGCGATCGCGATCGCGGCGGCGAACACGCCGCCGCCGACACCGAA
>DAIDVO010000183.1 GCA_027456085.1 Steroidobacteraceae bacterium | reverse complement strand
GCCCAGCGCTGGGCCGCGGTTTCCGGCCAAACCGTGCCGTAGACGGCCTGGGTTTGCGCGACGGCTTCGGCCCAGTCGCGCACCGGCGCCGCACGACCCGCGTAGCCCTTGATGCGCTCGACGCCCTTGGGGTCCAACTCGGGGCCGACGTCGTTGAGGATGATTCCGGCGACCAGCGCGGGCTGTGAGTGCGCGAGCATCATCGCGAGGATCCCGCCGAGCGAGGTGCCGACGATCGCGATTTTCGCGGCTCCGTTCGTCTCGGCGAGAATTTTCAGCAAATCGCGCAGGTAGACGGTCGGCTGATAGTTTTGCGGGTTGGGGTCTCGGTCGGAAAGTCCGCGGCCACGCAAATCCGGAACGATGACGCGGAAGCGCGCCCGCAAGCGCGCTGCGAGATCCTCGAAATCGCGGCCATTGCGCATCAGCCCGTGCAGACAGAGCACCATAGGCGCCGCCGCCGCGGGTCCCGGATAGTCGCGCAGGTGCAGCACGAGGCCATCCGCGGAAACACACGTTGTGTCGCGATAGCGGCTCAATGCTCGCCTCGATGCGGCTGTTCGGACAATTCGCGGCGCAGTTCGCGCTTCAGTATTTTGCCGTTCGCATTGCGCGGCAGACTGGCGCGATACAACACCGCACGAATCCGCTGCTGTTTGCCGACACGGGAATTGGTCCATTCGACGAGCTCGTGCGCGGACGGCGGCGCCGCTGAGGCCGCCACGACGACCGCTACCGGCGTCTCCCCCCATTCTCGGCTGCGGACGCCGACGACCGCGACCTCGGCGATATCCGGGTGCGCGCGCATTACCGCTTCGATGTCCGCGGGAAAGATGTTCTGGCCGCCGGAGATGATCATGTCCTTTTTCCGGTCGACGATGTAGAGAAAGCCGTCCTCGTCGAGGCGGCCGAGATCGCCGGTTCGCAGCCAGCGCCGGCCCGTATCGTCGGTGAAGGTCGCCTCGGCGCTCGCGTCATCGCGGCCCAGGTAGCCCGACATCATCAGCGGGCTCGAGCCGACGACCTCGCCGGCCGCGCCGACCGGCGCATCGCGATCCTCGTCGTCGAGGATCTTCAAGTCCGTGCCGAGGAACGGCTTGCCGACGGACTCGATTTTGCGCTCGAAATCCTCGGGTGCGAGGATCGTGCAGACGCCCTCGGTGAGCCCGTACAATTCGATCAGCCGGCAGCCGAATCGTTGCGGGAACGCGCGCTTGGCATCCACGCCGAGCGGCGAACCGCAGCACATCACCGTGTCCAGGCTCGACAGGTCGTGGCGTGCGGCATCGGCATCGGCGACCAAGCGTTCGATCTGCAGCGGGACGAAGGTTCCGTGCGATATGCGCTCGCGCGCGATCAGCGCGAGCGCGGCGCCGGTTTTGAAGGCCTGCATGACGACGAGCGTGCCGCCGACGTAGACCGTGCACAGCATCGCGACCCAGGTGATGTTGGAGAACAGTCCGAGCGAACACAGGGTCACGCAATCGCTGCGGTAACGCAGGGCGACGGCGAGATCCGCCGCCCAATGCAGCCGGCAACGGTGCGTGTGGACGATGCCCTTCGGCACGCCGGTGGTCCCGGAACTGTAGATGATGTTGCACTCATCGGCGGGTCCGACATTCCCTGCGAATTGGGGCGACTGTGCGGCGAGCCACTCGGCGAACGGCGTCCAGGCGGCGCGCGCCTCCCCCAATCCTACGCGCACCGCGGCGGCGACCGCGACCGAACGCTCGCGCAGCCCGTCGATGCGCGCCAGATGGCGCGCCGATGCGAATAGCGCGCGCGCGCGCGCATCCTCGATCATCGCCGCGACCGCTTCGTCGCTGATTGAGACGTTCAGCGGCACCGCGACGCAGCCCGCGCGCATGATGCCGAACAAAAGAACCGCCATTTCGAGGCTGTTGTCCATCAGCAGCACGGCGCGGTCTCCAGCCGCTAGCCCGAGCGCACGCAGGCCGTTCGCGGCGCGCGCGGTCGCGCGCTCGAATTCGCCCCAGCTCAGGCGCCGCTCGCCCTCGACGAGCGCGTCGCGCGACGCACGCCACTTGCCGTGCAGCCTGATGAAATCGGGCAGCATCGGCTCCGGTGCCTGGAACCAGGTCATTGCGCTTCGGCCTCCGTCAGAAGTGATACTGGGCCGTCACGTCATAGGTGCGGGGCGCGCCGTAAAACCCGATTTGACTGACGTTGCCGAGAAGCCCTGCGCTGCCGAAATCGTAGCCGGAAACGCGGTACCAGCGGTCGAGGAGATTCTTGCCGTCGAGCGCGAAGCGCCACGCGCCTGCGCTCGTCGTGTACGCGAGTCCCGCGTCCAGCAGGCCGTAGGCCGGCTGGTCCGTGACGCTCGCGGTCGTGTTGGCGACCTTCGTGAAGCTGCGCCAGCTCCATCCCGCGCGCGCGAGCAGCGCGCCGCCCGGCAGATGCCAGGTATACGTCGCGTTCGTCGAAACCGTCCACGTCGGCGCGTTCACCGGGCGATTGAGGTCCGCGATGTTCTGCGGCGGCGAGTTCGCCGTGCAGCCGGGGGTGAGCGCGGTGCAGCCGATGAGGAAGTCCTGATAATAGGAATCGAGGTAGCCGATGTTGAGCCCGATGGCGAGCGGTTTGATCGGCGCCCAGGCGGACTCGATCTCGACACCCTGATTGATTTGCTTGCCGGCGTTCAGGACCGCGGTGACGTTTTGCGGCAGTCCGCCGGTCGTGACGAACTGCTGGACGCCGATCTGCGCGTTCTTGTACGGATCGTAGAATACGGTGAAATTGAGCTTCAAGCTGTCGTCGAGCAGCATCGACTTGAGGCCCGCCTCGTAACTGTCGGCGGTCTCGGAACCATAGCCGTTCTCGGTCGCCGGATAGACGCTTGCATTGCCGCGCATGTCGAAGCCGCCGCTCTTGAATCCTTGGGCATAGGTGAAGTAGGCCATCACTTGCGGCGTCAGATGGAAATCGAACCCCAAGCGCGGCGAGATATTGGAGAACGTGCGGCCATTCGTGTAATTCGTGACGACGCCCGCGGTTGCGCTCGGAAACAGGAAGAACCCCGGCGGCGGACTGGACGCGTCGAAGAAAGTCTGGTTCGGCAGGAGCTGCGTCGGCGCGACGCTCGCGTATTGCGCCTGGTACACGAGCGCGGTCTTGCGGTCCTGGTTCCAGCGCACGCCTGCGTCGAAATTCAAGCGCCCCGTGAGCTTCCACGCCGTATCGACATACGCCGCGGTGCTCTTGGTCTGTACGCAGCCGTCGACGATCGACGTCAGGTACAGATCGTAAATCGGGACCAATACGCCGAGCGACGCGTTGTAGGCGCCGCACGCGCTGCTGTTCATGTAAAACAGACCGCCGACGGCTTTGACCAGGTCGTTCGTGTAGGTGAGCTGGCCTTCGCCCGAGGCCTGGCGCTCGCTGTATTTTGCCGGCACCTGGAACAGGTTCGCGTTCAGTTCTTCGAAGTCGATGAACTGGTGTCCGTGGCCTTCGCGATAGGCGCCGACGAGTTTCAGCGCGAGCGCGTCGCTCAACGCCTGCGTGTAGGTCGCCGCAATGCCGTTACGGTAATACCGGTCCTGGTTGACCGGCATGTCGGTGCGCGTGTCGTAGCGGCTGCCGGTCGGCGGCGCGAGCACGTTGTTGAGGCGCTCCCCGCCCGCCGCGTTCGAATGGTCTTGCGTCGTGTCGGCGGCGAGCCTCAGTTTGGAACTCATGCCCCAGAGCAGCGTGACATTCGCCCGTCCGGCGAGTACGTCGTAGTTCGACACATCTTGCCCCGGGTGATTGTAGGGGCTCGGCGCGGCGCCGGCTTGGGCGACGACGTGTCCATAGCCGTCGTGGTGCAGGTCGGCGACAGCGAAGCCGGCGTAAACGTGGTGATCGACGATCGGCGCCGACGCCGCCAGCTTGAAGTTGCGCTCGCCGTAGTTGCCGCCCGCGACCGAGGCCGTGAGGCTCGCCGGGCCCGCGATGTCGCGCGTCACGTACTTGATCGCGCCGGCAATCGTATTTTTGCCGTAGAGCGTGCCCTGGGGCCCGCGCAGGACCTCGATGCGGTCCACGTCGTAGACGTCGAGCAGCGCCGCTTGCGGCCGCGCCATGTAGACATCGTCGATGTAGATGCCGACGCCGGGCTCGAAGCCCCACAGCGGATCGCTCTGGCCGACTCCGCGTATGTACACGTTGATCGTGCTGCTGGTCGCACGCGCGCTCGATATGGCGATGTTCGGCACGAACGAGTTCAAGTCGCCGAGCGAGGTCACGTCGCGCAGGCGCAGTTCTTCGGCGCCTATCGCGGTCACGGCGAGCGGCACGTCTTGTAGATTCTCCTTGCGGCGGCGCGCCGTGACGACGATCTCGCCGAGGGCGCCCGTGGATGCGCCGGCCGCACCGGATGGCGCGGCCGCCTGGGCGCGGACGGCCGCCGGCGGCAGTGCCGAGGCGGCTAACAGCACGACCGCCGGCAGCCGGCGGCGCATCGCGGAAAACATCGTGGACATCTGCGTTCTCCTCAACATCGGGCGGCCCATGAGGGCGGCGCCGTTTTTAAACAGCTGCGGCGCCGGCGCTATCCGGCTCGCAGGCCGATTCTTATCGTGCGCCTATATTCAACGATCGTTGAACGAAATTCAACAGTCGTTGATAAAAATATTCAACGTCCGTTGAATCAAGATGGGGCCCGCGCGCGGCGTTGCAGCGCGCGCGGCGACGCGGGAGAATGGCCGAATGACAGTTGTGCGACGCAAAACGGCGGGCCGCAAGGCGGCCGCGAGCACTGCCGGAAGGCCGGCCGCGAAGCCGGCGAAGGAGAGGATCCTCGACGCCGGCGAGCAGCTGTTCGCCCGCAACGGCTTTTACGGAGTTTCGGTCCGCGACATCACCGAGGCCGCGGGCGTCGATGTCGCCTTGGTCAGCTACCATTTCGGCGGCAAGCGCGAACTGTTCGCGGCCGTGTTCCGGCGTCGCGCCGAGATGCTGAATCCGGAGCGGCTCGCGCTGCTCGAGGAGGTAAGGCGCAGCGCGCTACCCGGGGTTCCGGCGCTCGAGGACATCGTCAACGCATTCACCTATCCGATGCTGGAGCGTTCTGCGCGCGGCGGCGCCGGCTGGAAGAGCTATTTTGCGCTCGTCGCGCAGGTCAACAACTCGCCCGAATGGGGCCCGGTCTTGATGACGGAGCATTTCGATCCGCTCGTCGAGCGATTCATTGCGGTGCTGCGCGAGGCCTTGCCCGGCTGCGATGCGCGCGAAGTGTATTGGGGATATCAATTCCTGACCGGCGCGCTGACTTTGACGTTCGCCGAAACCGGCCGGATCGACAAGCTGTCCGGCGGCCTATGCCGATCGTCCGACTTGGACAGCGTCCACCAGCGCTTGGCGCGGTATGTCGCGGCCGGCTTCCGCGCGCTGTGCACCGCAGCGGCGCCCGCGCCGCATGGGGCGCGCAGCAAGACGCGCCGCTCGGCCTTGCGAAAGATCCCCCGTCGGCCGCCATGATCGGTTTGCTGCAGCGCGTTTCGGGAGCCCAGGTTCGGATCGGCGGTGTGCTCACGGCCTCGATCGGGCGCGGACTCTTGGTTCTCATCGGCGTCCGACCTGCGGACGGCGACGAGGACGCCGGCGCTCTACTGCATCGTCTGCTGCACTACCGCGTATTCGCAGACGCTACTGGGCGAATGAACCTTAGCCTCATGGACGTGCACGGCGATCTGTTGTTGGTGCCACAGTTCACGCTTGCGGCGGATACCAACAAGGGCCTGCGGCCGGGGTTTTCGCATGCCGCACCGCCAGATCACGGCCGCCGGCTGTTCGACCTGATCGTTGCGCTCGCCCGCGCAAGCCACACCTCGGTGGAATGCGGCGAATTTGGTGCGGACATGCAGGTTTCACTGACGAATGACGGACCCGTAACCATTTGGCTGGAAAGCTGAATTCCGGCCGGGAAGGGCTCGCGACCGAACGCACACGGGTCCGTGGCGGTCATACCTGATAGGCGCTTTGGCGTATCATTGCTGCCCTGATTGGCTACCGGCGGAACCGGAGAATGGAAATGTTCGATACAAAGATGCTTTTGGTGATTTTGGCGATCGCCCTGGTGGTATTCGGGACGAAGCGCCTGCGTACGATCGGCTCGGATCTCGGCGCGGCGGTCAAAGGCTTCAAGCAAGCGATGAGCGATGGCGAGTCCGAGGAACAAGTCAAACAGCTCAAGCAGCAGGACAAGGACGCCGATTTCGAGAGCGCCGCGAAGCGCGAAGGCGAAGTCAAATCGCCGCCGAAAACGAGTGTGTAAACCGCATGCTGGACATCGGGTTTTCTGAGATTTTGCTGACTTCGGCCATCGCGCGCGTCGTGCTGGGCCCGGAGCGGCTGCCAAAAGTCGCGCGGCAGGTCGGCAATTGGATGGGCCGCGCGCGCGCGATGGCGCGCCAATTGAGCGAACAGCTGGACCGCGAAGTCAGCGCCGACGAATTGATGAAGCAACGGACGCGGCCAGGCGCACCGGCCGCCGCCGCCGGTTCCGCCTGTTCCGCCGAGACCACCGCACCGGCCGCCGCCGCCGAGACCGCCGCGCCGGCGGCAGACGCCGCGCCGAGCGCGCGCCATCCGACCGACGCCGCGAACTCGATCAAGCCGCACAATGAATGAATCGGGCGCCCCGCCCGAAGATCTCGCCGAAGGGACTCTGGTTTCGCATCTGCTGGAACTGCGCGATCGATTGCTCAAGGCGATGATGGCGGTCGGCATCTGCTTCATTCCGTGCGCGACATACATGAACCGGCTGTTCACGTTCGTCGCCAAACCGCTGATTCATCGGCTTCCCGCCGGATCGACGCTGATCGCCACCAGCGTCGTTGCGCCGTTCACGGTGCCGTTCAAGCTCGCGCTGGTCGCGGCCGTTGGGCTCGCGATGCCGTATATCCTCTACCAAGCCTGGGCGTTCGTCGCCCCCGGCCTGTATCGCCACGAGAAGAAGTTGGCGATACCGCTGTTGATCACGAGCGTGATCCTGTTCTATCTCGGCGCCGCGTTCGCCTATTACTTCGTATTTCCCGCGATGCTCAGTTTCTTCATCGCGACGACGCCGAGCGGCGTGATGATGATGACGGACATGGGGAACTACCTCGATTTCGTGATGGTGCTGCTGCTCGCGTTCGGGGCCGCGTTCGAAGTGCCGGTCGCGACCGTGCTGCTGGTGTGGACCGGGTTCGTGAAGATCGGCTCGCTGACCAAGAACCGCGGATTCGTCCTGCTCGGCGTGTTCATCGTGGCGGCGTTCCTGACGCCGCCGGATGCCGTCTCGCAGAGCTTCATGGCGGTGCCGATGTATATCCTTTATGAAATCGGCATATTGATGGCGAAGCTGCTGCTCAAGGACAAACTCGCGGCGCGGGCGAAAGAAGCGAACGATTGACTTCGAGCGACTGATTCGATGCGCCTCGATCCACGCCGCTCCCTCAAGCTCGGGTTGAGCTTGGCCACGGTTTATCTCGTTTGGGGTTCGAGCTTCCTGTTCTCGAAGATCGCGATCGAGCACCTGCCGATCGCCTTGTTTTCGGGATTTCGTTTCGTCACTGCCGGCGTCGTGCTCGCGCTCGTCGCGCACTTCTGGAACGGCGATCCGTGGCCGACCGATGCGGTCGAACTGCGCCACGTCGGGATCGCCGGATTTTTCATGGTGTTCGCGAGCAATGGCCTGAATGTCTGGGCGCTGCAGTACTTGTCGACGCACGAGTCGGCGCTACTGAACGGCACCGCGGCGTTTTGGATCGCCGGACTCGGTGTTTTCGGTCGCCGCGGGCATCCGTTGACGCGGCGCGCACTCGCCGGTCTCGGCATCGGGTTCGTCGGCACCATATTCATGCTCGTGCCGAGGGGCAGCCTGGGCGAATCGATGATGCTAGCCAAATTCGGCGCGCTGCTGGCGTGTTTGGCTTGGGCTCTCGGAACGCTCTATTACCGCAGCATAGACACTAGGTTGAGCTCTTTGATGTTCGTCGCGCTGCAGATGCTCGTCGGCGGCCTCTTGTACATCGGCGCCGGGATCGCAATCGGTGAAACGGGGCACTGGACGCTGAACGAACCGGGCTTGATCGCGGTGATGTACCTGACGTTTTTCAGTTCCTGTTTGGCGTATTCGGCGTACGCCTGGCTCGCGCTGAACGCCGCGCCGGCGCTGCTCGGGACCTACAGCTACGTGAACCCTGCGATCGCGGCGTTCCTGGGCTGGCAATTCCTGCATGAATCCCTGACCCCGCTGCAAATCACCGGCATGCTGATCATCATCCTGGGCGTTGCCATCCTGACGCTTCCGGGCGACACCGCTCTCGAGCGCAAAATCCTCGAAGAGCCGAAATCGCAGTGATCAGCCGCGCTTGACGATCACTTGAATCCGGCCCGTCGGCCCGATCAGCCAGGAGCCGACGAAACTCACGATGCTGACGATGACGGCGGCCCAGAACGCCGCCGCAAAGCCCGCGACGTGCATGCCGGGCAGCATCCACGCCACGAGCGCGACCATCGCCGCGTTGATGACGAGCAGAAACAGGCCGAGCGTCACGATCGTCATCGGCAGCGTCAAGACGATCGCGATCGGACGCACGATCGCGTTGACGATTCCGAGGAGCACCCCCGCCAATATCAGGGTCATCGGACTATCGATGACGACTCCGTGAACCCAGCGCGTCGAAAGCCACAAGCCGAGAGCCACGATCGCCGCACGTATGAGAAAGCCGGGCATGGGATCTCCTTTCGCTCAAGGATACTCAAGTATCGAACCCGGGCAAGGGCCGATCGCCGAACTCGCGCTGCGGGAGCTTCGGGCGCGGCGGATTTTCCAGCGCGACTTTGATGCGGGCCATGTTGCGTTCCCAGCCCATGCGCATTTTCTTGTAGAGCGGATCCCAAGCGGCGTCTTCGGGAATCCCCGAACCCAACAGCCTGAGCGAGGTCGTGTTCGGCCCCTTGCGCACGTCGAGCAAGAAATCGTCGACGATCGCGCTCGCGCACGGCGGCGAGGAGGGCACGCTCATGTAAATTAGGCGCAGCCGCCGCTGCGCCTCGAAGATGTCGATGTGCGCGTCGCGGCTCGGTCCGCCGTCGCGTCCGATGCGATACAGGCCGCCGCTGCGGGCATCAACCTCCGCATCCGCCCCGGACCAGATGCGAATTAGGCCCACATCCGTCAACGCGCGCCAGACGCGCGCCGGCGGCGCCTCGATTTCGACCAGATGCGCGTAGCCGCGCGTGCCGGAGCGGGCGGAATTTCGGGATGAACTCATAGAGACTGGCGGCCTTTCGGGGATGGTAGAATCTCGCATTCAGGGAGGAACATCCATGGCATATGTCCATATCGTGACTGCGCTCGCAGTTCTGCAATTCATCGTCTACGGCTTCAGGGTGGGAAGTTCGCGCACCCGCTACGGGATCAAGGCGCCCGCGGTCGCCGGTCATGAAGTGTTCGAGCGCCATTTCCGCATTCAGCAAAACACGCTCGAACAGCTGGTCGCTTTCTTGCCAGGCCTTTATTTGTTCAGCAGCTACTTCAACCCCGTTTGGGCCGCCGCGATCGGCATCGTCTACCTCATCGGCCGGGAAATGTACTCGATGAGCTACGCAAAGGACCCCGCGACGCGCGGTCCGGGCTTCGGCATCTCGTTCCTCGCGGTCGCCGTATTGATCGCGGGCGGCTTGATCGGAGCGATTCGCGCGCTGCTATAAGCGCGCTCGAGTTTCGCGCCGCCTTCTATTCGCATATAGTGTCGCATCTATTGGCTGGGGTGGCCCTCATCGGGGCCTGAGATGCCGCAGGGGCGCGTGTGCGCGCTCGCGGCGAACCCATGGAACCTGATCCGGTTAATGCCGGCGGAGGGAGCGCGTTGAACCACCGATTCGCCGCACGCATCGCGTGCTTTTTCGTTTTGGGCCCGCTATTCGCGCTTTGCGCGCTACCCCGCGAGGCATCGGCCACCGACGCCGGCGGCGAGCCGGAACTTCGAGAAATCATAGTCACGGCGACCTTGCGGCGAGTCCCCGACGAGCAATTGCCGGCGAGCGTCACGGTCCTCGGGAAAGACACGCTGAGGGCGGCGGGACAACAGCACTTCGAGGACGTGCTGCCGCTGGTACCGAATCTGAACTGGGCGGGCGACACCTCGCGGCCGCGCTATTTCCAAATACGCGGCATCGGCGAATTGGAGCAATACCAAGGCGCGCCCAATCCGTCGGTGGGATTTTTGATCGACGACGTGGACTTCAGCGGTTTGGGCAGCGCAGCGACCTTGTTCGACGTCGATCGCATCGAGGTCCTGCACGGTCCGCAGGCAACGCTCTACGGCGCCAACGCCCTCGCCGGACTCATCTACGTCAAGAGTGCGGCGCCTTCGCAAACCTTCGGCGGCCGCGCCGAATTCGATGTCGGCGACTACGGCACGCGCTCGGTCGGCGCGGTTCTCACGGGGCCCGTCGCCTCGCTGGACTCGGCGTTCCGACTCGCGGCGCAGCGCTACACGAGCGACGGTTTTTACCACAACGCCTATCTCGGCCGGCACGACACGAACAATCGGCGCGAGACGACGCTGCGCGGTCGCTGGCGCTACGTCCCGAGCGACGTCCTGCACGTCGACCTGACCGTCCTCAGGGTCCGGATCGACAACGGCTACGATGCCTGGTCTATCGACAATTCGCGCACGACGCAGTCGGATAATCCGAGCGTCGATCAGCAGCATTCGACCGGCATCTCGGCGCGCGCCGTGTATCGCGGATTGCCCGGGGCGACGCTGACCGAGATCGCAACCTACGCGAATTCGCGCATCGCCTACGGCTACGACGGCGACTGGGGCAACCCGCTGCTCTGGGCCCCTTACACATACAATTACACGGAATTTCAAACGCGCAACCGCACGACCCGCAGCCTCGAGCTGCGCCTCGCGAGCGACGCGAAGCAAGGGCTTGCGTGGCTCTTCGGCGTGTACGCGTTCGACATGCGCGAAGCGCTCGGCGATTCGAGCTACGGCCTATACATCGACCCCACGGCCGACTATAGCTCGCAGAGCCTGACGGTGCTCACGAGCCGGTACCGCTCCCGAAACGGCGCGGTATACGGCGAGTTCGACGGCGATCTCGGCGCACGTGCGCGCTGGTCGGTTGGTGTACGCGGCGAGCGTCATACGGCGCATTACGATGACTTGACGACCAATTTGGGCGCGCCCTCGACATCCAATGCGTTCGGCCCGGCCGATAAGCTCTGGGGCGGACACCTGTCGATCGATTACCGCGCGGGCCGCGCGCTGCATCTCTACGCACTGATTTCACGAGGCTACAAGGCGAGCGGATTCAATTTGAGCCCAGGTCTTGCCGCCGATGAACGGGTCTTCGGCCCCGAATCCATCGTCAATTACGAGGTGGGCCAGAAGCTCGCGACCGTAGCGGGACGGCTCCAGCTCGACACGTCGGTGTTCTACATGCGCCGCAGCGCGCCGCAGCTGAAGACCGGCGTTCAATTGGTGCCCGATGATCCCAATACCTTCGTGTTCTATACCGGCAACGCGCGCTCGGGATACGCCTATGGCGTCGAGAATACGCTGCGCTGGCGCGCGACCAGCGCCTTCACGGTGGGCGGATCGCTCGCCTGGCTGCAGACGCTCTATCAGGGTTTCGCTCAGAATGGCGTGCCGCTGCCCGATCGTCCGCTCGCGCACGCGCCCGATTGGCAGGCGGCGCTCAGCGCCGACTGGCGCGGTCCGCGCGGCCTCTACGGACGCGTCGACCTCACCGGCATGGGTGGCTTTTACTACGACCTGCCGCCGAATCCGACGCGCTCCAAACCCTACGCCGTCGCGAACGCAAGGCTCGGTTGGGAAAATCAGCGGCTCGACGTCAGCCTGTGGGTGCGGAACCTGCTAAACAAGAATTACACGGTCCGCGGCTTCTATTTCGGCGATGAGCCGCCGGACTTCCCGAACAAGCTGTACACGCAGCTCGGCGATCCGCGCACCTGGGGCGTGCACGTCGGCATGCGTTTCTAGCGCATCGACACGCGCGTGCCGCGCTCGTCGGCGCCGCCGGCTTCCATCCAGCGCTTGATGCGCACCGCATCGGCGACGCGCGTGTATTTGCCGAACGAATCCAGCAGGACGATCACGACCGAGCGGCCCTCGATGACCGTATCCATGACGAGGCAGCGGCCGGCCTCGGTGATGTAGCCGGTCTTTTGCACGATGATCTTCCAGGTCGGATTCGCGACGAGTTTGTCGGTCGTATGGAATTCGATGAGCCGCCGGTGGACGCGCACCGCATAGTACTTATCGGTGGAAAACCGCCGAATCGTCGGGTTTTTCGACGCGGCGATCACGAGTTTCGCAAGATCCTCGGAACTCGCGACGTTGTCGCTCGAGAGCCCGGTGGGATCGTCGAAGTGAGTGTGAGTCATGCCGAGCGCCTTGGCTTTGGCGTTCATCGCCCGAATGGCCGCCGGCAGCCCGCCCGGGTAGTTGTCGGCCAACGTGCGTGCGGCTCTATTTTCCGAGGCCATCAGCGCTAGATGCATGAGGTCGCGGCGCGTCAGGGTCGCGCCGATGGGCAGGCGCGAATACCAGCCCTTGCCGCGAATTCGGTCGGCTTGCGTGATCTTGATGCGCTGATCCATCGGCTGCCTCGCCTCCAATACGACGAGCGCCGTCATCAGCTTGGTGATCGATGCGATCGGCTGCACCGTGTTCGGCCGCTTCGAATAAAGCACGGTCGAATTCTTGGTGTCGACGACCAGCGCGGAATTGGACTTGAGTCTCGGATCGCGCGTTTGGTGTTCACGGCTGCGGTGGGCGAGGGCCTGCGCGGACACGAAAGCAAGGAGGACGGCACCGGCGATCGTCGCGGCAGGCCTGGAAAGTCGAAGGGTAAGATCCATTGCGTCCTCGCTAATCCAGGGAAGCGCCGACGGTGCGCGGGCGATATCTGCGAAGCTTTACAGAATGCTTCGGCGACTGCAATAGGACTATGTCGCAATTTATGGATTTCATTTAAATATTTGCCGGTGTGGCAGACGCTCGGCGCAACTCCTTGTCGCGATACATTTGGTGTTCCGCAATGCTCTGCAGCTCGCGCATCTCGCGCGCATCCTTCCGGTAGTTCGCAACCCCGATGCCGACGCTGCATCGAATCATCTTGGAGCGCAAGTCGAGCGTCGTTTTGTAGACGTTGCTCCTGACGCGGCCGGCGATTGTCTCGGCGATCTCCGGCGTGGCTCCCGGCAGGAGCACGGCGAACTCATCACCGCCGCAGCGGGCGGCGCGGTCGCTCTGCCGGATGCTCCGCTGCAGGCATTGCGCAACGAGCTTGAGCGCACTGTCGCCGGCGTCGTGGCCGAAATCGTCGTTGACGCGGTCCAACTGGTTGATGTCGATCGTCAATACCGCGTAAGGCAGACGGCCGCGTTCCCGGCTGTCATGCTCGCGCTGCCACATTTCATTGAAGGTGCGCAGGTTCAGCAGGCCCGTCAGGGGATCGTTATGCGCGAGATTTTCGATGCGCTGCCGCGCCTCGGTCACGTCGGCAGCGAGCGTCGAGGTCAGATAGCCGACCAGCAGGATCGGGGCGAGCACGCCGACAGCCCGGCTCGCGAACGCCAAGGACAGCGCATCGATGCCGGGTATCGCCGCTGCGAGCACGACGTAGCAAATCGAAACCGCCGCGATTTGCAGCATCGTGACGATGCGCCCGAGCGTCAACGCACTCAGGATGATTGGCAGCAAATAAAGATTCAGCAGTGCGCTGCTGGACTTCCCCGTGTACCAAAGCACACCGCTGATGAACACCACCATCGACCAGGATTCGATCAGGAGCTTGACGCGCGTTCGGCCCGGAAAGAATCGGGGCGATCTAAACGCGACGATCAATGCCGCGAAAGCCGCCAAAAGACCGGCGATCGGCCAGAGTTGCGCGGCAAAGGCCTTGGACCAAACGAGCACCAGCGCGGCAAGCGCCCAGCAGAGGATTTCGATTGATCTCGTACTACGCACGCGGGAT
>DAIDVO010000182.1 GCA_027456085.1 Steroidobacteraceae bacterium | reverse complement strand
GTCGAATTTCTGGTCATGGTGGCGCTCGAGCCAGGCTGTCAGCGCCGCGCTGCCCGCGTGTCCGGCCCAATAGAGCTCGGTCCGATTGCAGGTGGATAGAATCACGGCCTCTGCGACACCCGCTTCCTGCCGCAGCGCCCGTAGCGCCGCGATCAGCCGGTCTTCGCCGAAAGCCATTTTTTCACGCAGCGTGACCGGTGCAGTTTTGTGGTTGATGCCGAGTATCTTGAACGACATGGAATCGCTGATGTGGTAACCCTTGAGATTCTCAGGGAAGTGATGCGCTTCGATCAAACTGGATTCTGCGGCGCCAGCATAGCTGTTTCGCTATAGTGCGGTCGTGTTAAGGATCCCAATCCCTGCGCGCATTCTCGTCCTTTTCGGGCTCATCGCCGCCGCGGGCGACGGACGCTTGTGGCCGCGCGCGGCCGAAAGTCCCCACGGCGCACGGCAGGTTGCCGACCGCTTGGCCTCGGCTTTTCCGGCGTCGCCCGCGGCGCGGCGGCCGCAGGGGTTTGCCGCACTGCGGGGCGACCCGCGCGCGGTCCAGTAGAATCGGGAATCGCCGTCACAAGGACCGCCATGCAGCGCCGATTCCCGTCCTCTGTCGCCCGCCCCGGTCTGCGGGTCGCGTCGTGCCTCGCCGCGATGGGCTTGCTCGCCTCCTGCGCGACGGCGCCGTTCGCGACGCGCGGCGCTCTTACCTGGGCGCAACGCTTACCCGCCTTGCAGCAGAATGGCGATTGGGACATGCAGGGACGCGCCGCCGTTGCGGTCGGCAAGCGCGGTTGGCAGGCGAGCGTCGATTGGAGGCAAAAGGGCGGAAATACCACGCTGCGGCTCGCGGGTCCGCTCGGTGTCGGCGCGAGTTTGCTGCGCTTGAATTCGGACGGATTGTCGGTCAACGGCGCACCACCGCGGAGCGATGTGGTCGATCAATTGCAGCAGCGCATAGGGTTCGACCTGCCGCTCGCGAACTTGAGGTACTGGCTGCTGGGCGTGCCCGATCCCGGCACAGCGTACGGCATCACCCTCAACGGGCGGGATCGCGCGCGGCAACTGACCCAGGCCGGCTGGACGATCGACTTCCTGCGCTACATGCACTTTCGCGGCGACTGGCTGCCGGCGGCGCTCGTTTTGACGCATGAAGGTGTGCGCGTGCGCATGGCGATCGACAGCTGGGATGGAGTGCGATGAGCGAAGACGGCATGCAGCATTGGCCGGCTCCGGCGAAGCTGAATTTATTTTTGCATGTCCTCGGCAGGCGACCGGACGGCTATCACCTGCTGCAGACCTGTTTTCAGTTCGTCGACCTGTGCGATGACGTCGGCTTGCGCGTCCGAGCGGACGGCAGGATCGAGCGCCAGGCGGGCCCCGAGGGCGTTCCGGCGGCGGCGGATTTTACCGTGCGCGCCGCTACCGCGCTGCAAAAGGCCGCCGGGTGTCCGCTTGGGGTCGATATTCAGGTCACGAAGCGGATTCCGATCGGCGGCGGTTTGGGCGGCGGCAGCTCCGATGCCGCGACGGTGTTGGTCGCGCTGAATCGGCTTTGGAACCTGTCGTGGAGTACGCAGCGGCTCGCGGACTTGGGACTGAGCCTGGGTGCCGATGTGCCGGTTTTCGTCCACGGCCGGGCGGCATGGGCCGAAGGCGTCGGCGAACGCTTGCTGCCGCTGCTGCCGCCGCGTGCGCCGCCGCAAACCATGTATTTGATTTTAAAGCCAAATGTCTCCGTCGCGACGGCTTCCGTGTTTCAGGATCCTGAATTGACAAGGAATTCACTGCCCATCACAATCGACGGCTTTCTCGCGTCTGGCGGGCGTAACGATTGCGAGCCGGTCGTGCGGCGCCGATACCCCGAGGTCTCGAGCGCGCTGGGCTTCCTATCGAAATTCGGGCGCGCGCGCATGACGGGCACCGGTGCTTGCGTTTTTCTCGATTGTGAAACGATCGAGCGCGGCCGGGAAATCATGCGGCAGGTGCCGACAGGGCTCGGCGCGTTTTTGGTTCGCGGCGTGAACGTCTCGCCATTGCTGGAAAAGTTGGCGGCCGGCTGAAGCCAAAGGCGTGCCGGTCGCCTGCGGTCGAGTCTAAGTTGGGGTGTCGCCAAGTGGTAAGGCAGCGGGTTTTGATCCAGCCATTCGGAGGTTCGAATCCTTCCACCCCAGCCATTTTGGGCTAGCATCATCATCTATGTCGCAACGTAAAGAATTTGAGTCACCATCGATTGCCGTGTTCACGGGCAACGCGAACCCGGCGCTCGCGCTCGAGATCACCCGTCATCTGCGCGTGCCCTTGGGCCGCGCGCATGTCGGCCGCTTCAGCGACGGCGAGGTCAACGCGGAATTGATGGAGAACGTGCGCGGGCGCGACGTGTTCATCATCCAGCCCACCTGTCCGCCGGCGAACGACAATCTGATGGAATTATTGATGATGACCGACGCGTGCCGCCGCGCCTCGGCGAAGCGCGTGACCGCGGGCGTGCCGTATTTCGGCTACGCGCGCCAGGACCGGCGGCCGCGCGCGACGCGCGTCGCGATCGCGGCGAAGCTCGTCGCGAACATGATCGCGAGCGCCGGTGTCGATCGCTTATTGACCGTCGACTTGCATGCCGACCAGATCCAGGGATTTTTCGACATCCCGGTCGACAACGTCTATGCCTCGCCGGTGCTGCTCGGCGACGCCTGGAAGCAGAAGTACGCGAACATGATCGTCGTTTCGCCGGACGTCGGCGGCGTCGTGCGTGCGCGCGCGTTGGCGAAGCGCCTCGACGATGCAGACCTCGCGATCATCGACAAGCGGCGGCCGCGGCCGAACGAATCGAAAGTCATGAACATCATCGGCGAGGTCGCGGGCAAGACCTGCGTGCTGATCGACGACATGGTCGACACCGCGGGCACCTTGTGCCAGGCCGCCCAGGCATTGAAAGACGAGGGTGCGGTCAAGGTCGTCGCCTATATCACGCATCCCGTCCTGTCGGGTGCGGCGATCGAACGCATCGTGAATTCGGTTTTGGATGAATTGGTGGTCACCGACACGATACCTCTGACGGAGATAGCACGTGGGTGTAAGCGCATCCGCCAACTCACCGTGTCAGCGCTGCTGGCCGAGACCATACGCCGCATCAGCGACGAGGAATCGGTCAGCTCGCTGTATATCGATTGAGGCGGATGCGAATTGGTCGGTGTTCCGGAAACTGGTCGCGGTCCGGGGCGCCGTTGTTGTGATGTAACTGGAGACGATTATGAAAACCTCTTTTGAACTCGACGCCGAGTTCCGTGAGACCCAAGGCAAAGGTGCGAGCCGCCGCCTGCGTCGCAGCGGAAAAGTGCCGGCGATCCTCTATGGCGGGCATGCCGATGCGCGCGCATTGAGCCTGAACCACCAGAAGCTTCTGTTGATGCTCGACAACGAGCGCTTCTACTCGACGATCCTGAGCCTGAAGGTAGGCGCGGACGCGCAAGCGGCCGTCCTCAAGGACGTGCAGCGCCACCCGTTCAAGAACATGATTCTGCACATCGATTTCCAGCGCGTCGACGAGAACGAGAAGATCCGCATCAGCATTCCGCTGCACTTCAAGGGCGAAGCGGTTTCTCCGGGCGTCAAGTCGCAGGGCGGAATCGTTTCGCACATGCGCACCGAAGTGGAAGTGTCCTGTCTGCCGAAGGATCTGCCGGAATTCATCGAAGTCGACATCTCGGGATTGTCGCTCAACGAGAGCATCCATCTGTCGCAGCTGAGCATTCCTGCGGGCGTCCAGCTCCTGGATCTGGTGAAGGAAGACGCGGCGGTCGTCGCGATTCACAGTCCGCGTGCCGAGGAGCCGGAACCGACGGCCGAGGCGGCGCCTACGGAAGCGGCGGTGGTGGCGCCGGCGGCCGGGGCGGCACCGGCAGCGGCGGGCGCGGAGGCTGCGAAGAAAGCCGAACCCGCGAAGAAGGCGGAGCCTGCGAAGAAAGACGCCAAGAAGTAGCAGCGCGGACGGCGTCGAAGAGCGGGGCCGCCCTCGACGGGCGGCCCCTTTTCATTACGGCATGGGCCGGGGTAGTTGAGCACGGCGAAGATGTCTGGATTACCGTTGCGCATAGTTGTCGGTCTCGGCAATCCGGGGCCCGAACACCAGTTGACCCGTCACAATGCGGGCTACTGGTTCGTCGACCTGCTCGCGCGCCGCCATGGCGGCGAATTCCGCGACTATCGCAAGTATTCCGGCGAGACCGCCAGCATCAAGATCGGCGAACACGAGCTGACATTGCTCAAGCCGACGACCTACATGAACCGCAGCGGACTTTCGATCCGCCAATTGGCCGACTTTTTCAAAATTCCGCCGGATCAGATCCTCGTCGCGCACGATGAGATGGATCTGTCCGTCGGCGCCGTGCGCCTCAAACTCGCCGGCGGCCACGGCGGCCACAACGGCTTGCGCGACACGATCGCGCACATCGGCGAGAATTTCTGGCGTCTGCGCGTCGGTGTCGGGCATCCCGGCAACAAGGCCGACGTCATCGACTAAGTGCTCACGCGCGCGCCGCAATCCGAGGAGGACATGATCCTCGATGCATTGAACGCGGCTGCGGATTGCATGCCCATTATTCTCGATCAAGGCGCCGAGCGTGCGATGACAAAATTGCACAGCCGCGCGGGAAAAATCTGATGCCCATTCGTTGCGGAATCGTCGGCTTGCCGAACGTCGGCAAATCGACGCTGTTCAATGCGCTTACACGCGCGCAAATTGCCGCGGAGAATTATCCGTTTTGCACGATCGACCCGAATGTCGGCGTCGTGCCGGTGCCCGACCAGAGGCTCGATGATTTGGCCGCGATCGTGCATCCCGAGCGCATCCTCGCGACCACCGTCGAGTTCGTGGACATTGCCGGCCTCGTCGCAGGCGCGTCGAAAGGCGAGGGCCTGGGCAATAAGTTCCTCGCGCACATCCGCGAGGTCGATGCGATCGCCCACGTCGTGCGTTGTTTCGAGAATGACGACATCGTTCATGTCGCCGGCAAGATCGACCCGGCGGGCGACATCGAGGTGATAAACACGGAACTCGCGCTCGCCGATCTCGACAGCGTAGAGCGCGCATACCAGAAGGCGCTGAAGGCCGCGAAAACCGCAGACAAGGAGGCCATCCGCTTGCGCGACCTCCTCGAGCGCGTGCGCTCGCAATTGAATCTCGCGAAGGCGGTGCGCACCCTGGGGCTCGATGCGAACGAGCACGCGCTGCTGCGCGACCTTCATCTGTTGACCGACAAGCCGGTGATGTATGTCGCGAACGTCGATGAACACGGATTCGAGAATAATCCGCGCTTGGACCGCGTGCGCGAAATCGCCAAAGCGGAGGGAGCGGTCGTCGTACCGGTGTGCGCCGCGATCGAAGCGGAAATAGCGCAACTGGACGAAGCGGATCGCGCGGATTTCCTGCGCGAATTGGGGCTCGAGGAGCCGGGACTCAATCGCGTGATTCGGGGCGCGTACGCGCTGCTCGGTCTGCAGACCTATTTCACCGCCGGCGTCAAAGAGGTGCGCGCGTGGACCGTGCACAAGGGCTCGACGGCGCCGCAGGCCGCCGGCGTGATCCATACCGATTTCGAGCGCGGGTTCATTCGCGCCGAGGTTATAGCCTACGAGGATTTCATGGTCTGCCGCGGCGAGGCCGGCGCCAAGGAGGCTGGCAAGCTGCGCCTCGAGGGCAAGGAATACGTCGTGCGCGAGGGCGACGTGATGCATTTTCGGTTCAACGTCTAGGGTCTTAACCGCCGCCTTGACAGCGCGGGTGGCGCTGCGCAGAATCCGCCGCCTTGGGTCGAACAGGTACGAATGGTGAGGTAGCTCAGCTGGTTAGAGCGTGGCACTCATAATGCCGAGGTCGAGGGTTCGAGTCCCTCTCTCACCACCAATAAATCAAGAGCTTACGCATTCCCTCGAGCCCGCACGATCGACAGTGTGGGAGTTTTGTGGGAATCCAGACCACACACCTTCTCCGACGCCGTGATCAGCGAGCCGATTTCCGGCGCCGAATAGTGCGTCGTGACGTGCTCGCACTTGTGGCCCAAGAGAAGCTTGCGATCCTCGAAGGACACACCGGCGACGCGCAAACGATGACCATACGTGTGTTTCATGTCGTGAACCCGCACGCGCGTGAAGCCCTCCGGACAGACTCCGCCGATCTCCTGCGCGTAGCGTTTCGCGGCGCGCCGGCGAGCGGCCTTCCATCCGGAATTCAAGATTCTGGTCACAGGCTTGCCTCGACGAGTGAACACGAACTCCGCGTGCTCGCCCCGGCAACCGTCGATTACTGACTTCGCGATACGGTTTAAGACCACGAAGCGATCCAGACCGTTCTTCACGTAGGCCCGCGGCACGACGAAGATCGAGGTACCCAATTCCGGCACTACGACCTCCCAGCTCCAGCGCAGATTCACGACCTCTTGTTCGCGAAGTCCCGTGTTCACCTTGAAGAGCGCCATTCTGACGAGATGCTCACGCAATTCCGAAAACAGCAACCGCTCTTCGTCGATCGACAAAGGGTAGGGTTGCCGTTGATTCGGATGGCGCTGCATCTGAATGAGCGGTGGCGTGTCGAGCCAAGGCCGGTCCGCCTCGTCGCGCCAGAGTCGTGCCGCGAGATTTAATATCCGCCGTACGACCGCCAGATCGCGATTGACCGTACCCGGACTCGTGCCCGCCTCGAGCCGCGATCGGATGAACGGCTGCAACGTGTCGTGATGCACACGACGCAGCGGCAACTCACCGATGAACGGATCCAACATCGTCAACGCTCTCGCGTCTCGTTCGAGACTTCGCTTGTGTTGATGCTCCGTCAGGAACTTCGTCGCCGCGTGGCGGAAGGAGCGCTCTTGGCGAGTGCCGAAGAGTCTCGTTTCGCGGAGTTCGCCAATCCGCTTTGCGAGATATTCCTCGGCTTGCTTTCGGTCGCTCGTTCCAGTGCTTTCGCGAAGGCGCGTTCCTCGGAACATCTTGTCAACATGCCAGAGCCCACCGCGTTCGATGAGCCCGGGCGTCTTTCGGTATCCCATGGCTTTCTCCTTGAAGGTTGAGCCGCGGGACGCCCGTTGCGTCGGACATAGTCCTCCGCCCAGGCATCCAGTTCAAGTCGATCAAAGGCGATGCCCTGGGTGCCGATCCGCACGCTGGTCAGGCCCGGTCGAACTTCTCGATTGAACCGGTTCTTGTCCATGCCGAGATAGCGTGGCGCATCGCGAAAACGGATGAAGCGCGGCGCGATGATGATCGCGATGGTGATGGACGAGAC
>DAIDVO010000181.1 GCA_027456085.1 Steroidobacteraceae bacterium | reverse complement strand
GGTGGGGGTGCGGGGGTCGATGTCATCGTGCCGTTCTCCTCGAAGTCATATTGGCGATTCAGGGTATCGGTCTTATTGGACATGCCGCAAGTACAATGGTGCGGTCGATCCGCGGGAGGATCATTTCTTTCCGGCGGAAGTGGCGCAGCCGCTCGTACAACGCTTACACTGCCGGTGCCGCATGAATAAGACCTGGATCTACCATCCGCGACTATGGATTTCGGCGCTCGCCGGACTCGCGCTCTACGTTTTACTTCCGCGAGAGTGGCCGGCGATCAGCCGCGTGCTGGTCGCGTGGAACGCGTCGGTCATCTTGTTCCTGGTGCTGATCTATCACTGGATGATGGGCCTGAGCGCCGAGCAGGTCTGCAGCCGGTTCGCCGAGGAAGACGAGGGGACGACCGTCATTCTGATCATCGTGACGGCCGCGGCCTTGCTGAGCCTGGCGGCCATCGTCGCGCTCTTGTCGACGCTCAAACAATACGGCGGCGCCGCGCGCATCGCCCATTTGGCGCTCGCGGCGCTGACCTTGATCGACTCGTGGCTGCTCGTGCCGACGATATTCACGTCGCAGTACGCCAAGATGTTCTATAGCGCGGGCCCTTTGGGCCGGCCGCTGGAATTCCCGAATACCGACAGGCCCGTATTCTGGGACTTCGCCTACTTTTCGTTCACGATCGCGGCCGCGTGCCAAACGTCGGATGTATCGACGCGGCAACAATCGATGCGCAAGGCCGTGATCGCTCATACGCTGATCTCGTTTCTGTTCAATGCCGCGATCCTGGGCTTCGCGATCAATGTCGGCGCCGGCCTGATCGGCGGCGGCCCATGAATTTATGCGGCGCATGTCGGCAGGATGTAGGAGGACCGCATGCTTGAGCTACCGTCGACGATGCCGGCCATGGAAATCGAGAGCCCCGGCGGTCCGGAGCAGATGCGCATCGCGGTAAGGCCGGTACCGGAGCCCGGCGAGGGCGAGGTGTTGTTGCGCGTCGTCGCCGCGGGCGTCAATCGGCCCGATATCCTGCAGCGCCAAGGCGCCTATCCGCCGCCGCCCGGCGCCTCCGACATCATGGGCCTCGAAGCGGCCGGCGAGGTGGTGGCGCTCGGCCCGCGCGTCACCGGGCTTGCGCTCGGCGATCGCGTCACGGCGCTGATGCCGGGCGGCGGCTATGCCGGCTACGCGCTCGCCGCCGCGCCGCTGTGTCTTCCCGTGCCGAACGCGTTCACGATGGTCGAGGCCGCGGCCTTGCCCGAGACTTTCTTCACCGTATGGACGAATTTGTTCGAGCGCGGCGGCTGCAAAGCCGGCGACCAGGTATTGATTCATGGCGGTACGAGCGGAATCGGCACGACCGCGATTCAATTGGCCGTCGCGTTCGGCGCGCGCGTCCTCGCGACCGCGGGTTCGCACGTCAAGGCAAGAGCCTGCGAGCGGCTCGGCGCGTCGCGCGGCATCGATTACCGCACCGAGGACTTCGTCGAGGTCGTGCGTCGGGAGACCCAGGAAAGCGGCGTCAACGTGATTCTCGACAGGGTGGGCGGGAGCTATGTGTCACGCAATCTCGAGGCCGCGGCCGTTGACGGCCGCATCGTCACGATAGGGCTGCAGGGCGGAGCCCGCGCGGACGTCAATATGGGCTTGATACTGCGCAAGCGCTTGACTCTGACCGGCTCGACGCTGCGGCCGCGCACCGTCGCCGAGAAGGCGGTCATCGCGGACGGCTTGCTGCGCCATGTGTGGCCCCTGCTCTCTGCGGGCAAGGTGCGGCCGATCATCCATGCGACGTTTGCGCTGCGCGACGCGGCGGCCGCGCATCGCTTGATGGAGTCTTCCGCGCACATCGGCAAAATCGTATTGACCGTCTCCGCCTAGGCGCTCAGCGCGGCGCCTGCGGCGTGAGCGCGCGATTCAACAGGAGGGCGAGGCGCACCCCGGCTCGTTGCAACTGAACGCGCACGGCATTGATCGCCGCGGCGTCGTAGCGCCGGTCCAGGCGATACCGGCCGGACCCATCCGCAGCAGGCAGATCTCCGTAGGCGACGGACCGCGCGATGCGAAAACTCTGCATCGCCCAATCAGCCGGCGCACCGGAACTCCATTGCCTGCGCTGCCGCGCCGAAATTGAGGCGATCAAGCGGTTCGCGACGCCCCCGCTCGACCGGCCGAGCGCCTCTACCAACACCGTATCCCAATACTGATGCAAGCTGGCGGCGCGGCGCGCCGGCGAGAGTACGCGCCGGTCGTTGCCGCCGCGATCATGGTCATCGGCGCAGTGCAGTGGTTGGTGCAGATCGCCGACGAAATGCAGTAGGAATTGCAGTGCGCGCAGGCGTTCGGCGCGCGTCGTCGCGGGATCCGCGAGTTCAGCGCTGAATTCGTCGACTTTGTCGACAATGCAGTCGTCCGCGGGACCTTTCGATGCCGGTACGCCCGGCGCCAATCGTGGCCGGCCGAAGCACGCCATGCCGAGGTCGGGTGCGGCCAATTCGATGTCGACGTAATGCCATTCCCGAGTGCGTCGATAGCGTATTGCGCCGCCTCTGCGGTCCGAGTCGCGATAGCGGTCCGCCCACGTGGATTCGGACGCGATGCCCGTGTTCCGGGTCAGGCCGCTGCGGTCCGCGCCGAGCAACGCGTCGATTCGCCCGCGCGCCGCGGGAGTCAGATAATGCGCCGCAATGATGCCGATGATCTCGTGTCCCTCGCGGCCCCAGGCCGACGACGGCAACGGTGACAGCAGCAAAACCGCCGCGGCTATGCTTGCGGCGAACCGGGGGCCGCGGGCGGCGGTCACGCGGATTCTGCGGGGAACGTCTCTGCATCGATCTCGGCTTGCGTCGTCGCGCCGTACCGATTGCCGGTCAAGGCATTCGGTGCGAACAGGACGTCGAGCCGGGCGATCAGGTCCGCGCCGACGGAGGCGCCGTAGGCTCCAAGGTTCTCGTCCAGATGATCGATGCGCGTCGTGCCGGGAATGGCGACGACATGCTCGCCGCGTGCGAGGACCCAGGCCAATGCGAGCTGGCTCATCGTGCAGCCGGCCTGCGCGGCGAGGCGCCCGTATTCGTCGAGCAGGCGGAGGTTCGCGGCGTAATTCGCCGATTCGAAGCGCGGCATCGTGCGGCGGATGTCCTTGTCGGCAAAGTGCGCGACGTCGCGCAGTGCGCCGGTCAAATAACCGCGGCTCAAGGGGCTGAACGCGACGAAGGTCGCGCCGATTTCGCGGCAGGCGGCGAGGACCGCGATCTCCGGATTGCGTGTCGCGAGCGAATACTCGCTCTGCACCGCCGCGATCGGATGGACCGCGTGGGCGCGCCGCAGCGTCGCCGCCGAGACTTCGGACAGGCCGATCGCCTGGATCTTGCCTTCGCGCCTCAGATCCGCAAGCGCACCGACGCTCTCTTCGATCGGCACCTGTTTGTCCCAACGATGCAGATAGTACAGGTCGATGACGTCGGTCCTAAGGCGCCTTAGGCTCTGCGCGCAGTTCTGTTTCAATGTTTCGGGACGGCCGTCGATCACGCGCTTGACGCGCCCGTCGGCCGTCACGCCGTGAATGCCGCACTTGCTCGCGAGCGTGATCCTGCTGCGGTGCGCCGACAAGACGCGGCCGAGCAACTCTTCGTTGGCGCCGAAGCCGTACAGCGCCGCCGTGTCGAAATGGGTGACGCCGCGTTCGAGTGCATGGAGAAGCAATTTCGCCGCCTCTTGCGCCGGCGGCGGCGGCGCATAGGCGTGGCTGAGATTCATGCAGCCGAGGCCGAGCGGAGGCACGGAGGACGTGCCCAATTTTCGCGCGCGCGCCGCAGGGGGCGCCAAGGCGTTCGCGGCGCCGGTCAAGCCGAGGCCGTCCCGGCATCCTTCGCCGCCATTTGCGCGGCGACCCGGCGCACGGCCTCGAGCGTGAGATCGTCGAAACCCGCGGTGTCGCCGCGCAGGTGCTCGATGAGCTTCTCACGCATCCGGCGCGTCCAGTATTTCAGGATGTGGTTGACGATGCCGCCGATCGCGTCTTCGCGCAGCGGCTCGGCGCGGAAAAAATCCGCGATGTCGTTCGCCATCTTGATCAAGTGTTCGTCACTACTCATCGCTGCGCCGTTTCACTCCGAGGTCTATTTTCCTACGAATACATCGGCGCCCTGCAGCAGCGAGTCTTGATTCTCGCTGAACTCGCGAAAGCGCTTTTGCCACTCCGACGGTTGGTTCACGCGCGTGGCCTGCACCGCCGTTACCTTGTACTCCGGACAATTCGTCGCCCAGTCGGAGTTGTCGGTCGTGATCACGTTCGCACCGGAATCCGGGAAGTGGAACGTCGTATAGACGACGCCGGGCTGAACCCTGTCG
This sequence comes from Steroidobacteraceae bacterium, assembly GCA_027456085.1. Classification (GTDB taxonomy): domain Bacteria; phylum Pseudomonadota; class Gammaproteobacteria; order Steroidobacterales; family Steroidobacteraceae; genus Bog-1198. Next base: position 19,817 of record DAIDVO010000181.1, on the reverse strand, counting down.
GTCACGCGCGCGCGCAGCACCGTTTCGCCCGCGCGGCTCGCGATACCGACCCAGTCGCCTTCGCCGATGCCGCGCTCTTCGGCATCGTGCGGATGAATTTCGAGGCGGTCCTCCTGGTGCCAGGCGTTGTTCGCGGTCCGCCGCGTCTGCGCGCCGACGTTGTACTGGCTGAGAATCCGTCCCGTGGTCAAGATCAGCGGGAACTTCGCCGTCACCTTCTCGGCGGTCGGTACGTATTCGGTCACGAGGAACTTTCCCTTGCCGCGCACGAACTCGTTCACATGCATCGTCGGCGTACCCTCGGGGTGCGAGGGATCGCAGGGCCACTGGATGCTGCCGAGTCGTTCGATCCGCTCGAAGCTCACGCCGGCGAACGTCGGCGTGAGGCGCGCAATCTCGTCCATGATTTCGGACGGGTGCGCGTAATTCATCGGATAGCCGAGCGCGTTCGCGAGCGATTGCGTGATTTCCCAGTCCGCATGGCCGGATTTCGGCTCCATGACCTTGCGGACGCGCGAGATCCGGCGCTCCGCATTGGTGAACGTGCCGTCCTTTTCGAGGAACGACGCGCCCGGCAGGAACACGTGCGCGTACTTCGCCGACTCGTTCAGGAACAAGTCCTGAACGATGATGCATTCCATCGACAGCAGCGCCGCGGTGACATGCTGAGTGTTCGGGTCGGATTGCGCGATGTCCTCGCCTTCGATGTAGAGACCCTTGAATTCGCCGTCCAGCGCGGCCTCGAACATGTTGGGAATGCGCAATCCCGGCTCGCTTTGCAGACGCACGCCCCAGTCGCGTTCGAACGTCGCGCGCACAACGTCGTCGCCGACGTGCCGGTAGCCCGGAAACTCGTGCGGGAACGAGCCCATGTCGCAGGAGCCCTGGACGTTGTTCTGGCCGCGCAGCGGGTTCACGCCGACGCCTTCGCGGCCGATGTTGCCCGTCGCCATCGCGAGGTTCGCGATGCCCATGACCATCGTCGAACCCTGGCTGTGCTCGGTGACCCCGAGACCGTAATAGATCGCGCCGTTGCCGGCCGTCGCATACAGGCGTGCCGCGGCTCGGACTTGCGCGGCCGGAACGCCGGTCACCGCTTCCATCGACTCGGGCGAATTGCGCTCCGCCGCGGCGAATTGGCGCCATCTTTCCAACGCAGGGGTCTCGCAGCGCGCGGCCACGAAGCTCTCGTCGACGAGACCCTCGGTGACGATCACGTGGGCGAGGCTGTTGATCAACGCCACGTTCGTGCCGGGCCGCAGTTTGAGATGATGGGCGGCCTCGATGTGCGGCGTGCGCACGAGATCGATGCGGCGCGGGTCGGCGACGATCAGGCGCGCCCCTTGGCGCAGGCGGCGCTTCATTTGCGAGGCGAACACCGGATGGCCGTCGGTCGGATTCGCGCCGATCACGAAGATTACGTCGGCCTTCATCACCGAGTCGAAGTTCTGCGTGCCCGCCGATTCCCCCAGCGTGTTCTTCAGCCCGTAGCCGGTCGGCGAATGACAGACGCGCGCGCAAGTATCGACGTTGTTGTTGCCGAATCCCGCGCGCACGAGCTTCTGCACCAGGTAGGTTTCTTCGTTCGTGCAACGCGAGGAGGTGATTCCGCCGATCGAATCCCGGCCGTACTCGCGCTGGATGCGCTTGAGTTCCGAGGCCGCGTGCGCGATCGCCTCCTGCCAGCCGACTTCACGCCACGGATCCGTGATCTTCGCGCGAATCATCGGCTTGACGATGCGCTCGGGATGCGTCGCGTAGCCGATCGCGAAGCGGCCCTTGACGCAGGAATGGCCGTGGTTGGCCTGGCCGTTCTTGTTCGGCACCATGCGCACGAGTTCCTGGCCCTGCATTTCCGCGCGGAAACTACAGCCGACGCCGCAATACGCGCAGGTCGTCACGACGCTGTGTTCAGCCTGGCCTTTTTCTATCAAGCTGTTTTCCGACAAGGTCGCGGTCGGACAGGCCTGTACGCACGCGCCGCAGGAGACGCATTCGGAGTCCATGAATGTTTCGTTCTGGCTCGCGGCGACCGTGGAGTCGAATCCGCGTCCCTGGATCGTCAAAGCGAAAGTGCCCTGCTGCTCGTCGCATGCGCGCACGCAGCGCGAGCAGACGATGCACTTGCTCGCGTCGAATGTGAAGTATGGATTGCTCGTGTCCTTTTTTGCGTCGAGATGATTCGCGCCGGCGTAGCCGTAGCGCACTTCGCGCAGACCCACGGCGCCCGCCATGTCCTGAAGTTCGCAATGACCGTTCGCCGGGCAGGTCAGACAATCGAGCGGATGGTCGGAGATGTACAGTTCCATGACGCCGCGCCGCACCTCGGCGAGCTGGCGGCTCTGCGTCGTCACCTTCATGCCGGCGGCGACCGGGGTCGTGCACGAGGCGGGAAGGCCTTTGACGCCTTCGATCTGCACGAGGCAGAGCCGACAGGAGCCGAAGGCCTCGATCTGCTCGGTCGCGCAGAGCTTCGGAATCGCCGTTCCGGCGATCGCCGCGGCGCGCATGACCGATGTGCCATCCGGCACGCTTACTTCGCGACCGTCGATCGTCAGCGTGACGATCTTCGCGTCCGTGCGCGCTGGAGTCCCTTAATCCTGTTCGGCGATGGATAACATGAGTCGATCCTCTTCGAGATGGCCTATCCCGGTGCGCGCGCCGGCGTCCGGCGGCGGAAGTCTTCGGGAAAATGATTGAGCGCGGAGCGGACCGGGTAGGGCGTCAAGCCGCCCAGTGCGCAAAGTGAACCATAGGTCATGGTCTCGCACAAATCGCGCAACAGCGCTTCTTGTTCAGCCGCGTTTTCGCCGTTCAGCAACCGGTCGATGACTTCGACCCCGCGCGTGGAGCCGATGCGGCAGGGCGTGCACTTGCCGCAAGACTCGATCGCGCAAAACTCCATCGCATAGCGCGCCTGCGCGGCCATGTCGACCGTGTCGTCGAAGACGACGATGCCGCCGTGGCCGAGCATGCCTTGGATGTCGGCGAATGCCTCATAGTCCAGCTTGGTGTCGAATTGGCTCTCCGGCAGGTACGCGCCGAGCGGGCCGCCGACCTGAACGGCTTTGATCGGCCGGCCGGACAAGCTCCCGCCGCCGTAATCGTACAACAACTCGCGCAGCGTCAGGCCGAACGCCTTCTCGACCAATCCGCCGCACTTGATGTTGCCCGTGAGCTGGATCGGAAGCGTGCCGCGGGAGCGGCCCATGCCGAAATTGCGGTAATGCTCGGCGCCGCGATCGAGGATGATCGGCACCGATGCGAGCGTAATGACGTTGTTGATGACGGTAGGCTTGCCAAACAGGCCCTGGATCGCCGGCAGCGGCGGCTTGAAGCGCACCTGGCCGCGCTTGCCTTCCAGCGACTCGAGCAACGACGTCTCTTCGCCGCATATGTAGGCGCCGGCTCCGAGCCGGACTTCCAGGTCGAAGCGGCGTCCGCTTTGCTGCACATCGGCGCCGAGATAGCCGCGCGCATACGCGGTCGAGATTGCGCGATTGAGCGCCCGATGCGCGTGCGGGTATTCGAAGCGCAGGTAAATGTACCCGCGCGTCGCGCCGGTCGCGATGCCGGCGATCGTCATGCCTTCGATCAAGACGAAAGGATCTCCTTCCATCAGCATCCGGTCGGAGAATGTGCCCGAATCGCCTTCGTCGGCGTTGCATACGATGAATTTTTGGTCGCCCGCGGCGCCCAGGGCCGTCTTCCATTTGATGCCGGCCGGGAACGCGGCGCCGCCGCGGCCCCGCAGTCCGGACGCCGTGACGCACTCGACGATCGCGGCCGGCGCCATCTGCAAGCCGGCGCGCAAGCCGCGATAGCCGCCGTGGCGCAGATACTCGTCGATATTCTGCGGATCGATCAGCCCGACTCGCGCGAACGTCAGACGTTCTTGATTCTTCAGATACGGAATTTCCGCGGTTGGGCCGTGGTAGAGCGGATGACGGCCTCCGCTCGTGAAACCGGCGTCGAACAGACCGGCGACCGCCGCCGCGTCCACCGGGCCATACGCGACGCGCCCCAACGGAGTTTCCACTTCGACGAGCGGCTCGAGCCACAACAGCCCGCGCGAACCGTTGCGCACCACCAAGACGTCGGCGCCGCGCCGGCGCGCCTCATCCGTGATCGCGTTCGCGGTCTCGTCGGCGCCCACCGCGGCCGCGGCCGCGTCGCCGGGAACGTAGATCGTCACGCGGCTCATTTCTCGCGCCTCGCTCGCGCGACGATATCGTCGAAGCGGCTCTCGCTGACCCGTCCGATGAGCCGATCGCCCTGCATCATGGACGGACCCGAGGCGCAGTTGCCGAGGCAATAAACCGGTTCGAGCGTAATGGCTCCGTCGGCCGTCGTCCCGTGATAATCCACACCCAGCGTGCGCTTCGCATGGGACTCGAGCGCCCGCGCGCCAACTGCCTGGCAGGCCTCCGCGCGGCAAAGCCGGAGCACCTGGCGGCCCGGCTTGTCGGAGCGGAAATAGTGGTAAAAGCTGATGACCCCGTGCACTTCCGCGCGCGACAGGTTCAATTCCGCGGCGATCAGCTCGACGGCGTCCTTCGGTATGAAGCCGAGTTTGTCCTGCACGGCGTGCAGAATCGGCAGCAAGGCGCCCGGCAGGGCCTTCAGTTGCGTGCATGCCGACTGCACCGCCTCGCGCTCGACCGCGCTCAGGTTGGCGGAGCGCTGCGGCTTGACGGGGATGACACGCCTTTGCGATCGACTGGTCATGGCTTGCTCGGGTCCTTCAAGGATGGTCGATAGGGTTCATTGGCAACAGCAAATAGTAACCCGAACCGGGCCATGGGTTCGATGCCGGCAGCACAAAAATGGTCGGCGACGCTGTTACGTGGCGCAAGATCGGGCGCTGCCCGCAGGTCGCCGCCGTCGCGGCGGCTACCTGGTTCACGAGGCGCGATTTGGTCGCGGTTTGGTCCGATGCTATGCTCGAATTGGTCCGTAGGCATGGCCGCGCGCGCTCAGGCGCGGGATTTCAAGGCCGAGAGTCCAATGGTCCGCGTGTTCCGTCCAAGACGATGCGGTCGCGCCTGTCGCAGTGGCGCCATTTGCATGCTGGCGTTGGGGCCGTTGTCGATCCGTGGCGATCCCGCCTCGGCCGCCGCCCTGAGTCCACAGTACGTCGACCCAGCGGATCAACTCTCGGAAATCGTAGTCGAAGGGCGCGGCCCGCGCTTCGTCTCGCCGACCAACCGCGACCAAATCGGGCGAATCTGGGCTCCGGTATACATCGACGGCAAGGGCCCATTCCGTCTCGTTCTCGATACCGGCGCGACGCAATCGGCCCTGACGGCCACGGTCGCCTCGATCCTCGACCTGCCGTTGGGTCAGTCGCCGCCAGTTCTGTTGCGGGGAGTCAACGTAACGGCCAAGGTCCCGACGGTCAAAGTCGATACTCTATCCGTCGGCGATTTGACCGTGAGCGAGGCCGTCTTGCCGATCGTTCCCGACGCCTTGGGCGGCGCGGACGGCATCCTTGGTACGGCGGGCTTGCTCGACAAACGCATTCGAATCGACTTCCGCCACGACCGCATCACGATCACGTATTCGCGCGGCGAGCGCGCGAAAGAGAATTTCGAGACCATTTCGTTCCACCCGAGCCTCGAAACCCCGATTATCGTCGATGCGCGCGTCGGCGATGTGTCCGCGAAAGCGATCATCGATACCGGCGGGCAACTGACGATCGCGAATTTCGCATTGCGCGACGCGTTATTGCGGCGTCACGGCATGCGCCGCGGCAAGGCGGACGAAATCGAAGACGCGACCAAGACGGTCAGCGACGGGGAAATCATCGCTACGCCGGCGATCGAACTCGGCACCATCCAGATGCGCGACGCCGGCGTCACATACGCGAACCTGGCGATATTTTCGCATTGGCAGTTGATGCATCAGCCGGCGATCCTGATGGGCATGGACGCATTGGGACTGCTCGACACCCTCGTCATAGACTACAAGCGGCACGAACTGCAGCTGCGCCTCCCGAGCGGCTGACGGCGCCGCGTCCGCGTATGGCGCGGGCCCATTCCGACCTAATCCTTGAGCGGCGGTTTGGCGCGATACTGTCCTTGCAACGCCAGCATCCAGCCCGGGTATTCCGGCGGCAGCGCGCTCGCCTCGTCGAGAATCTTCAGATCTTCCGCGTTCAGTTGCACGCGGGTCGACGCCAAATTGTCGGTCAATTGCGCCATCGACTTCGCACCGATGATCACGCTCGTGACGGACGGCTTACTCAGTATCCAGGCGAGCGCAATTTGTGCGACCGACACGCCGTGGCGCTGTCCGACCCCGCGCATCACCTCGACGCAGCGGAACGCGCGCGCCTTGTCGACAACCGGGAAATCGAAAGTCGTGCGCCGGGCGCCGGGCGGCCCCTGCTCTTCAGGCTTGAATTTGCCGCTCAGCAGTCCGCCCGCCAACGGACTCCAAACCATCAACCCGAGCTTTTGATCATCGACCAGCGGGACGACTTCACGTTCGAGATCGCGTCCCGCGATCGTGTAATAGGCTTGCACGCTGACGAATTTCGCGAAGCCGCGCCGATCGGAAATCGCGAGGGACTTCATGATCTGCCAGGCGGCCATGTTGCACAGGCCGATATAGCGAACCTTGCCGGAGCGCACGAGATCGTCGAGCGCCGACAGCGCCTCTTCCGGCGCAGTCAGCGGATCGAAGCCGTGCAGTTGGTACAGGTCGATGTGATCGATCTGGAGGCGCTTCAGGCTCGCATCGACCGCATCGAATAAATGATAGCGCGACTGGCCGCGCGCATTCGGCTGATCGCCCATGATGCCGGTCGCTTTGGTCGCGATCACGAGATCATTGCGCGGTAGGCCGAGATCCTTGAGCGCCTGCCCCACATGGCGTTCCGACTCGCCGGACGAATAGACGTTCGCCGTGTCGATGAAGTTGACTCCGGCCTCGTAAGCGGTCTTCATTTGCTGATTGACCGCATCCTGACCCAGGCCGCCGATAGCTTCCCACAAACCCTTGCTGATGCCGTAGGTCATCGTGCCGAGGCACAGTTCGGAGACATAGAGGCCGGTTTGGCCGAGTAGGCGATAGCGCATGTGCGCAATGTACACGATTTGAAGTGGCCGGCGGTCTATCATGGGCGGCAACGGTCGCCCGGAAATGTCATGGAGTTGTCATCATGAGAAAGTCGGTCATCGTGTGGATCCTGGTGGCGGCCGCCGGCGGCCTAGGCCTCTGGTATTACCTCGCGCAGCGCCAGGCCGCGCCGCCGGCTGCCGCCCCTCGCCCGCCGGCGCCTTCACCCGCAGCCATACCGGCTCCGCCGGCCATTCTCCATCCCGTTCCTGCGGCCGGCGGCATGACGGCGCAATCCACGGCCCTGCCGACGTTGAACGACAGCGATCCGGCGATTCGCGGCGCGCTGTCGGATTTGATCGGCGCCGAGGCCGGCAAGGACCTTCTCGCGCGGGATGAACTGATTCGCCGTATCGTCGCGACGGTCGACAATATGCCGCGGACCAAAGTGCCCCTCGAAAAACGTCCGGTCGTCGCGGTTGCGGGGCAGTTCCGCGCGCTCGGCGATGAGTTGCACTCGACGATCGATCCGTCGAACTTTGCGCGCTATACGCCGATGGTCGATGTCATTCGCAAGGTCGACACGCAATCGGTCGCGAACCTCTATTTTCACTTCTATCCGTTGTTCCAGAGCGCATACCAGAATCTCGGATATCCGAACGGCTATTTCAACGACCGGCTGATCGCGGTGATCGACGTGCTGCTCGCGACGCCGCAACTGCACGGGCCGATCGGACTCGTGCGGCCCAACGTCGTGTACGAATTCGCCGATTCCAAACTCGAAGCGCTGCCGGCCGGACAGAAATTGCTGATCCGCATGGGGCCGGAAAACGAGGCGCTAATCAAGGCTAGGCTGTCTGAGCTGCGGGCCGCGCTGACGGCGGCGCGGCCGCAGTGATAACCTCGGCCGAATGGAAATACCCAAAGGACCTCCGATGAACTCAATTGCCAGAATCACGACTCTCATCGTCGGCGCCGGACTGCTCGGCGCCTGCGTCGTCAGCGAACCGTATTACCAACCGGGGTCGAGCGGATACGCGCCGCCGCCATACTCGGATTCCAGTTATGCGGATCAGGGCGGCGCGGAATATGACAATCCGCAAATCATCGTCCGTGCGACGATTGCGCCGCCGCCGTTGCCGTACTACGAACAGCCGCCGTGCCCTGAAGCGGGCATGCTATGGACGCCCGGCTATTGGGCATACGGTCCGAACGGCTATTTCTGGGTCCCCGGCACCTGGGTGTTTCCGCCGCAGGTCGGCGTGTTGTGGACGCCCGGCTATTGGGGCTGGAGCGCCGGCGTATTCCTCTATCACGATGGCTACTGGGGGCCGCGAGTCGGCTTTTACGGTGGCATTCATTACGGCGGCGGCTACGACGGCGAAGGATTCGCCGGCGGCCGCTGGGTCGGCAATGAATTTGCGTACAACCGCGCGGTTAGCAACGTCAACGTCAACATCGTCTCCAATACCTACAACCAAACGGTCATCAACAACAACGTCGCCGTGAACCGGATCAGCTACGCCGGCGGCGCGGGCGGATCGCGCGCGCGGCCGACACCACAAGACCGATTGGCTGAGCGCGAGCCGCATATCGCGCGCACGCGACTACAGACGGAACATATTCGCGACGCCAGCGTGAACCGGGACCAGCTATTGCGGGTGAATCGCGGTCGCCCGCCGATCGTGGCGGTGCCGCGGCCGCAAGCGATGCCACAGTTCCGGCAAGCGCGGCCGATGCCGCAGCAAGGGCGGCCGATGCCGCAGCAATGGCGGCCGATGCCGCAGCAAGCGCGGCCGATGCCGCAAGAGCGATCGTCCCCGCAACGGCGACCGCCGCAGGAGCGCCAACCGCCTCGTAAGGGCAAGCCGCAGGATCAAAAGACCAAGGTGCGCGAGCAAAGCAAAAATCAGGATAAGAATCGTCGCTATCGTTGAGCACAATCGACTGCGCACGCGGCCGCTTGCCGCGGGGGCCGTACGAGGGCATGATCGACGGCGTGGAGCGCGCGACGACGCGAATTAATCAGAGGGCGGCGGCATGAATACTCTGGAATTCACCGTGACGGACGGTGTGGCGACGTTGTGCATTCGGCGCGAGGCCGTCAGCAACGCGATCGACATCACGGTGATTCGCGCACTGCATGCGGCGCTCGACCAAATTCAAAAAGGAGAGGCCGGCGCGCGCGCGATCGTATTGACCGGCAGCGGCGGCGTTTTCTGCAGCGGACTGGATTTGCACTCGGTCGATCTGACGACGCAACAAGCGCGCCAACGCGCGCATTTCGAAATGCGCCGGTTCATGGACCCGTTGATCCTGCGCCTGAGCGCGTTCCGATTTCCGATCATCGCGGCGGTCAACGGAGCGGCCATCGGCGCCGGCATGAGCCTCGCGCTCGCAAGCGACATCATCGTGGTCGGCGAGAGCGCTTACTTTTGTCCGTCGTTCGCGCGCTTGGGGTTGGTGCCGGACGCCGGCATCACTTTTCACCTCGCCCGATGCGTCGGTGCGAGCCGATCGCTATCGTCGTTGCTGCTGGCCGAGAAAATTGACGCGGTCACGGCGCAACAATGGGGTCTCGCATACGCGGTCGCCCCGGACGGTGAAGTCGTGCGCCGCGCGCAGCAGATCGGCCAAACGCTCGCGAACGGCCCGACGGCGGTCATCGCGCAAATACGCGCGCTGCACGCCCAGACGTTCGATCACACCTTGGAGCAGCAATTGCGCGCGGAGCGCAGTGCGCAGGAGATGACCTTGGAGACGCATGACTGCGTCGAGGGTGTGCGGGCATTTTTCGAAAAGCGGGAGCCGCACTTCTCGGAGCATTAGTCCGCCGCCTCAGGGGCGCTCGAGTTGCGCGGACCATCTCTTGATCGCACGTATGTCGCTCGGCGTCGTTCGGCAGCAACCGCCGATCAGGCGCGCACCGGCGTCGTACCAGTCGCGCGCCTGCGCTGCGAAGGGCCTCGCCGTGGCGCACCCGGACCATGATTTCGAATCCGCATCGTAATCTTCGCCCGAATTGGGGTAGACGAGCAGCGGTTTGGATGTCTTTTCGCGCATGCGCCGCAATAGCGGCACGATGTGGCCGGGAGCCGTGCAGTTCACGCCGACGGCGACGATTTGCGCGCATGTGCCGAGCGCGGATGCCGCTGTGCCGATATCCTGTCCCTCGCAGGTGTCGCGGCCGTCCTTGCATGAAAAGCTGATCCACGCCGCGGTATCCGGGAATTCCCTCAGCAAGTCCGCGAGCACGAGCGCTTCGCGCAGGCTCGGGATCGTTTCGCAGGCCAACAAGTCGGCGCCGCTTTCGGCCAAGAGCGCGAGCCGCGGCCTGTGGAAGCGCGCCAAGGCCGCGTCGCTCAGGGAGTACCGGCCGCGATATTCCGCACCGTCGCCCAACATCGCGCCGTACGGGCCTACCGATGCCGCGACGAGCGGCCGGGACCGGCCGACGCGCACCGCGGTGTCGGCCCAAAAGGAATCCCGCGCTGAACGGGCGATTTCAACCGAGCTGCGCAGCAAGCGCGACGCGCCGTCGAAGCCGATGCCTCTTGCGGCGAACGCAGCGAAGCTGGCTTGATATGAGGCCGTTATCGCAAGATCCGCGCCCGCCTCGAAATAGTCCAAATGCACTGCGCGGATCAAATCCGGCCGCTCGATCAATAACTTCGCCGACCACAAAGGATCACGCAGATCGGCGCCGCGACGCTCGAGTTCGGTCGCGAGCGCGCCGTCGAGAATCACCGGCGATCGCTCGTTCAATATTTCGGCAATAGGGTCGCGAATCGGAGAATTCCCCCGCTCGTGCGGATCATATAATGTCAGCCCGTGATCGTAACTTTGCCACAAACTCCATGAGCGCAACGAGCGGGGGCGCAAAGGCGTTCCCGGCGGCCGCGCCGATCGCGCTATTGCTGATCGCGATGATCAGCATTCAAGCCGGGGCGGCGCTCGCGAAGACCTTGTTGCCCGTCATCGGCGCAGCGGGAGCCGCGGCGCTGCGGCTCGCATTCGCATCGCTGATGCTGCTGGTCGTCTGGCGCCCGTGGCGGACGCGCCCGCGCGGCAAGGCCATGCTTTCGACCGTCGTCTACGGCGCTGCGATGGGCGCGATGAATCTGTTGTTCTATTCGGCGCTGCGGACGATTCCGCTCGGCATCGCGGTAGCGCTGGAGTTCACCGGGCCGCTGACGGTCGCAATGGCCGCTGCGCGCCGCCCGCTGGATTTCCTCTGGGTGGCTCTGGCGGCGCTCGGCTTGGTGCTCTTATTGCCGCTGAGAAGCGCCGGCGACGGGCTCGATCCTGCGGGAATCGCCTATGCACTGGCGGCGGGGGCCTGTTGGGCGCTGTACATCGTCTTTGGGCGGCGTGCCGGGGTGGCGCACGGCGGCCAAACGGCCGCGCTTGGAATGCTGGTCGGTGCCGCGCTCATCGTACCCATAGGCGCCGTGAGCGCCGGCGCGCATTTGTGGGCGCCGGCGCTGTGGCCGATCGCGATCGGCGTGGCGCTGCTGTCGAGCGCCTTGCCCTATTCCTTGGAAATGATCGCGCTGACGAGATTGCCGACCCGCACCTTCGGCATTTTGATGAGCGCCGAGCCCGCCGTGGCCGCGCTCTCCGGCCTGTACTTTCTAGGCGAACGGCTCTCGGCCCTGCAATGGGCCGCGATCGTCTGCATCATGGCGGCCTCCGGCGGCAGCGCCGCGACGATCGGTCCGGCGGTGGATCCGTTGCCGGATTGACGGGTGCGCGGCGGCGCGACGGAGGGTGTCAACGGCCCAACAAAGCGGCTTTCAAATCGTCCTGAACAGGATCACGGCCCAGCCAAATCTGCAGCATGTCACGCTGAAAATTGCGTCCGGGAATGGGCATCCCCAGCGCGTGTCCGTTGACGCCCAGGCGCGTGGTGCCGTCCGGGAAAAAATCGATCGCCAGCACATCGCCTTCATTTGCACTGCCGATCGCCCGCATGATCGTGACCAAGGAATCGATTTGCGGCTTGATCGCGGTCAGTTCCGCAGGGGAACTGTTGCGGCTCAAGCCTTCGCTCAGCGCGCCGCTCAACTGGCTCGCCGAGAGGCGCCGCATCATCGTCATCGACAGGCGCTTCGGCCGCGCATCGGCGATTATCGCGGCGGCATCGGCGCTGCGCTCCGGAAGATAGAGTGCCGCGACATAAACGTTGAAGAAGAACCGGGTCCGCTTGCCGGCGCCGTTCAGCAGAAGCGTGGAATCGCCGAGGCGCACCGCATCGGCCACATGAACGCCGTCGACCGTCGCCGGGAGCGCGGTACGCACCGTCGCAACCGCAAAGAGAGCCAAGCACAGTAATCGTTTCATCTCGTCCTCCGATGCCCGGCGCCGTTCGATTTCAAACGACGCCCGCAACCAAGTTTACCGCCAAATACAGAACGGCGGCGCCCGCAAGGGTCATCGCCGTGGTCAGGAACTTCGGATGCGCATGAAAGCTCTCGGGTATCAGATCGCTCGCGCCGATATATAGGAAAAATCCGGCAAACAGCGCGAGCACGATGCCGAACGCGTTTTGCGGCAGCTCATAGAAAAAAGTCGACGCCACGCCGAGTGCGGGAGCGAGCGCGTCCGCGAACAGCCACGCGAGCGCGCGCCGGCGTTCGCCGTGATGTTTCAAGACGATGTTCATGGTATTGATGCCATCGGAGAAATCATGCGACAGAACGCCGATCGTGACGACGAGGCCGATCGCGTGAGACGCCTGGAACGCGAGCCCAATTGCGATTCCATCCAGGTAGCTGTGCGCGCACAGAACCGCGGCGCCCATGGGGCCGCGGTCCCCGTCATGCGCTCGGGCGGAGCCGTGAAACAGGAACATCCGATCCAGGACCAGATAGGCCAAGAATCCGGCCGCGGTGCAGGAAATGATCGATGCCGCTCCATGGCTTGCGGCGCCGAACGCGATTGACTCCGGCATCAAGTCGAAAAAAGCGACCCCGATCACCGCGCCGGCGCTGAACCCCAGGATCAGGTGCAATTTGTCCTGCAATCTCAGCGCGAGCAGGCCGCCCGCCGTCGTGCTGACGAACGCCGCGCAAGCGATGGCGAGAAGTAACACGGCCGATGAGTCCCTGAATTTGCTTTTCGCGCGCCGACCGGGCGCCGCCTGATTCTATGCGCTTTTCCAGGCGGGGGCCGCCCGGGCCGCGTACCCTGGTTCGTATACCATACGCGGCTACAGTATATTGCAGGAGTGAGCGGCGCGCTGCGTGACCGGCGGCGGCCGGTTCGTCGAGTCGCGCCGCTGAGGAGGCCAAGTGAGCAAAGACATGTACCACAAGACCAAAGTGGGCAAACGCGTCCTGAAGCCGGAGACCCAGATGATGGGCTACGGCTACGATCCGCGTCTCTCCGAAGGATCGTTGAAGCCGCCTATATTTCTCACCTCGACGTTCACGTTCAAGACCGCGCAGGACGGCAAGGACTTTTTCGACTACACCTCCGGACGTCGCGAACTCGGCGAGGGCCAAACCTCGGGCCTCATCTACTCGCGATTCAACAACCCGAACCTCGAAGTGTTGGAGGATCGGCTGGCCCTGTGGGAGGGCGGCGAGACGGCCGCGGTATTCTCGAGCGGCATGGCGGCGATTTCCACGACGCTTTGGGCCTATGTTCGTCCGGGCGACGTCCTGATCATGAGCCGGCCGTTGTACGGGGGGACGGAAACCCTGATCGAGAAGACGCTGCCGCTATTCGGCGTGCAGGCGGTCGAGTTCTCGCGCGGCCATGACCGGGCCGCAGTCGGCGCCGCCGCCGAACGAGCCCTGAGCCTTGCAGCCAAGAATGGCGGCCGCGTGAGCCTGATCATCGTCGAGACGCCCGCTAACCCGACGAACAGCCTGGTCGATCTGGCATTGATGCGGGAAATTTCCGAATCGATCGGCGCGCGCCAAAAGGGCGGCCGGCCCCCGGTCGCCGTCGACAACACGTTCCTTGGGCCCGTGTTCCAGCATCCGCTCGAGCACGGCACCGACGTGGTCATGTACTCGCTGACCAAATACGTCGGCGGCCATTACGATTTGGTCGCGGGCGGCGTCGTCGGCTCCCGCGACATGATCACGCCGATCAGGAAACTGCGCGGCGCACTCGGTACGCAGCTCGATCCGAACAGCGCTTGGATGATCACGCGCTCCATGGAGACGCTGTCGCTGCGGATGCACAAGGCCGCGGAGAATGCCGCGCGCGTCGCGAGTTTCCTGCAATCGCACGCCAAAGTCGCGCACGTCAATTATCTGGGGTTCTTGCGCAAAGACGACGATGGCGAGGCGGTGTTTCGGCGCCAGTGCGAAAGCGCGGGCTCTACGTTCGGCTTTTCGATCAAAGGCGCCGAGCAGGAGGCGTTCCGGCTCCTCGACGCACTGCAGGTGATCAAGCTGGCGGTCAGCCTCGGCGGCACCGAGACCTTGATGTCGCACCCCGCGAGCACGACGCATTCCGGCGTGCCGAAGGCGACGCGCGACCGTCTCGGCGTCACCGATTCGCTGATCCGCATCTCGGTCGGAATCGAGGACGCCGACGACTTGATTGCCGACCTCGACGAGGCGCTCGCGCACGTATAGCCGCACGCCCTATCGCCACGGCGTGTACTTTGGCGATTTTAGCGATTGACTCTCCATTTCCCCGCTGACATAACTTGACGCTAACCTGGCTTGGCCGAACTCCTCATGCGGAGCGAGTCCCGGCCGTCGGGCGTTTGGTTTCGAGGGATGCAACGAATGCGAGGGATGGAAAGAAAAATGCGTCATGAGTTCGCGTTCAGGCCGGCGGCGTACGGCATTCTCGCCATCGTGATCGCCTGGGGCGCGCCGCGCGCAAGGGCGGTTGCGGCGCCCGCGACGGGTTCGGAATTTTCACCGATCGTCGTGACGGCGATGCACGTCGCCGAGGCGAGTTTCGATCTGCCCATCGCGATCGATCGCATCGATCGGGCGCAGATACACGACGGCCAACCGCAGGTGAACTTGTCCGAATCCTTGATCGCGGTGCCCGGAGTGTCGATACAAAGCCGGCAGAACTATGCGCAGGATCTGCAGATTTCCATAAGGGGCTTCTGCGCGCGCTCGGCGTTCGGCGTGCGCGGCGTGCGGCTGTACTCGGACGGCATTCCCGGCACGATGCCGGACGGGCAAGGTCAATTTTCCCATTTCGACCTGGGGTCGGCCGATCATATCGAAGTGTTGCGCGGCCCGTTCTCGGCGCTTTACGGCAACTCCTCCGGCGGTGTGATCAGCGTGTTTACGGAGGATGGCCCGCCCGGCTTGCGCATCGGCGCAGGCGCCGACTACGGCGCCTTTGCGACCCAACGCTACGCGCTCAACGCCGCCGGCGAACGCGGCGGCGTGAATTACGTCGTCGATGCGGCACATTTCCAGACCGATGGCTATCGCGATCACAGCAGCGCCGAACGCAATAATTTCAATTCCAAGGTGCGCGTCGACCTCGGCACGGCGTCCAAATTGACGCTGGTCGCAAATGCGATCCAAACGCCGTATGTTCAGGACCCATTGGGCCTCACGCGCGCGCAGATGAGCGCGGACCCTGCCGCGGCCGGTGCGGGCGCGATTCTCTACGATACCCGCAAGAATCTGGCGCAAGAACAGTTCGGCGCGATCTTGGATCATACCTTGAGCGAAGACGACGATCTGTCGGCGACCGCGTACGCGGGGCATCGGCGAACGACGCAATTTCTTTCGATTCCGAATACCTCGCAGGCGGCGCCGACGAGTCCCGGCGGCGTCATCGATCTGGGACGAAATTACTGGGGAATCGATGCGCACATCCAGGATCACCGGGTGCTCGGCGGCGCTCCGTTCCTGATGACCGGCGGCTTCAGTTACGACGATCTCGAAGAGGCGCGCAAGGGCTTTCTCAATTTCATCGGCGGCGTGGTCGGCGTGCAGGGCGCCATGCGCCGCGACGAGGCGAACCATGTCTACGACTTCGACCAATATCTGCAGGCCCAGTGGGATCCCGGCGCGCGCGTTCGTCTGTTGGCCGGAGTGCGCAACAGCGTCGTCGACGTCGCTTCGCGCGATCATCTGGCGCCAGCCGGCGCGCCGGCCAGCAGCGTACGCTATGGCGCCACGAATCCCGTCGCCGGCATCACCTACCGGGCTTCCTCCACGGTGAATGCCTACGCGTCTTACGGCAAGGGATTCGAGACGCCAACCTTGAACGAACTCGCGTACCGCTCGACGAACGGCAGTATTCCGGGCCTGAATTTCGATCTCGCGCCATCGCGCAGCAACAACTACGAGGTGGGCGTCAAAGTGGGCGAGCGGCGACTGCGCGCGGCCCTCGACGCGTTCTACATAACTACCAACAACGAACTCGCGGTGCTCGCGAGTTCCTTCGGCCGGACCGTTTATCAAAACATCGGCAAGACCGCGCGGCGCGGCGCCGAATTGGGCCTCACTGCGGCCTGGTCATCGGGCTTCAGCGCGCGCGTCGCGTATACCTACATCCGCGCGGTCGTCGCGCAAGGGTACGGGACCTGCGTCGGCTTGCCGTGCAGGCCGGCCACGGTGAACGCCGGGAATTATCTGCCGGCGGTGCCGATGAACGCCCTTTACGCCGGATTGACATGGCGCTATGCGCCGGCGGGATTTTCGGCGACTGTGGAGACACAAAGCCGTGCGCGCATCTATGTTGATGACCGCAACAGCGATGCCGCGAGCGGTTTCTGGGTCACGAATCTGCGCTTCGGCTTTCACCAGAAAACCGGGGGCTGGCGTCTCTCCGAGTTCGCGCGCGTAGATAATCTCGCCGGCAGGTCCTACGTCGGATCAGTGATCGTCAACGACAGCAATGGCCGGTTTTTCGAGCCTGCGCCCGGAAGGACCGCGATGATTATGTTCAGCGCATCATGGCAGGACGATTAAATCGGCGACACGCCTCTCCCGGGGCGCTCGCCGTCGCCGTAAGCTGAACTTGCGGGGCTTGGTCGTGGTCTATCCGATGAAGGCTTAGGAGAATGGCAGTCATGACCCACAAATTCGGACGCCTGGTTCTAGTGATCGGTGCCTTGGGTTTGGCGATGGCGGCCGCGACGCCGGCGTTGGCGGACGGGCATTCCGGCGGCCATGATGGCGGCGGCGGCCATGGTGGCGGCGGCGGGCATTCAGCCGGCGGCGCACATTTTTCCGCCGCCCCCCACTACGCGGCGCCGCGTTACGCTGCGCCTCATTACGCGGCGCATGGCTATGCGGGCGGCGCTCACTTCGCACCGCGTTACCCGGCTGCCCGCTCGGCGGCGGGCGCGCATTACGGGTCCGCGACCCGATATCCCGTCCAACACTATCCGGGCGCCGACCACGGCAACTGGAATCGTTGGAACGGCCATCAGTGGCAACATTATCGCCGCGACGACGACGACTATCCGGGTTGGTACGGTGCTTATTGGGGTGGCGGGTATTGGGGCAACGGCTTCTGGCCCGCGGTGAATTACGGCGTCGATTTCGCGTGGTTCTTGCCGGTGCTGCCCGGTGTTTATGCGACCTATTGGTACGGCGGCATGCCGTACTACTATGCGAATGACGTGTATTACACCTGGGATCCGAATTACGACGGGTACGTCGCGACCGATCCGCCGCCGGTAGCCGACAGCGGCGGCAGCGCGAACTCGCAGGACCAGAGCCCGGCGGCAGGCGAGATTTACATGTATCCGAAGCAGGGACAGAGCGCCGAACTACAGTCGGAAGATCGGCGCGCCTGTCAGCAATGGGCCGCGAATCAAACCAGCGGCGAGGCCTCAAGCCAGGCGTACGGCGATTACCGGCGTGCGATGACCGCATGCGCCGAGGGGCGCGGGTACAGCGTCGAGTAGGCTGTAGGGGAGAGGTAAGCGTCAGACGCCCGGGCGGCGCGGCGCCGCCTCGGCTTATTTCCAGCAATTCCCCGACGCATTCGGGGATGCGGTCTGCGTCCCGGCCGAATTCACCGTGAACGTAACGCAGTCGCTGTCGTTCGCCTGGTCGCCGATCGCGGTTGCGGTGATCGTGAAGCTCGCCGGCGTTCCTGCGGGCGACGTGGAACTCGGAGCGACGGCCACGACGACCGTGGGCTGCGCGACCTGATAGTAGCCGCCGCCGACCGTGACCGGCCATGCAGCGGTTCCGTAGCCCAAATCGGAGGCATTCGCGCTATAGGCGTTCGCCGTGCTGAAGTAGCGCTCCTCGAGACTTGCCAGGTCGAGCAGCGCGGTCTTCGCGTCGGTCCGCCGGCCCTTGCGCACGAACGAGGAATACGCGGGGATCGCGATCGCCATGAGAATCGCGCCGACGACCATCGCGACGAGCAGCTCGATCAGCGTGAAGCCGCGCGCGCGGCGATGAGCTTCGCTTGTTCGTCTCGACCGAATTTCTCTGTGCATATCGGCGGCCTCTCGCTGCATGATATTCGAACTAGCGCTTCTGGATCCACGTCAGGCGGCCGCCCTTCATGGAGCCCTGCGGGTTGATCCTGGTGATCGATCCGGTCCCCGACGCGGTTTGGGTCACGGCGTAATACGTGTTCCCTTTGGAGACGATCGACACGCTGCCCGTGCCGCTAAACGCAACGCCGCTGATCGCCTGATTGTTGATGTTGACGAAATTGTGGTTCGCGTCCGTGAAGAATGATTGGTTGAACGCGCCGCCGGTCGCCGGGTTGATCGCCATCGTCCAACCGCCTGCCGGCGTCGATGCACAGGTCCGAACGGAGCTTGTCGGCGGAATCGTCGTATTGACGATGAATGCGCCGACTTCGACGATCGGGTTGAAAATGACCTGTTCGTACACCGTCGGGTACAGGGTATTGGCCGTCGTCGAGATGCCGTTCACGTCCACCGGATTGGCGTGACCGTAAGTGAGGCTCAGGTACCAGCCGAATTGACTGCAGCCGCCCGTATCCGCCCAGCAGACGGGGTTGTTACTGACGGTGCGGTAATAATAGGCGCTTGCCGGCGTGCTCGAGGTGGCGGAGGCGGCCAAGGTCGGATCATAGGTCGCCATGATCGTTTGCTGCTGCAAGGACGATACGCCCGATAAT
This sequence comes from Steroidobacteraceae bacterium, assembly GCA_027456085.1. GTDB lineage: Bacteria > Pseudomonadota > Gammaproteobacteria > Steroidobacterales > Steroidobacteraceae > Bog-1198. The sequence continues at coordinate 692 of DAIDVO010000181.1, read as the reverse complement.
GGCGTCGCCGGCGCCGCGACGCCCGCGGTCGGCAGGCTCGCATATTTCACCGACGACATGGCGTTCCAGGCGCCCATGTTCCAATCCCAGATGCCGTACAGCGCCTGTTGCGTCGTCGCATAGGTCGAGGGCGCGACGTTCGTCAAGGGCACTTGCTGGCCGGTGCCGAACTCGATGAGCGCGCGGGTCGTGGCGCCGTTCGGGACCATCACAAAGCTCACCTTGGTCGTGATCGGCTGGCCCGCGGGCGTCGTGTAGATCGGGCTCGTCGACACGGTCCAATTGCTCGGATTGGAATTCGTCAGATCGAAGCGCCAGACATTGCCCAACAGGTCGCCGGCGTAGACGTAGTCGACGACGTGATCGCCGTCCAGATCCGCGGAAGTCACGTAGGCAATGCCGTTGTTCGCGAGGCCCGCGGCGGCGCTGCCCGTGCTCAAGTAGTAAAACGTCTTCAGGCCGGTCGTCGGATCGACGATCATGACGTAGATGCCGGCGTCCCCGGTGGCGCTGCCGAATCCGTTGCCGAAAACCGCGCCCCAGGCGCCGTTGTGGAACCGGCGAATCTGCGGTACGCCGTAGGTGTTGCCGAGGTTATTGCCGCAATTCGGTACGTTCGCGCAGGTCAACGTCGAAGTCGTCGTCGTCACGCCGGCGATCGTAGTCGATGCCGTACTCCACTCGCCGATGAC
>DAIDVO010000180.1 GCA_027456085.1 Steroidobacteraceae bacterium | reverse complement strand
ACGCCCGCTTCGACGCCGCCGTCGTAGTCCCCCTGCCGGAAATGAGGCGTGATCGTTTCGGTGATGATGCGGTTCGCGATCGCATCCGGCAACGCGCCTTCGAGGCCGTAGCCGACTTCGATCCGCACGCGCCGGTCGTTTTTCGCGACCATCAGGATAGCACCGTCGTCGACGCCCTTGCGGCCGAGCTTCCACGCATCCGCGACCCGGATGCCGAACTGTTCGATATCCTCAGGCGCCGTGGTCGGCACCATCAGCACGGCGATTTGGCTGCCCTTCTTGGCCTCGAATGCCGCGGGTTCGCCTTCGATGCGCGCGACCGTCGCGCCGGACAGCGTCCCGGTCAGATCGGTCACGCGCGCCGTGAGCGGCGGCACAGCGACCTCGGCATGCGACGCGGCGGCGGCGAACAACGCGGCGCCGAACACCGCGATGCGCACGATCCGCCCGAAATGCAGCCACGAGCCCACGGTCTGATGCGCGCCCGTCAGCTTAAGGCGACGACGCGGCGGAGGCTGCGGGCTTCGCAGGGGCGGCGAAATCCACGGTCGGCGGCTTCGAGATCACCGCCTCGTTCTCCACGCTGAAATTCGGCTTCAGCTTGTAGCCGAGCGCCTTTGCCGTCAAATTCGACGGAAATGAGCGCACCGTCGTATTGTAGTTCCGGACCGCCTGGATGTAGCGGTTGCGCGCGACCGTGATGCGGTTCTCCGTGCCCTCCAGCTGTGCCTGCAAATCGCGGAAGTTCTGGTCGGCTTTCAGCTGCGGATAATTCTCCGTGACCACGAGCAGTCGCGACAGCGCATTCGTCAGCTGCCCCTGGGCGGCCTGGAATTTTGCGAACGCCGCCGGATCGTTGACGAGTTCCGGCGTCGCCTGAATCGAGCCGACCTTGGCGCGCGCCTCGGTCACCCCGAGAAGCACCTGCTGTTCGTGCGCTGCATAGCCTTTGACGGTATTGACGAGGTTGGGGATCAAGTCGGCGCGGCGCTGGTACTGGTTCAGGACCTCGGACCAGGCGGATTTCACGCGTTCGTCCTGAGCCTGCATCGTGTTGTAGCCGCAGCCGGACAGCAGAATTCCCGCGAGCACGACCAGAGCAAAGCCCCACTTTGTCTTCACGAATCCCCTCCTGGGCTCCCGCTGATGGAAGCGCAGACACAGTTTAGCATCATCCGCGGGCCGCCCTGGCGCCGCGCCGCGACGCCCGACAGGCGAAAAAAAGCCCCGGGTTCGTCACTCGGGGCTTGGGAGGGCGGACTTCATTGAAGGGAAGTAAAGCCCGCTAGGGGATTCAGTGCAGTTGGTGCCATTGAAGAATCTGGATATCCGCCTCTTCGAGGTCGAAGCTGCGCGCAAGCACGCGCGCGACTTCCCGGTCGCCGTTCGCAAGATTCGTGCGCCCGAGCAGCTCGACGACGCCGCGATACTCGCTGAACTCGATTGCCCCGTCCTGTTGGGCGATGAAGTGGGTGTAGTATTTGACGCTCATGGGGCGATAGCTTAGGGGCCGAGTCCTTGTGCGACTGTGAACGGGCACTCAAATTATTGTCAAAATGATGCGATTTCGATCACGAGTTCGACGCCGGCGCTGAACCTGCTGCACCGTGTCACGATACCGAGCGCCCGCTCTGCCGGGATCCAAATACATCACGCCGGAAGGCGCCAGGCGGCTGCGAGACGAGCTGCACGAACTCTGGCATGAGGAGCGCCCGCGGGTCACGGCGGCTGTCGCGGCGGCGGCTGCGCAAGGCGATCGATCCGAAAACGCCGAATACACCTACGGCAAGAAGCGGTTGCACGAGATCCTCCGCCGGGTCCGCCATCTGCGCAAGCGGATCGAGGGCATGACGGTCGTCGATACGCTCGCCGACGCCGCGCGGCGCGATGCGCGGCGCGTGTACTTCGGCGCCTGGGTGCTCGTGCAGAACGACGCCGGCGAGCGCCGCTGGCACCGCCTCGTCGGACCCGACGAGTTCGACATGTGCGCGGACTACATCAGCATGGATTCGCCGCTCGGCCGCGCCCTGATGCGCCGCACGATCGACGATGAAGTGATGATCGAACTGCCGTCCGGGTCCCGGCGCCTCACGGTCATCGAGATCCGCTACGGGCTTCGCCCTTGAGCGCCCGCAGCGGCCGCGATCGACTCGAGGGTTCAGACGACGCGAACGTTCTTGAATTGCCAGGGATCGCCGGTGTCGAGATCCTCCGCAAACAGTTCGCCGCGCTGGTGAAGGGGCGTCCAATCCGTGTATTTGCCGGCGACTTTACCGAGATATGGCCTGCATATTTCCAACGCGCGCGTGTAATCGATCTCATCCGGCTCGACGATGCCGCGCCGCGGATTCTCGATCGCCCAGACCATGCCGGCGAGCGCCGAGGACGTCACCTGCAGGCCCGTCGCGCTGTTGTGGGGCGCGAGCCGCCGCGCTTCGCCGATCGACAATAGAGAACCGAACCAATAGGCGTTCTTGGCGTGGCCCGCGAGCAGCACACCGAGTTCGTCGCAGCCCTCGGTGATCTCGTCCATCATGATCCGCGTGTGCTCCTGGGGGTGCCAGTTGCGCCCCGCGAGTTCGTGCACCGACAACACGGCGCTGTCGCACGGGTGGTAGGCGTAGTGCGCGGTCGGCCGATACACGACGCGCCCCTCTTCGACGACGGAGTAGTAATCGGCGAGCGCGATCGCCTCCGAGTGCGTGATCAGGAAACCGTGGAAGGATCCGGCCTCGGGCGTCCACGTGCGCACGCGCGTGCTCGCGCCGGGCCGGTTCAAATAGATCGCGCAGCCCGACCCTTTCGTGTGGCGCGCGCCGTCGTGCGGGAAATTCCTCTCGTGCGTGCCCCAGCCCAATTCGGCGGGTTGCGAGCCTTCGCTGACGAAGCCGTCGACCGACCATGTGTTGACGAACTCGTTCGCCCGCTTCGGCACGCTGGCGACCTGGGTATCGCGCTCGGCGATGTGCATGACCTTGATGCCGAGGGTGCGCGCGAGCGCGGCCCATTGCGCGCGCGTCTTCGGCGCGCCGGCGCGGACGCCGGTATCCGCGGCGATGTTCAGAAGCGCCTGCTTGACCAGATGCGAAACCAAGCCCGGATTCGCGCCGTGCGTGACGAGCGCGGTCGGACCGAACTCGTCGTCCTTGCGCAGCTCGAGCGCTTCGAGCCGCATCGCATAATTGCTGCGGTCCTCGACGGTCACGCGGGTGTCCGTATAGCCGCCGGCCCAGGGTTCGATGCAGGTGTCGAGATACAGCGCGCCGCGTTCGCGCGCGAGTCGAATCAGCGCGACGCTCGACACGTCCACCGACAGGTTCAGCAGAAAATCGCCCGGATCGAGCAGCGGCGCGAGTACTTCCCGGTAATTATCGCGGGTCAGCGGGGTCTTCAGGAATTTGACGCGGTAGCGCTGCGCCTCGGCGTGGCCGTGGCTGGCGGCGGTCACGATGGTGATGCGATCCGGCACAGTGCCGATGTGACGCAAGATCAAAGGCAAGATTCCCTGGCCGATGCTGCCGAAACCGACGAGAACGATCTTGCCGGCAAACTTCACATGCACTGCGTGTTCGCTCATAATCTTTCACCCATTTTGATTGCGCTCCTGCGTGTAGTCGGTGAGCCTACCGCGTGATGAGCGCAATGCTCAAGCTTCCTGCCAATGCGGCGGATAGGTCCGCTGGTAATTGGGAAGGCCTTCGATGCGACGGATCCAGCGCACCAGCGACGGATAATTGCGTTCCATCGGCAGGAAGCGCGCGCTCAGCTCGGCCGCCACGCTCTGGCTGAGCGCGCGGCGGAGCAATTGCAGCCACGGGAAAATCACCATATCCGCGGCCGAATAGCTCGCTCCGACGATCCAGTCTTCCTTGCTGAGACGTGCTTCGATCGTGCGCGCCTCGCGCGCGACGACGTGCATCGCATCCGTGAGTCTGCCTCGGTCCTGGGCGATGCCGCCGGAAAACACCCCGTCGACGATTTCGAGAACCGCGGGCTCGGCGTACGCCTGGAACTCGCAGATCACGCGCATGATCACGCCGGCCTCTTCGGCGCATCGTCCGAATATCGGCCGCTCGGGATACTTGACGTCGAGGTAGTAGAGAATCGCCACGGACTCGAACACCACGTAGTCGCCGTCCTTCAGGACCGGCAGGCGCCCGCGCGGGTTCAATTTCAACATCTGCGGCGACTGATGCTCCTGCTTGTCGAAATGCAGCAGCTGCGACTCGAACTGCAAGCCCTTGTGTTCGAGCGCCAAGAGCACCCGCCACGAGAACGGGCTGCCGCTTCCCCAATAGAGTGTCAACGCCATGGCGGTGAATTGTAGCGGATGAACTCCCGTCGCCGCCGCGTTAAGCTCCAACGGATGCAATATTCGACCTTGATCGATGCGGCGGCCCTCGCGCAGCTGATACGCGACCCCGCGGTCGCCGTGATCGATTGCCGGTTCGATCTCGCGCAAACCGCGGCCGGGCGGGAAGCGTACCTCGCGGCGCATATCCCCGGGGCACGGTACGCCGGGCTCGACGACGCTCTGTCCGCCGCGGCGGGACCTGGAACCGGCCGTCACCCGCTCCCCTCGCCGCAAACGTTCGCGCGATGCGCGGGCGCTCTCGGCATCGGCGACGCCACTCAAGTGATCGCCTACGATCAGGCAAACGGCGCGTTCGCGGCGCGCCTGTGGTGGATGCTGCGCTGGCTCGGGCACACGCGGGTCGCGGTGCTCGACGGTGGATTCGCGGCCTGGATCGCCGCGGGCGGACCCGTGCAGTCCGGCACAGAGACCGCGGCCCGCCGCACGTTCACGCCGAAGCTTGACGCGCAATGCTCCGTGACGAGCGCGCAAGTCGTCGAGGCGCTCGGCGAACCTGGGCGCGTATTGGTCGATGCGCGCGCTGCCGAGCGCTACAGCGGCGCGTTCGAGCCTCTGGATCGCGTCGCCGGCCACGTGCCCGGCGCGCGCAATTACCCGTTCTCGCTGAATCTCGGGGCCGACGGCCGCTTCCTGGCGCCGGCGGCGCTGCGGCGCCGCTGGCTCGAGTTTCTGCAGGGCGCACCGCCGAACGGAGTGATCGCGATGTGCGGCTCCGGAGTCACGGCGTGCCATAACCTACTCGCGCTCGAGGTCGCGGGCCTGCCCGGCGCGAAGCTCTACGCCGGCTCCTTCAGCGAGTGGATTCAAGATCCCCGCCGGCGCGTCGCGAGCGGCGACGCGCCGTAGCTCCGAAGCGCGGCGGCGCACGCCGTCATTTACTTGACGCCGCAATTTGTTATCGTGCGCGCGAGATGAACACACCTGTAAAAAACATTGCCGCGGCGCACGCGTGGAAGATCGAGGAATCCCTGGACCTGTACCAGGTCGAGGCCTGGGGCAAGGGCTATTTCTCGATCAACGCGCACGGCCACGTCGTCATTCGGCCGAACACCGATGCCACACAAGAAATCGACTTGTACGACGTCGTTCAAGGGCTGAAGGCGCGCGACTTGCATACGCCGGTCGTCATTCGATTCTCCGACATCCTGGCGCACCGCTTGCGTCGAATCGCCGAGGCGTTCGGCACCGCGATCGCGGAAAACGACTACCGCAATCGCTACGCGGCGGTGTTCCCGATCAAAGTGAACCAGCAGCGCCTGGTCGTCGAGGAAGTGTACCGGTACGGCAAGGAATTCGGCTTCGGCCTCGAGGTCGGGTCGAAGCCGGAATTGCTCGCGGTCATGTCGATCACCGAGAACGCGCCGGATCGAATCATCGTCTGCAACGGGTTCAAGGACGCGAGCTACATAGAAGCGGTGATTCTCGCGACCAAGCTCGGACGCACGATCATTCCCGTCGTCGAGAACTTCGAGGAAATCCACCTCATCCTGAAATACGCGCAAATCTACGACGTGCGGCCGAAAATCGGCGTGCGCGTCAAGCTTGCGAGCGAAGGCGCCGGCCGATGGCGCGAATCGGCCGGCGAAAAATCCAAATTCGGCCTCTTCATCAGCGAGATTCTCGATCTATGCGCGCTGCTGAAGGAGCGCAACATGCTCGACTGCCTGCAGCTCGTGCACTGTCACCCCGGCAGCCAGCTCCAGGACATCCGGCGCGTCAAGGACGCGATCAACGAACTCGCCCACGTCTACGCGGAACTGAAACTGATGGGCGCGGGCTTGCAGTACATCGACGTCGGCGGCGGCTTGGGCGTCGACTACGACGGAAGCGGGACGAATTACGAATCGTCGATGAACTACACGCTCAACGAATACGCGAGCGACGTCGTGTATCGGATAAAGAGCGTGTGCGACGCGCGCGACGTGCCGCATCCGATGATCGTCAGCGAATCCGGCCGCGCGATCGCCGCATATCACAGCGTCCTCGTGTTCGACACGCTGGGCTCCTCGAAGCTCGACCAGTTCAAGGTCTCCGGCCGGCCGGAGGAGGACTACCGCGGCGGCGAGGAGCTGCCGCCGCCGGTGCGCGATTTGTTCGACAGCTTCCGCTCGGTCAACGAGCGGCGCCTCGTCGAGTGTTACCACGATGCGCTGGAGGCGCGCGAACAGGCGCTGCAGATGTTCAATCTGGGATATTTGAGCCTCGAGTTCCGCGGCTTGGCGGAAAAGCTGTATTGGGCGACGTGCACGAAGATTCGGGACCACTGCCGCAAGCTCGACAAGATTCCCGAGGAGCTCGAAAACCTCGAGGCGATGCTCTGCGACATCTATTTCTGTAATTTTTCCGTATTCCAGTCGCTGCCCGACAGCTGGGCGATCGGGCAGCTGTTCCCGATCATGCCGATTCAACGGCTCGACGAGCGGCCGGCGCGCAATGCCGTGCTCGCGGACATCACCTGCGACTCGGACGGGAAAATCGACCGCTTCGTGCATCCACGGGAGACCAAACGCACGCTCGAACTGCACGACCTGCATGCCGGGGAGCCGTACTATCTCGCGGCTTTCCTCGTCGGCGCATACCAGGAGACGCTCGGCGACCTGCATAACCTGTTCGGCGACACCCACGTCGTCCACATTCGCCTGCACGACGAGGGCGGCTGGTGGATCGAGGAGATCGTCAAGGGCGATACTGCCAACAAGGTGTTGGAGTACATGGAGTACGACACCGACGAGTTGCATCCGGGGCTCGCCCGGGATTGCGAACGCGCGGTGCGCGAGGGCCGGATGAGCCTCGCCGAGGCACAGGCGGTCAAGCGTTTCTACGAGAACGAGCTCAACGGCTACGCCTATCTGGAAGTCGAATGAGCGCCCCGCCCGCACCCCCCGGGGCGTGAAAAAGCCACGTTTGCCAACGATAAAGCCCTGGCGTACGATCGGGCGCTGGTTCGTTCTCTAGGTCATTTAGCGGGTTTCTTTGTGATTTTCTCGCTTAACTTGATTAGTGCACGGCCGAAGGTACAGGCCTTCGTCGCGGGTAAGGTCGCGCGTAGGTCTGCGTGTTGAAGCCGCGTGCGAACGGGCTTCGGCCCGCACCTCGCGCGCATTTTCAGTGAGACAAGTTGAATGACGACGATCTACGTTGGCAACCTGCCGTTTACCGCCACAGAAGACGAAGTGCGCAGCCTTTTCGAGCGCTATGGCAAAGTCGAATCCGTCAAGCTGATCAACGACCGCGAGACAGGGCGTCCCCGCGGCTTCGCGTTCGTCGATATGGCCGCCGGCGAGGCGCAAAACGCGATTCAGCAGACGAACGGCTTTCAGATGGGCGGCAGGCCCCTGCGGGTGAATGAAGCCCAGGAGCGCGCGCCGCGATCCAAGCCCTCGGGCGGCGGCGGTGCGGGCGGCGGCGGCGGTCCGCGTCGGTGGTGACGCTCCACGCGTGAATTTGCGGGCGCTGACGGGGGGGGCCTTGGCGTTTGAGCCAAGGTCCGATTCAACAAGAAGACGAGACGTGAGGTCCGCGCGGGACCGGATCACGCAGGGCTACCACATGTCTTTGAGTTGACGTTGGACGTCGATCTTCGCGCCGTCCGCGGCGTTTGGCGTCTCGGCGGCGCGCGCATGGCCGTGGGTCACGTGCCGAAAGTTCGCGAGCACTTTGTCGGTCATGAACCGGCTCTTCGCGCCGTACACGTGACCGTCGCCGTACTTCGGCTGCTGCGTGATCGCATGTTTCAGCGGCGCGCACAGGTGTAATTCATTGCGCGCGGGCGTCATCGCGACGTACAGGAGACGCCGCTCCTCTTCGATCAGCTGCGGTTTGCCGGCGGCGAACTCCGACGGGAAATTGCCGTCGGCCACGTTCAACACGTAGACATAGTCCCACTCCTGCCCCTTGGCCGAATGGATCGTCGATAGGATCACGTAATCCTCGTCTTTCGATGCGCGCCGCGACCGATCGCCCGTGACGACCGGCGGATCCAGGGTCAATTCCGTCAAGAATCGCTCGCGCGTCGGATATTGCACCGACAGCCGCTCGAGTTGTTCGAGGTCGCCCATGCGCGTCCACGCGGCGTCGTAGATACGTTCGAGTTCGCTCTTGTACCAGTCGCGCGCGAGACCCGCCTGACCGGGCCATGGCGCTTGCGGGTCCGCGAGGCGCACGATCAGGTCGCAGAACCGCCTGAAATCGGCCTTCGCGGGCTGCGGCACGGAAAACTCGGGGAGGCTCGCGATGCAAAACGCACGCGCTTCGAGGTGTTCGAGAATCTGCTGCGCGAGCGCAGGTCCGATGCCGGGCACGAGCTTCAAGACGCGAAAGCCCGAGACCGCGTTGCGCGGATTGTCGGCCCAGCGCAGGATCGACAGCAGATCCTTGACGTGCGCTGCCTCGAGGAACTTGAGCCCGCCGTATTTCACGAACGGAATGTCGCGCCTCGTCAACTCGACTTCCAGCACGTCGCTGTGATGGGAACTGCGGAACAGGACCGCATGGCGCCTAAGTTCGCCGCCGACCTCGCGCGTCGCCAGGATCCGATCCGCGATGTATTCGGCCTGGGCGGCGCCGTCCTCGACGGTGACGTACGCCGGCTTTTGCGACGATTGCCGGCTGCTGATCAGGGTCTTGCGGTGCTGACGCGCGCCTTCGGCCATCAATGCGTTCGCGCCGTCGAGAATCGGCTGAGTCGAGCGGTAATTCTGCGACAGCACGACGGTCTCGACGTTCGGCTTGTAGCGGTCCGCGAACCCCAGGATGTTTTCCACGGCCGCGGCGCGAAACGAATAGATCGCCTGTGCATCGTCGCCGACGACGGTCACGCCCGCGCCGTCCGGCTTCAGGCCATGCAGCACTTCGCCCTGCAGCGTGCTCGTATCCTGGTATTCGTCGACGAGGACATGATCGAAATGCTGCGAAAGGCTCGCGGCGAGCGCCTCGTTCTGCATCATCAGATGCCAGTACAGCAGCAGATCATCGTAATCCAGAACGGCGTTCTTCTGTTTGCGCGCGACGTATTCGCGGTACAGGCACGCCAAATCCCGTTCCCAGTCGAGGACCCAGGGGAATTGTTCATCGAGCGTCTGTTTCAGCGACAGGCGCGTGTTCACGCGGTAGCTGTAGATCGCGAGACACGTATCCTTGCGCGGAAAGCGCTTGTCCTTCTGCGAGAACCCCAATTCATGGCGGATCACGTCGATGAGGTCGGCGGAATCGGCGCGATCCAGCACCGTGAACCCCGGGTTCAATCCCAAATGCCTGGCGTAGAGCCGCAGGATGCGATTGCCGACCGAGTGGAACGTTCCGGACCACGTCAGGCGCGCGGCCAGCTGGCGGTCCGCGGGGCCGCCGCGCTCGGACGCCGCCCCGGCGACGATGCGCTGGGTGCGGCTGATCATTTCCTGGGCGGCGCGGCGCGTGAACGTGAGCATCAGGATGCGCGCGGGATCGACTCCGTTCAGCACGAGATGCGCGACCCGGTGCGCAAGCGTATTCGTCTTGCCGGTGCCGGCGCCGGCGACGATCAACAACGGGCCCGCGCCGAACCCCTTGCCGGGCGCGGCCGCGCCGAATGTGGCTGCGCGCCGTTGCGCCGTGTTCAGCGAATCGAACGAGCTTGGCTTAACCTTCAACATGCGGCGACTATACTCGCGATCATATCGTCCGCCAGTGCGAGGCAAGCGTCATGTTGAAGCCGGAGTCGATCGGGGGCCGTGAAATGCATCGCGGGCGCGTGATCCGCGTCACGACCGAGCGGCTGCGCTATCCGAACGGGTGCGAGTCCGACCTCGACCTGGTGCATCATCCAGGGGCGGCCGCGGTCGTGCCGGTGGACGCGGACGGCCGCGTCTGCCTGGTTCGGCAATACCGGCTGGGCATCGAGGATTTCCTGTGGGAGATCCCGGCCGGCAAGCTCGACGCGGGCGAGGCGCCCGCCGCTTGCGCGCTGCGCGAGCTGCGCGAGGAGACCGGAATCACCGCCGGCCGCTGGACTTCGCTCGGCCTCTACATCCCGGCGCCCGGGATTTTCACGGAATTGATCCATCTGTTCCTCGCGCAGGAATTGACCGTAGGAGCGCCCGCGCCGGACATCGACGAGGATCTGGAGCTGCGCTGGATCGATCTCGACGCGGCGATGGACCTCGTGGTCCGCGGCGACTTGAGCGACGGCAAAACCGCTCTCGGGCTGCTGCGCGCGCGGCACCGCCTGCGATTGTGACGTGGTCCAAGAATCAGGCGCGCGCCTCTTGACATATCCCGGGTTTCGCTTGATATAGGTGGGCGGTGACCAAGGAAAAGCCAAAACCCCCGCGCCCGCCGCCCGCCGCCGATGCGAAGCCTGCGCCGCCCGCGGCGCCGACGCCGTCCGCCAAGCAGGCGCGCGCGCAGCGGCCGACCGGTCGCGTTCAATTCGACGACCGCGGCAACGCGATCTGGGAATGGTCGATTGCGACCGGCTCGTTCGGCCGCGACCTGTCCAGCGGCCAGCTCAAGAAACACGAACACCCGGGCCTTTCGATCGCCGACGATGCGCCGACCCCGGCCAATACCGTGAAGCCGAATCCGCTCGGCGCGGTCCGCGGCTACGATCCCTACGACAGCGGCCAGATCGGGAAGGCGCAGACGCCGCCGCGCAAGAAGGACCTGCGCAAGCTCGGCGACTGGATCGCGCTGCGCAAACGGGCGGCCGACAAGAAAGGCGACTGACGGCGCGCTGATCGACCGCTATGCAAGCGCGTGGCGCATCTTCGCGGCGGACCCCAGGCGGTAGAATTTGCGCAGCTCGCGCACGAGCGCCTCGACGCGCGCCCCGCCGCGGCTGAAGAATCGCCGCTCGAGCCGCCGGCAGTAGTGGGCCGCGCAGCGGTTCGCGGTGCGATAGCGGTGATACTCCTCAGGCTCCAGGCCCTCATCGAAGCGCACGCGGTCGAACAGGCGCGCATGCATCTTCTGCGGGTAGACCCCGCCGGTTTGAGCGGCGATCAAGAACACCGTCGCCCAATATTTGTCGACCTCGGCTTGCGTCTCCAGCTCCAGCAGGGACACCGGCGCGTCGCATCCCAGTCGCCAGGTGCAATACAGGAAATGGCTCACGCCCTCGAGTGCCGTGCAATAGTCGGCGAGGTTCCCGTCGTGCAGCGCGCCGAGCGGATTCGCGCGCTCCAGGCGCCGCAACAATCGATCCTCGATGTAGAGCGCGACGCCGGCACCGTCCGGCATTTCGGCGAGGAACAGCTCCTCGTCCGGCGCGCGCCGGTCCGAGGACGGCACGCAGTCGGCGAGCGCACGCCGATCGGTGACGAGAAAATCGTACACGTCGAAAGCCGACTCGACGTCGTAGAGCTTCCCGAGCAGCGATTGCAGGCCGCGCAGCACCACGCTCGGTCAGTGCGCGAAGCGCACGCCCCGCGCGCGCACGGGCCGCACGCCGAGCTCGCCGAGGATGCCGTACGCGCGCCGGCTGCCGGTCTTGAGCCAGATCTCGTAGAGCCTCAGGATGTCGGCGTCGGTGTGCCGGTAGGACATCTCGCTGACCTCGTTGAGCGCATCCACCAAGCGCTGGAATTTACCCGCCAATTGCGCGTAAACAGCCGCAACGCTGCGGCCCGAGCGCGAGCGCGGCATCGTGTCCGCGAGCGAGCTGTACGCATTGCCGCCCATCGCGATGTGGTAATCGACGTCGATGAGCTTGCGCGCGAAGCTGCGCGCGAAAAATCCTGCGACGAACAGGGACACGTCGCCGAGGCGCTGAAGGCAGCGCTGCCGCGCCGTCTCGCTCGGCGCCTGCAGCGCATCGGCGAGCATGTGCGCGAGCGGCCGGATGCGCGGCCCGTCGGGGGTTCGTTCGTACAGCGCCTCGGCGCGCGAGAACATCGTCAAGATGTTGACGACGTAGGCTTCCGCCTGTTCGTCGATGCCGACTCGTTGATGTTCGCTCGCGGCGCGAAACGCATCGCGGAAGAATTCACGCAGCGAGGCAACCGTCACCACAGATCCAGCAGGGCCCGTTTGCATGCTTGGCATCCTTTGTGAACCGCCACCATCCTATCGACTCTCGATGGGGCAAGTGAAGTGACGGACCACACGGAATTCGGCATCAGCAATCGATGCGCTTGGCTGCCAAGCGGCCGGCGGCGTCACTCGGTCAGAGGATCTCGAGCAAACTGCCGATCGTGCGTGCGGGCGGCTCGAGATCGTGCGGCCACGCGCGCTCTTCGCGATTGATCCACACCGCCTGCAGG
>DAIDVO010000179.1 GCA_027456085.1 Steroidobacteraceae bacterium | reverse complement strand
TCGCTCGACACGGTCAAGCGCATGGGCATCGATTTCGTGCAAGGCTTCATCGTCGGCCGTCCGCAGCCCTTGTCGCTCATGCCGGTGCCGCTGTAGCGCCGGCGCTCGGCCGCCCGGCCGGGCCGTATATAACCGCCGGGCAGACGCTTATAACAACTTGCTATGGCGCGGCGGCCGCGGTTAGGAGGAAAATCCGCAGCTTCGCGGTGGCGCAACTACGCCGCGCACAACGAGGTGCCTCATGCATGTGTTCGAAGACAATACCCAATCCATCGGCCGGACGCCGTTGATACGCATCAACCGGCTCAACGCCGGCGGTGGCGCGACGATTCTCGCGAAAATCGAGGGGCGCAATCCCGCCTATTCGGTCAAATGCCGGATCGGCGCGGCCATGGTGTGGGACGCGGAACAGCGCGGGACCTTGAAACCGGGTATGGCGATCGTCGAGGCGACGAGCGGCAATACCGGCATCGCGCTTGCCTTTGCGGCGGCGGCGCGCGGCTATGAGTGCGTGCTGACGATGCCGGAGACGATGAGCCTGGAGCGGCGCAAGGTATTGGTCGCGTTCGGCGCCAAGCTCGTCCTCACGCCGGGGGCGAAGGGCATGAAAGGCGCGATCGCCAAGGCGGAGGAGCTGGCCGCCGCGGACCCGCAAAAGTACGTGCTGATGAAACAGTTCGAGAATCCCGCGAATCCCGCGATCCACGAGAAGACCACCGGCCCCGAGATTTGGGACGACACGGACGGCGCGGTCGACGTCTTCGTCTCCGGCGTCGGCACCGGCGGCACGCTCACCGGCGTTGCGCGCTACATCAAGAAGACGCGCGGCAAGCCGATCGTCTCGGTCGCCGTCGAGCCGGCGCATTCGCCCGTGATCAGCCAGACGCTGGCGGGCCAGCCGCTTGCGCCGGCGCCGCACAAGATCCAGGGCCTCGGCGCGGGATTCGTGCCGAAGAACCTGGACTTGACGCTCGTCGATCGCGTCGAACTCGTCACCAACGAGGAATCCATCGCGATGGCGCGCCGCCTGGCGCGCGAAGAAGGCATTCTTTGCGGCATCTCCTGCGGCGCCGCGATGGCGGCTGCGCTCAGGCTGGCGCGCGAGCCTAAGCTCGCGGGCAAGACGATCGTCGTCGTACTGCCGGACGCCGGCGAGCGCTACCTCTCGGGCGCGCTGTTCGAGGGGCTTTTCGACGATGTCGAGACGATGCAGGCGGTCGGCTGAGCCCCCATGGATGCGGGCAAGCGCCATCGGTTGACGGACGAACTGCTCGCGAGCTACCTTGCCGATGCGCGCGCGCTGTCCGTGTCGCGGCGCTACCTGCCGTCGCGCGAAGCGATCGTCGAGATTTTGGAGATGGTCCTGGATTTGATGTATCCGGGATATTTCGGCCGGCGCGACCTGACGCATGAAACGCTGGGGGCGCATATCGGCACGCTCGTCGACCGCTTGAGTCCGAAGATCGAGCGCGAGATCGAACAATGCCTGTGCTACGGGCGCGAGCGCGAGGACGATGCCGTGCCCGACGCCGATCCGATGCGCCCGGGCGAGTGCGCGCCGCGTGCGCGCCGCCTGACCGAGGAATTTCTGGGCCGGTTGCCCGAGATACGCCGTCTGCTGGTCGGCGACGTACAGGCGGCGCTCGACGGCGATCCGGCGGCGACGAATCTCGATGAGGTGATCCTCGCCTATCCCGGCGTGCTCGCGGTCAGCGTCTATCGGATCGCGCACGCGCTGCATTCGCTCGGCGTACCGATGATCGCGCGCATCATGACCGAATGGGCGCACTCCAAGACGGGCTGCGACATTCATCCCGGCGCGAAGATCGGGCCGGCCTTCTTCATCGATCATGCGACCGGCGTCGTGATCGGCGAGACGACGGAGATCGGCGCGGGGGTCAAGCTCTACCAAGGCGTCACGCTCGGCGCGATTTCGCTGCCGCGCGACGCCACCGGACAGATTATCCGCGGACGCAAGCGTCATCCGACCGTCGAGAGCGGTTCGACCTTGTATGCGAACGCGACGGTGCTCGGCGGACGCACCGTCGTCGGCGCGGAAAGCGTGATCGGCGGCTCCGTGTTTCTCCCGCACAGCGTGCCGCCGCGTTCCCGCGTCTCGCTCAAGGAACCGGAATTGCGCGTCGGCACGCGCGACACGGTGGTCGACCCCGAAGCGATTTTCTTCGAAATTTGAGCCGATTCAGCGTGCCCCGCCGGGGTTCGCGCTAGAGCATTCTGCCGAGCAGCGGCACCAGCAGCAGCGCGACGATATTGATGATCTTGATCAAGGGGTTGATCGCCGGGCCGGCCGTATCCTTGTACGGATCGCCGACGGTGTCTCCGGTGACCGCCGCCTTATGCGCGTCCGATCCCTTGCCGCCGTAGTGGCCTTCTTCGATGTATTTCTTGGCGTTATCCCAGGCGCCACCGCCGGTGGTCATCGAAATCGCGACGAACAGGCCCGTCACGATCGTGCCGATCAGCAGTCCGCCGAGCGCTTGCACGCCCGCACCCGGACCCATCAGCCAATTCACGATGAACACGAGCGCGATCGGCACGACGATCGGCAGAAGCGACGGTACGATCATTTCCTTGATCGCGGCCTTCGTCAGCATGTCCACGGCGCGCGAATAATCGGGCTTCGCCGTGCCCTCCATGATTCCCTTGATCTCGCGGAACTGGCGGCGCACCTCGCCGACGACGGCTCCCGCAGCCCGACCGACGGCTTCCAGCGCCATCGCGGCGAACAGGTAGGGCACGAGACCGCCGATGAACAGGCCGATGATCACCGCGGGGTTCGACAAATCGAACGAGGTCGGGTGCCCATAGGTCTCGGCGAGCTTGTGCGTGTAGTCCGCGAACAGCACCAGCGCCGCGAGCCCTGCGGAGCCGATCGCGTAGCCCTTGGTCACGGCCTTGGTCGTGTTGCCGACCGCATCCAGCGGGTCGGTGACGTCCCGGACCCTCTTGTCGAGCCCCGCCATCTCGGCGATGCCGCCGGCGTTGTCGGTGATCGGGCCGTAGGCGTCGAGCGCGACGATCATGCCGGTCATCGACAGCATCGCCGTCGCCGCGATCGCAATGCCATACAGGCCCGCGAGCTGCTGGGCCGCCCAGATGCTGAGGCATACGGCGATCACCGGCAGAGCGCAGGCCTTCATCGAGACGCCGAGGCCGGCGATGATGTTCGTCGCGTGGCAGGTCTGCGAGGCCGCGGCGACGTGCTGCACCGGCTTGTATTCGGTCGCGGTGTAGTATTCGGTGATCACGATCATCGCCGCGGTCAAGCCCAAGCCGACGAGCGTACACAGCCAGATCGCGAGCGCATGCTCGCCCATGATCCACTTCGACACGAAATAGAACGCGACCGCCGATATCGCGCCGGAGACGATGACCCCTTTGTAGAGCGCGTTCATTATTTTGCCGCCCGGCTTCGTCGAGACGAAGAACGTGCCGATGATCGACGAGATGATCGATATCGCACCCAAAACGAGCGGGAACAGCACGGCTTTTTCGCCGAGCTTGACCATCACCAGGCCGCCCAACAGCATCGTCGCGACCAGCGTGACCGCGTAGGTCTCGAACAAGTCGGCAGCCATGCCGGCACAGTCGCCGACATTGTCGCCGACATTGTCGGCGATCACGGCGGGATTGCGCGGGTCGTCCTCGGGAATGCCGGCTTCGACCTTGCCGACGAGGTCCGCGCCGACGTCCGCGCCCTTCGTGAATATGCCGCCGCCCAAGCGCGCGAATATCGAGATCAGGGACCCGCCGAACGCGAGGCCGACGAGTGAGCGCAGCGCCGCGTCCGAGTCGCCGAGCAGATGGCGCATTGCAAGGTAATAGCCGGCGACCCCGAGCAATCCTAAGCCGACGACGAGCATGCCGGTGATCGCGCCGCCGCGGAACGCGACCTTCAGCGCAGCATTGATGCCTTCATGCGCGGCCTGGGCCGTGCGCACGTTCGCGCGCACGGAAATGAACATGCCGATGTACCCGGCGGCTCCCGAGAGCACTGCGCCGACCGCAAAGCCGCCGGCCGTCGGCCAGCCCAACGCGAATCCCAACGCGAGGAACAAGACCACGCCGACCATCGCAATCGTCGTGTATTGACGGTTCAAGTAGGCGCGTGCGCCGGCCTGGATCGCAGCGGCGATCTCCTGCATCTTTGCGTTGCCGGCCGGCTGCGCGAGCACCCAGCGCATCGAAAACAGCCCGTAGAGGATGGCCACCACGCCGGCTGCCAAAGCCAGCCAAAGGGCATTATCAAGGTTCATTATCCCGTCTCCGTATCGCCTAGTTTCGAGGGTTATCCAACTGAAAGTTATGGTCTTATTCGAAAGCGGCCGCGACTATAGCACGAAGGAGCGCTTGAGCCGCTTCGGCACGGCGATGCCTTTCATCTTGACATAGATCGGCAGCCCATCTCGATACGGCGGGTAATCTTCACCGCCGATCAATGGGGACAAATAGCGGCGGCACGCCGCCGTGATGCCGAAACCGTCCGCCGAGACGAAATTGCGCGGCACTTTCTTTTCCTTGTTCGCGATCGCCGCGAGCGGCGCTTCGCCGATCGTCCAGCGGTACGGCTTGGACGAGGTTCTGACAATGATCGGCAGTACGGCGTTCTTGCCGCCGACCGCGAATTCTACCGCCGCCTTGCCGACCGCATAGGCCTGTTCGACGTCCACCGCCGAGACGATGTGCCGTGCCGAGCGCTGCAGGTAATCGGCGACCGCCCAATGGAACTTGAATCCGAGCGCCGCGCGCGTCATTTCCGCGACCAGGGGTCCCACGCCGCCGAGCTGCGCATGCCCGAACGCGTCCTTCGTGCCCGCCTCGGCGAGAAATTTCCCGCTCGCGTCGCGCACGCCTTCCGAGACGACGATGACGCAATAGCCATAGCGCTCGACCGACAATTTGACCTTCGCCAGGAATCTGTCTGCGTCGAACGCGACCTCGGGGAATAGGATCACGTGCGGAGCGTCCGCGGCCTTTTGGCCGGCGAGGCCCGCGGCCGCCGCGAGCCAGCCGGCGTGGCGGCCCATGACCTCGAGCACGAATACCTTGGTCGACGTGCGCGCCATCGAGGCTACGTCCAGCGCCGCCTCGCGCGTGGAGATCGCGATGTATTTCGCGGCCGAACCGAAGCCGGGGCAGCAATCGGTGATCGGCAAATCGTTGTCCACCGTCTTCGGCACGCCGATGCAGGTGAGCGGATAACCGAGGTGCCGCCCCATTTCGGCCACCTTTTGCGCGGTATCCATCGAATCGTTGCCGCCGTTGTAGAAGAAATAACCGATGTCGTGCGCCTTGAACACTTCGATCAAGCGCGTGTATTCGGTGCGGTTCGCATCGAGGCCGGCGAGCTTGTAGCGCGCCGACCCGAAGGCGCCGCCCGGCGTGTGGCGCAGCGCCATGATGTCGACAGCACTCTCCTTGCTCGTGTCGATCAAGTCCTCGGTCAGCGCGCCGACGATGCCGTGACGGCCCGCATAGACGTTGCGGATCGCGAGTCTGTGCTTGCGCGCAGTCTCGATGACGCCGCAGGCCGAGGCGTTGATGACGGCCGACACGCCGCCGGATTGGGCGTAAAAAGCGTTCTGCGGGCGCGAACGCCCGGTTTCTTGCCCGGTCATGGGTCCCTTCCGGCCTAAAATAGGTGCCGAGAATAGCCGATTGGAGCGGCCGGGGCACGCATTGCGGGACCCCCGGCGCGGCGCGGCGACCGCGAGCGAAATATGTCGCGCACCGCGACCCGGTAAGGTTTGACGATCGCGGCCGGCGAAGGTAGGTTAGCGCGCTTTGAACATCGAACCATAATTACACTATGCGAATCGTCTTACTGGGCGCGCCCGGATCGGGAAAGGGCACGCAATCACAACTGTTGGTCAAAACCTACCGCGTTCCGCAGATCTCCACCGGGGATTTGCTGCGCGAGGCGGTCGCTTCGGCTACGGCGCTCGGGCGGCAGGCGAAGACGGCCATGGACCAGGGCCACTTGGTCGAAGACTCGATCGTGCTCGGCATGATTCGAGAGCGCCTCGCGCGCGCCGATGCGGCCAACGGCTTCATCCTCGACGGCTTTCCGCGCAACATCGCGCAGGCCGCGGCGCTGGAAAATCTGCTCGCCGAGCTGAAACAGCCGCTCGAGGCGGTCGTGCTCTTGAATCTGGACTTGGGCATCTTGTTCAAGCGATTGACCGGCCGGCGCATTTGCGAGGACTGTGGCCGGGTGTTCAACATCCTGACCTCGCCCCCGGGCACGCCGCCGCATTGCGAGAAGTGCGGCGACAAGCCGCGGCTGCTGCAGCGGCCGGACGACCGGGAAGAGGTCATCGGCAAGCGCCTCGAAGTCTACGACGCGCAGACCAAGCCGCTGATCCACCATTACAGGGAGAACGGTCTCTTGCGGGTCGTCGATGCGGACGCGGATGTCGCTACGGTGTTCGCGAGCCTGCAGCGCGCGGTTCAGGGCTCCTAATCGAGGTTCGACAACAATAGCTCGCCGATCTCGGCGCGGCGCCAGCCCTCGAGCGCATGGACGTCGCGGCCGCCCAGCACGAGCGTCCTTAAGTCGCCGCGCGTCGCGAGTATCTCGGCGCTTACTTGGAGCTCGGCGGCGCGCGCATCGAGCACACCGACGAGCCGGCGCAGCAGAGCCTTCTGCGCGTCCGTCGGCCGCGCCTCCTGCCGGGGCGCCGAATCGGCGACGGCGCCGCGCGACGCCTCGGCGAGGACTTCGACGAGGCTTTCGGCGAATTGCCGGTTGAACGTCGGCGCAATCCCGCGCACCGCGTACAGCGCCGCGGCGCTAGCCGGGTTCGCGTGCGCGACGTCGAAGACGGACGCGTCCGCGAGTACCCAGGAGCGCGGCAAATCGCGGTCGCGGGCCAGACGCTCGCGCCATATCGCGATGGCGTTCGCGCGTGCCCGGGGCTCGGGGTCGAGCTGGGCGAGGCCGCGCAGCCGCTCCCACGCGAATTCCGGGTTGGGCTCGTAGAGCCGCGCGTCCTCGAGCGCCGCGCAGTCCTCGGCTACCCAGGGGGCGCGGCCGAGCTCGCGCAGCCGGCCGCTCAGCAGGTAGGCGATGTCGCCGAGATAGCGCACGTCATCGGCCGCA
Source organism: Steroidobacteraceae bacterium (assembly GCA_027456085.1). Classification (GTDB taxonomy): domain Bacteria; phylum Pseudomonadota; class Gammaproteobacteria; order Steroidobacterales; family Steroidobacteraceae; genus Bog-1198. Next base: position 7,649 of record DAIDVO010000179.1, on the reverse strand, counting down.
TAGATGAGCTGTTCCGGGGTCAGGGGCCTGCGCGACCAGTCGGTGCGCGTATGCTCCTTGGCAAGGTGAACGCCGAGCAAAGTGCCCGCGAGTTCCGCGTAGCCGATTTGCGCCTTCAAGCCCGCGCAGCCGGCGGCGATCTGCGTGTCGAATATCGGCGTCACCACGCGCCGCGTCGAAAAATGCAGCGCCTCGAGGTCCTGGCGCGCGGCGTGGATGATCTTCTGCGTCGCGCCCGCGGTGAACAGCGGCAGAAGGGGATCGAGCCGGCAGCGCATCGCGTCGACGCAGAAGACCTCCTCGCCGGCCGCAATCTGCAACAAGCAGAGCTTGGGGAAGAATGTCCGCTCGCGCAGGAACTCCGTATCGACGCCGATGCGCTCGTGCGCCTCGAGCTTGCGCGCGAGCGCGGAAATTTCATCGTCCCGATCGATCCAAATCTGGTCCGGCATGCCGTTGTTCCACGTGTACAATCCGTCGAATCACGATTATGACCGAATAGAACGCCTTAGCGATGCACGTTCATATATTGGGTATCGGCGGAACCTTCATGGGCGGGGTCGCGGCGATCGCGAAGAGCGCGGGCCACCGCGTGACCGGATCGGACCGGAACATGTACCCGCCGATGAGCACGCAGCTTCAGGCGCTCGGCGTCGAAGTGATCCAGGGCTACTACGCCCGGCAGCTCGAAGAGCGGCCTGACATCGTCGTCGTCGGCAACGCGTTGAGCCGCGGCGTTCCCGCCGTCGAGGCGATGCTCGACCTCGGCCTTGCGTACACCTCGGGACCGGAGTGGCTCGCCGAGCACGTGCTGCGCGGCAGGCACGTTCTCGCGGTCGCCGGCACGCACGGCAAGACGACGACGACGAGCATGCTCGCGTGGATACTGGAGTATGCGGGACTCGCGCCCGGATTCCTGATCGGCGGCGTGCCCGCGAACTTCGGCGCAACGGCGCGGCTCGGCGAGCCGCCATTTTTCGTGATCGAGGCGGACGAATACGACACGGCGTTCTTCGACAAGCGCGCGAAGTTCGTCCATTACCGCCCGCGCACGGCGGTGCTCAACAATCTGGAGTACGATCACGCCGACATTTATCCAGATGTCGATGCGATCAAGCGCCAATTCAACCAGCTGCTGCGCACGGTTCCCGCAGCGGGGCGCGTAATCGTCAACGCGCGGGATGAGAATATCGCCGCGACCTTGGGGATGGGATGCTGGACGCCGCGCGAGAGCTTCGGTACGGCGGAATCCGGAGCGGATTGGGTCGCCGACGTCGACCCGGGCAGCGCCTGCGGCCGGTTCGAGGTGCGCGCCAACGGCCGCACGGCCGGCCGGGTCGAATGGCCCCTGTTCGGCGAACACAACGTCATGAACGCGCTCGCGGCGATTGCCGCGGCCCATCATGCGGGCGTCGACCCCGAACGCGCCGTGCGCGCGCTCGCGGAGTTTCGCGGCGTCAAGCGGCGCATGGAAGTGCGCGGTTCGGCCGCGGGCGTCACGGTATATGACGATTTCGCGCATCACCCGACCGCGATCGCGACATCGCTCGCGGGCTTGCGCGCGCGCGTCGGCCGGGGGCGCATCGTCGCGGTCGTCGAGCCGCGCTCCGCGACGATGAGGCTCGGCGTGCACCGCGAGCGGCTGGCGCGCGCGCTCGCGCCGGCCGATGAGAGCTGGTTCTTCAGCCCGCCGGAGCTCGGCTGGGACCTGCCCGGGGCGGTCTCGGAGCTCGGACGCAAGGCGCACTTCGCGGACAGCGTCGATGCGCTCGCCGCCGAACTTGCCGACGAGGCGCGCGCCGGGGATCACGTGCTCATCATGAGCAACGGCGGCTTCGGCGGCCTGCACGACAAATTGCTGCTTGCGTTGCGCGCGCGGGCCGCGCCGTGAACGAGATCGCGCTGTTCCCGCTCAATGTCGTCCTGTTTCCGGATGGACCGCTGCCGCTGCGCATATTCGAGACGCGCTACGTCGACATGGTGCGTCGCTGCCTGCGCGAATCCCGAGGCTTCGGAGTCGTCCTGATCCGCGGCGGCGCCGAGGTGAGCGCGGCGCAATTCGGCGATGTCGGCACGATGGCCGAGATCGTCGATTTCCATCAGTTGTCGGACGGTCTGCTCGGCCTGTCGTGCGTCGGCCGGCAGCGCTTTCGCATCCTCGAGCGGCGGCGGCAGCCCGACGGCTTGAATCTCGGGCGGGTGGAATGGCTGCCGCCGGATCCGGCCGCGGCCGTGCCGGAACGCCATGCGCAACTCGCCGAAATGCTGCGCACCGTGCTGCCGCAGCTCGGAGAAGTCTACGCGGGCATGGAAATGCGCCTCGACGATGCCGCTTGGGTCGGCAACCGGCTCGCGGAGATTCTCCCCTTGGACGCGAGCGACAAGCAGCTCTACCTCGAACTCGCCGACCCGCTGCGGCGGCTCGATGTGCTCGCTCCGTTGATCCACGTCAGCCGCTCGAGCGATGAATCCGCCGATTCGGGGCCGGCGTCAGCCGTTCATTGACGCGCGCGGCACCAACCATTTTCGCAAGCTCCACAGCGCGATCGCGATCGCGATGCTCCACGGCAGCATCCAATAGCCGAGCAGGCCGTCGAATTTGCCGACCCAGATCGAGTCGGCGGTCGCAATGTTGCGCACCGTGCCGAGCTGCAGCATGCGCAGCACGAGGACCCAGCCGGCGTGCAGGCCGATCGCAACGGCGATATTGCCGGTCAAGACGCGGGTGAGGCTGAGCAGCAGGCCGACGGCGAGCCACGAGAGGAAGGAGTCGAGCACCGTGAGCGGTGCCGCGAGCGGCACGAACGAGCGGTGCAGCAGATCGAAGCCGCTCCACCAGCCGAGCTCGGCCGCGGGGATGCCGGCTTTCGCGAAGAAGTGCAGGACCGCGAACAGCGGCGCCGTCAGCAGCGCGGCGGCCCACGGCCCCGATTCGCGTTGGATCGCGGTATGCATCGCGCCGCGCATCACGGTCTCTTCGATCAGGGCGACCGCGATGCCGGAGGACAAGCCCATCGCGGACATGCGCAGCACGGCGGCCGTCGAGAACACGACGTGCGGGTCGGCGATGCGGATTTTCGACAGCAGCAGGAACGCCGCGCCCGCGGCGCCCGTGACGATGCCGACGCCGCCCCACAACAGCGCTTGCGCGATGAAGCGGCGGCGCGCCAGGCCGTAGCCGAAATCGCCGCGTTTGCGGATGCCGAGGCGCCGGCACAGCCACACGAGCTCGAGCGCGAGCACGAGCATCGCGATGCGCTCCGCGACGCGGTGGAACGCCCAATGACCCAAGCCCGCGACCAGCCAGTACGCAGGGTACGCGATGCACGCGCCGACCATGAGAGCGAGCACGACGACACCCAGGAACCATGCGAACGCGCGCATCGCTTAAGGCGCCGCCGGCCGGGACGACCCTGCGGCGCAAACTTCAGCGCGCAAACGCGCGCTCCGCCGCCGCGACGGTCGCGTCGATATCCGCATTGGTGTGCGCGGCGGAGACGAACCCAGCTTCGAACGCCGAGGGCGCGAGGTAGACGCCTTCGTCGAGCATGCCGTGGAAGAACCGCGCGAAGCGCGCGGCGTCGCAGGCCATGACCTGCGCGTAGCGGTCGATCCGGGCTTCAGTCGTGAAGAACAATCCGAACATGCCGCAAACGTGGTTCGTCGTGAAGCCGACGCCCGCGCGCTGCGCGGCGCGCGTGAGTCCGTCGATCAAGCGCGAGGTCGTCGCGCCGAGCCGCTCGTGGAATCCCGGCGCCGATACGAGGTCGAGCGTCGCAAGTCCCGCGGCCATCGAGACCGGGTTGCCGGAGAGCGTGCCGGCCTGATAGACCGGACCCAAGGGCGCGAGTTGCTCCATGATGTCGCGGCGGCCGCCGAACGCGCCGACCGGCATGCCGCCGCCGATGATCTTGCCGAGCGTCGTCAGGTCGGGCCGTATGCCGCAGAGCGCCTGGGCGCCGCCCAGGGCGACGCGAAATCCGGTCATCACCTCGTCGAATATCAACAGCGCGCCGGCCCGGTCGCATTCGGCGCGCAGCGCGGCGAGAAAGCCGGGCGCGGGCGCAACGCAGTTCATGTTGCCCGCGATCGGCTCGACGATCACGCAGGCGATCTCGCCGCCGATCTGGCGAAACGCATCGCGCACTTGGCTTGCATCGTTGAATGCGAGCGTGACCGTGTGCTTCGCGAGATCCTTCGGTACGCCCGGCGACGTCGGCACACCGAGAGTCAAGGCGCCGGAGCCGGCCTTGATCAACAGCGAGTCGGAGTGGCCGTGGTAACAGCCCTCGAACTTTACGATCGTTTCGCGCCCCGTGAATCCGCGCGCGAGCCGGATCGCGCTCATCGTCGCCTCGGTGCCCGAACTCACGAACCGAACCATTTCGATCGACGGCACCAGTTCGACGACGCGCTTGGCGAGCAGCGTTTCGAGCTCTGTCGGCGCGCCGAAGGACAGGCCGTCCGCCGCGACGCGCTGCACGGCGCCGATCACCTCGGGGTGGGCGTGGCCGGCGATCATCGGGCCCCAGGAGCCGACGTAGTCGATGAATTTCCGGCCGTCCGCCGCGAACGCGTATGCGCCGGCCGCGCGCTTGAAAAAGATCGGCTCGCCGCCGACTCCGCGAAACGCGCGCACCGGCGAATTCACGCCGCCGGGAATGTATTTGCAAGCTTCCGTGTACAAACTCACCGATCGACCCTCTATGAGCTACGCGCGGGCGCTGCCGCGCGCATAGTCTAAGCCTTGCGCCGGCAGGCCGAGCAACACTTCGAGGCCGCCTTCGGTCCGGTTGCTCGCGCGCGCAAAGCCACCGTGCGCCTTCAAGACTTCCGCGGTGATCGCGAGTCCGATGCCTTCGCCGCCGCTGTCGCGGTCGCGCGCCTCGGCGACCCGGTAGAAAGGCTCGAAGATGCGCGTAAGGTCGGTTGGCGGAACGCCGGGTCCGCGGTCGCGCACCCGAATCAGCGCGCCGCCGTCGGCGGCGCCCACGCTGACGTCGATGGCCGCTCCGTCCGGACTGTAGCGCACGGCATTGCGCAGTACGTTCTCGATCGCGCTGCGCAGCAGTTCGCGATTCGCTGACAGCGCCACGCCCGATGCGGCCTCGAGGCGCACGGCGCAGGCCTTCGCGGCGCCCTCGAAATTCGCATCGCGCACGACTTCCTCGACCAATTCGTCGATATCGACGGATTCACGCCCGAAGCGCGGCTCGGCGCCCTGAAGCCGCGCGAGCTTCAGGACTTGGCTGATCAGCACGTCGAGCCGTTCGATCTCGCGCTCCATGCGGTCGAGCTGCTTCGTGGTTTCAGGCTGCGCCTGCCGCGCGAGGCCTACGGCGACGCGCATGCGCGCGAGCGGCGAGCGCAATTCGTGGGAGATATCGCGCAGCAGTTGGGTGCGAGCGGCGCGCGTCGCGCGCAGTTGGTCCGCCATCGCGTCGAAATCGCGCGCGAGCACCGCGAGTTCATCCTTACGCCCGTCGAGACCGGCGCTGACGCGCACTTCCAGGTTCTCCGACGCAAGCGCCCGGGCGCCCGCCTGGATGCGCCGAATCGGCGCACTCAGGTGCTCGGCGAGCCACCAGCTCGCGAGCGCACTGACGATGAGCGCGATCGCGAGCACGGCGAGCGGTATGCCCGGCAGGCTCAGCGCGCCGAACATGGTCGATCGCCGCGGCGCGACCAGCACGGTGTAGGTGGATCCGTCAGCCAGGACGATTTGCGGCGCGAGCCGCTGAGGCCGTAGGTCCATCGGCGCGCCGCCGCCGAAACGGCGGTTCTCGAAGCCCATCGAGGCCTCGCGCCGGATGAACGTCATGCGACGCGTGGCGTTCTGCGACAGCGGCCGGCCGAGGATGTCGGCGCCGTTCGGACCGATGATGAAGATATCGTGCCCGAGGATCCGACGACGGTTCGCTCCCAGCCACTGCCGCAGGGCCGCGACGCCGCCGCGCGCGAGAACTTCGGATGCGTCGAACGCGACCGAGGGGCGGCGCTGCAATTCCTGCGATTCGAACTCCCGCGCCGCGACCGCGTTGGTGATCGCGATGCTGCCCGCGGCGATGACCGCCATCGACAGCCAGAACAGCAGGAAAATGCGGAAAAACAGACTATGCATCGGCGGCGGTCAACATGTATCCGGATCCGCGCACGTTCTTGATCTCGGGATTCTTGCTCTTTTCGAGGTCGAGCTTGCGGCGCAGATTGCTGATGTGCGTGTCTATGCTGCGGTCGTACGGCACGAGCTTGCGCCCCAAAGCCTGTTCGGTCATCGCTTCGCGCGAGATCACATGGCCGGCCGAGCGCATCAGCAATTCGAGTACGCGAAATTCCGCTCCGGTCAGGGGCACCGGGCTGCCGGCGACGCGCACTTGATGCATGCCGACATTCAGCGTGATCGGCCCGCCCTCGAGAAGGTCGTGCGCTCCTGGGCGCGCGCGGTTGCTCACCCGGCGCAGTATCGCCCGCATGCGCGCGACCAGCTCGCGTGGATTGAACGGCTTGCTGAGATAGTCATCCGCACCCAATTCGAGGCCGACGATGCGGTCGACGTCGTCGCCGCGCGCGGTCAACATGAGGATTGGAGTCGCGTGCAGGGCGCCGAGCTCGCGCAGGACGTCGAAGCCGCTGATGCTGGGCAGCATGACGTCGAGAACCACGATCTCGAATTCCCCGGAGCGCAGTTCGCGCAGCGCCTCGCCGCCGTCGTGGACGCTTTTCACGTCGAAATTCTCGGTGGTCAGATACTCGGCCAGCATCTGGCATAGCTCGCGATCGTCGTCGACGAGCAGCACGCGCGGGTCGCGCGCCGCTTTCGTGTCGTTCGCGGCGGGATGGGGGTTATTCATGATCCGAGGGTTCGCATGTTCGCCGCGTATTCTCCCGCATGAGCGCCTGCCCGGGCGGCCCCTTTGCGCGCGCTTGACCTATCTTTGCGCAACCTTGCCCCGTCTATGACACAAACCGTAGCGCCGCGCGCCTAGACTTCAGCGCATGCGATTGTCGCAGACATCCGAGGAGCATGACATGTATGTAATTCGAAACGGCTGGACGGCAAGCCTGATTGCCGTTGCGGCGCTCGCCGGCGCAGCGGCGCCGTTGGCGGCGAGGGCCGCGGCCGATGCGCCGCAGAATGCCGCGGCGCCGTGGACGCGCGCTCCCGCCTGCAGGCCGGATGCGCGCCACTGGCATCACGGCAGACCGGGCTGGGATCGCGGCCGACCGGGCTGGCATCGCGGCGGGCGGCCCTGGGAGGCTGCGCGTATGTTCCGCAAATTGGGATTGAACGGTGAGCAGCGTCAAGCGGAACGCGCGATCATGCAAGCCGCGTGGCCGGACTTTCGCAAGCTTCACGATCAGATGCGCGCCAATTCGACGAAGCTTCGCAAATTGACGCCGGACGACAAGGATTATTCCGCCGTCGCCGCCGAGGTCGGCCGGGACAACGGATCCGTCTTCGCGCAGATCATCGAGAAACAGGCGCGGGTGCGCGCGAAGATGTACGCGGTGTTGACTCCGGCGCAGAAGAAGCAGCTCGTGGACTTCCGCGCGCAAATGCGTTCGCACCAAAACTGCGGCTGCGCGGGCGCGCGCATGGCGCCTGCCGACGGTGCGCCGCCGCCGGCCGGGCAATGAGATGACGGGTG
>DAIDVO010000178.1 GCA_027456085.1 Steroidobacteraceae bacterium | reverse complement strand
TCGCGCCGCCGTCGCGTCGCGAGCAGCAGCGAACTCTTGGCAACATACTCCGTTTGCACAAACATCTTGGAGAACGCCGGATGCGCCGTGTCTGCGGCCGGCGGCGCCAGCACGAGTTCGCTGTACGAGGTGACGTCGATGTCGCGAGGCTCCTCGCCGGTATTCGCAATCGATACGCAGCGCACTTCCGCATCGACTTCGGGCGACACCACCACGTGCAGTGTCGTGATGAATACGCCATCGCCGCGAATGATCTCGGCGCGATCCTCGGTGAGGGTCGCCTGATAGGCGTCTGGTTCGGCCCCGATCGGCTGAAAACCCGCCGACCAAACTGCGCCGCCCGCGATGTCGCGCAAAAAGATGTAACTGCCGGCATCATCGCGCGTCACATCCTCGCGCCAGCGTGTCACTCCCAGATTCTGCCATCGGCTGTAGCCGGATCCCGCGCTCGTGATCATGACTGCGTAGCGCCCATTCGACAAAAGATGCGTCTGCGGAGTCGCGTCGTCCACGTCGTGCAAGCGTCGCACTTCGAGAGATTGTTCGCCGCCGATGCGCGCCGTTTTGGCAAGCTCCGCGGCTCGCGGATAAGCTATCGACACATCACGCGGCGTACGCTCCTGCAATAGGAGCTCAGTCGCGCGAATGCTGGGCTCGCCGTGGAAGCGCGCGCGCATCCGGCCGTCAAACAGCACGTTGGCGATCGCTACGATCGTCATACCCTGATGGTGCGCCATGAACGCGCGAACGATGACGACATCGACGCCCTCTGGAAGTCTGGAACGCGTGTAATCAAGAGCCTCGTAGAAGCCGTATCGACCGTACGCACCGACCGCTGCGAGCCGCTCGAAATTGCGCGCGGCCGCCGGCGGATCGATCATTGCCGCGAGCGCCGTCGCATACGGGGCGATGACGACGTTCTCGCTCAACCCCCTTTTCAGCCCGAGACCGGGGACTCCGAAGTTCGAGTATTGATACGTGAACTCGAGGTCACGCGCGCTATAGGCAGACTCGGAGATACCCCAGGGAATGCGCAGCGAATCGCCGTAGCTTATCTGCCGGCCCACGATCAATCGGTTGGTTTGCTCCAACAAGCTTCCGGCCGGAGCCCGCATGACAAGCGAGGGCATGAGGTATTCGAACATGGAACCGGACCACGAAATTAGCGCCGCGCCATGCCCGACCGGCGTTACCTCGCGGCCGAGTCGGAACCAATGGCGGGTTGGAACGTCATTTTTCGCGATGGCGAAGAAGCTCGCCAACCGCGCCTCCGAGGCCAGCAAGTCGTAACAACTCGGATCGAGCATCCCGTCGACGGCGCGGTATCCGATTGCAAGCAGCTTCCTCTCCGGATCCAGCAGGAAGCCGAACTCCATCGCCAGCGCGATGGCGCGCGCATCCGCTTCGATCGCCAGCAGCCGCGCGTCCAGTGCGCGCCAGGCATCGTCCGATCGCGTCACGTCGCGCCGCCAACTCTCGACCGCTGCGCGCGTGGCCTCGGCCCAGAAAAGCATCTCGCCGTGCGCCGCGTCATTTTGTTCGCCCGCAAGGGCCCGCGCGCCGTCTTCCAAACTCGCCGCGACACCCGCAATGGCCGCCGCGGCGGCGGCGGGCTCTTCCGCTACCGTGACATCGTCCCGCAGCGCACGCGTGATGACGTCCAGGAAATCCTCGAGTTGATGGCGAGTGATAGTCTGAGTTCGCCTATCGTCGGGCAAGTCTCGCAGCGCCTGGCGGGTCAGGAGGATCGCGTCCTCAATTCCCGCAACGCCGGCTGCGGCGCCGGGAGGCGCGGCTTTCCAATCTCGGCAAGCGTTGGCGACCGCAATGAGATGCGCCGCGAGATTGCCGCTATCAACGGTGGAAACGTACTGCGGATCCAGTGCCCGCAGGTCGCGCGTGTCGTACCAATTATAAAAGTGCCCGCGAAATCGCTGCAGGCGATGCATCGTCGCCAGCGTCGCCTCCAGGCGCTCGATTGTTTCGAGTGCGCCCGTCCAGCCGAAATCGCGTGCGCTGACCGCGCACAGCAGGTACAGACCGATATTGGTGGGGGATGTTCGATTTGCGACTACCGGCAGTGGATCTTCCTGAAAGTTGTCGGGCGGCAACATGTTGTTGACCGGCGTCACGAACGTCTCGAAGTAGCGCCAGGTGCGTCGCGCAACCAGTCTCAACGCCGACGCATCGGCTGTGGACACCGGCAATCGACCTGCAACCGGCGGCGAAGCGCTTATGCGGTAAGCGACTGCCGGGGCCGCGATCCAAAGGATCACAAACGGCATGGCAACCCACCACGCCTCGTGCCCAATCGCGCCGACGGCAAGAAGAGCGAGGATTGCGATGGCGACGCTCGAACTCATGCGCGTATAAACGCCGGGCAGGTCGAGACGATCGCTCTGCTGTGTCTGAGCCGCCGTAACCCACTCGAGCAGGTGGCGCCGGCTCACGAGCACTCGAAATAGCGTGCGCACGATCGCGTCCATCATCAACCACGCTTGATGCGCAAGAAAGGTGACGGCGAGCATCGTCTGCAGGAATGCCAACCAAACATCATTTCCAAGAGCCCACAGGTGGCTGCGTGCGATGATGCCGCGTCGCCGCGGGAAAATGGCTGCAAGCACCGGGATCAACGTCGGCAATGCGAGGGTCGTGAACACGAACGCGGTCCACAGCAGCGCGGCGTGGAGCGGCAACAGCCAGCCCGCTATCAACGCCGCCACGCTACTGGGCGCCGACAGCGTGCGCCGCAGATTGTCCGACATCTTCCACCTACCGAGCAGCGGCAGCGAGCCGCTGCCGCGCCGAGCCGCATCGCGGCGGCCCACAATCCATGGGACCAGCTGCCAATCTCCGCGCGCCCAGCGATGGGCGCGCGCCGCGGCGACGTCATATTGCGCAGGAAACTCTTCGATCACTTCAATGTCGGAGACCAACCCCGCACGGGCAAATATCCCCTCGAATAAGTCGTGGCTGAGCATTGCACCGTCCGGGACCCGGCCCGCGAGCGCCGCTTCGAATGCGTCGACGTCGTAGATTCCCTTGCCGGCGTACGAGCCCTCGCCGAACAGGTCTTGGTACACATCCGACACCGCGGCGCTGTATGGGTCGATCCCCGTCATGCTTGAGGAGAGGCGCTGAAACGATGACCCCTCCCGACCGATGGAAAGCGAGAGGGATACTCGCGGCTGCAAAATCGCATATCCCTCGGTGATCCGCCCGGCACCTACGTCGAAGCGCGGCCGATTGAGCGGATGGGCCATCTTGCCGATCAAGCGCCGTACCGACTCTCGCGGCAAGCGGGTATCGGCGTCGACGGTAACTACGAATTGAATATCCGGCGGTGCAACCGGCGACTTGCCTTCTCGGTCGACAAAGCTCGTATCGGTCGCGCCGCGCAGCAGCCGGTTCAATTCATGCAGTTTGCCGCGCTTGCGTTCCCAACCCATCCACCGCCGCTCACTCTTGCTCCACAAGCGCCGGCGGTGGAACAGAAAAAACCGCTCGGCCACCGTTGATTGGCCATGCACCCGATTCAAGCGCGCGATCCCCTCGGCGGCAAGCCGATGCAACTCTGAGTCGTCTGCCGTGGTTTCGTTCGCCGCATCGGTCCAGTCCGAAAGCAGCGCGAAGTAAATTTCGCCGCTCTCCGAGGCCAGGTAATGCACCTCCAGGCGATCGAGCTGGGCTTCGAGCGCCTCGGGCGTCGTCAACAACGTAGGCACGACAACGATGCTGCGAAGCTCCGCCGGAATGCCGTCCCGCAACGCGAGACCAGGCAGTAACGTGGCGCCGAATCCCCGCGTGACTGCGCGATTGACGAGCGCGACCCCCACATCGATGGCGGGAATCGCACCGAACATCGCCAATAGCGCCAGTCGCAAGCCGCCAATGTCCATCCTATCGAGTCCCACGACCGCCGCGGCGAGCACCAGGACCGACAGTATCAATACCGCACCGATGTAGCCGCCCGGGCCGACGGCGGCGTTCAGCCGGCTGGGCCAGCGCAATCGCCGCGGTCGATAGCCGAGCGTGCGCTCGAACCCAGTGCGACCGCGGGATATCAGGTAATAGCCCGGATCACGTTCTCGGTCGGGCGCGCCGGCGCGATCGGTCACGGCCGCTATCACGGCGCGCGCAACATCCAGCTCCGCTTTGCCCGAGCCGCGCGCCAACTCCTCGATCGCGCTGCGGTACAGATTGCGGGTGACGAAGTCCATGTTCGCGATGTCGCTGCCGGAGCGCAGTACGTCATCGACCATACTCACGTCTTCGAAAAACTCCTGCCAGTTGACGTCCGCCACCAGCCGCATACTGGTGATGATGTTGCGTACGGTCACGTTGGACGCACCCTGTCGCTGGTGCTCATCGCGCACCACTTGCTCGGACGTCGTGCCCTGCATTGCCAACTGCTGCTCGAGCCACTGCAGGGCGGGCGTCACTCGTGGATCCTGATCGCGAAGACGCTTGACCAGTTGCACGACGAACACATCCGACAATGTCGGCGCTCCATCGCGGGGGCGCATGAGCGCCTCCAAGGCGGCCGCGGCGCCATCGGTCCTGAGCAATCGGTCCGCAATCCGATCGGCCTCTACGCGCGCGATGCGCCCATTCAGGATGCGAGCCGCTGCCCGCCTAAGATTTTCCACGAGCACGATCCTGATTGTGATCGAGATCGCCCACAATTCTCCGATGGTCAGCGGTTGAATTCTTTGATACGCGCGCACGAAGCGGCGCAGCATCTCGGAATCGCATCGGCTATCGCTGTGGGCCACACACGCCCACGCGATACCGAACACTCGCGGATAGCCGATCAGCGGCCCACCCGCGAGTTTGGGTAATTGGCGGTAGAATTGCGGCGGTAGATCGTCGTGGATCTGCCGGATTTGCTCATCCACCAAGTGATAATTATCAATCAGCCATTCTGCCGCCGGCGTAATCGCGTGATCCAAGGCCGCCGCGGCGCCGATGGTCCGATATGCCGCGAGCAATACTTTTTCGTTGTCGCTCAGTCGTGCATTGAGTGAGCGGCGAGCCGGCGGTTTGACGGTGATGGCTTGCGCCTGCGCGAGACTGGTCGCGTGCTCCTCGAGACGCTCTATGCCGAATACCTCTTCGCGAATGAGATTATCGGTATCCCACGGCGAATGGGTCGATTCGATGCGAGATATATCGCGCAGGAAGCCAATCACCGGATCTTCAACCTATTGCCAATGCAGCGCATCGCGCGGCGAACCGAGGGTCCGCTCGTACATTGCTCTACCGCTCGCGTAACACCGGCACGCCGACCGCTCCAGCGCCGCGCCGTTGAGGATTTCGATTTGACCGCGCGTATAGTTGATCAAGCCGTCCGCCTGCAACGAGCGGGCTGCCTGTGTAATTCCAACCCGTCGGACTCCCAGCATGTATGCCAAGAACTCCTGGGTCAGGCGGAATTGATCGGAGTGGGCTCGATCGCGCGTCAACAACAGCCAGCGCGCCAGCCGTTGTTCCACTCGATGAAAATTATTGCAGGCCGATGTTTGGGCCAGCTGCCGCAGGAGCACACAGATGTAGCGCCCCAATGTGCGCCGCAGAGCGTCGTTCTGCGCGAGCGCTCGGCGAAACGTCGGAGCGGCCATGCGCATCGCGGCTCCGGCGCCTTGCACGACGGCATGCTGCGGCGACCGATGCACTCCCAGGATTAGCGACGTGCCGAGCATGCCCTCATCGCCGACGATGCCGACTTCCAGCCGTGACCCGTCCTCTAGAATCGTCACCAATGAAATGAAGCAGTCGAGAGGGAAGTAGGCGTATTGAACCGGCTCGCCGGGTTCGCACAGGACCGTCGCGAACCGCAGATCGACCCGCTCGCAGTCTTTCAGAAAAAGCCGCCGGTTTCGGTCCGCTAACGAGGAAAGCAGCCGATTCGCCCGACCGCCGCGTTTCGAATCCATTGGACCCCTCTCACGCAGTTCCGGTTGGCGCGCACGCTCAGCAGCCAAGTGGAGTCGACGGTGTAGTATTGACAAACGATACCGATTGCTCGGCGCATCGGCGACTACACGGACTATACGCGAAGCAAGCCAGGCGCTATGTGCGGTAGCGTACCCCCGGATTGAGAAATGCGCGCGCGCCGCCGAACACCGCAAGCACCTCGTCGGTATGTACGTTGGCAGACCGACGACGCCGGCGTCGCACGGCATCATGCTCTTTGGCCACATCAACAAGGACAGCTCATGAAGAAAAGTTTTGCAACGACGCTCCTAGTCATCGGCACTCTGATCGGCCCAATCGCGGCCGTCGCGGGCGGTGACTCGGACATGGATCGCTCCGAACCGAAGACTTTCGTAAAGGATTCGGCCATTACGACCAAGATCAAGGCCAAGTTGGCGGCCGAGCACATCACGAGCCTCGGCCGCATTCACGTCGATACCGATGCCAACGGCGTGGTTTGGCTCCACGGCACGGCGCACACGCAGAAGGCCGCCAACAAGGCCGTGGAGATCGCCCGCGAGACCGAGGGCGTCAAGGACGTGCACAGCAGCATCACGGTCAAGAGAGACGAATAACGCCGGGGACCGTTACCACGCTCTTGCCCGCCGCGCGCCTCAATTACGCGCGGCGTTTTTCGTTGCGATCGAGGCTCACAACTCCCCGTCCACATGCAGCAACGACAACAGCCGGACCTCGATGCGCTGCCGGGCGTTGCGCGCAGGCTCGCGATGGTATTCGACTGGTTTTCCGTCCTCGACCGTATCCCAGACCAAACGCGTTCTGCCGCCCGCTGACCCTGCCGGCGCGAGAAGCTTGACCGTATAGGCGTTCTGCGGCGCCACCATGGCCTCGAAACGCTGCGCCGACTGGGCGGCGAGTTCCGGACTGTCGATGATCAATCCGATTTCGGTATTCAAGTGCCGCGATCTTTGATCGAAATTCATCGAACCGTAGTACACGCGCTTGCGGTCGAACACGAATTGCTTGGCGTGCAGCGAATAGTTGCCGAAGCGCGAGATGCGCCTGGTTTGGCCGCTGCCTTTGGTGTTGCCGAGGCGTGCGCGCAGTTCATAGAGCTGGACGCCCTCCTTGAGCAGCGGGACGCGGTAATGCATGTAGCCGGACTGCGCCAGGAGCGCGGGCGCCGCTTCGAGCGAACTGGTGAGGATACGGATCGTCACGCCGCGCCGGCGCATGTCGGCGAGCAGTTTCATCTCATCCGGCGCCGGCACGACATACGGCGTGATCATCAGCATTTCCGATTTTACCTTGCCTGCAGCGGCCGCAACCGCGCGCTCCATCAGTCGGCCCCTCCGTTGCCCGCTTTGCACGAGTTTCTTGTCGGGACTGTCGCAGATCACCTCGGCAACGGCCCACACCATCGGCAGGCGCCCGGAGATCAGGTCGGCGTAGGGCTCGCCGCTCGCGATTTTGGCGGTGTAATCGACGCCCGGCGACGCGAGCGTGCGCATTTGATTGCGCTGGCGCCAGCGCCACTGTTTTTTGCTGCGCGTGCGTGGCCCGCGTGTCGCGGCCGCCAGGGCACGGGCGGGAATCGCGAAACGGCTGTTCCAATACTCATCAAAAGTCGCCGACAGCTGTTGCGCGATCGGGCCCGCCGAGAACACATCGTCATCGGCAAACTGCGACGCGGGGTCCATTTGGAAATACTGGTTGCCGATGTTGCGCCCACCGACCAGCGCGATCGAATCATCGACGATCAGCAGCTTATTATGCATCCGGTAATCGAGCCTCGCGGCGTCGAACAGGAACTCGAGGCCGCGGCGCAGGCGGCTGTGTCCCCGATACGCGAACGGATTGAAAACCCGGATTTCGATTCCGGGACGTCCATCGAGCGCGAGGATCTGTCCATCGCCGGCAACCGTGTCGCCGGCGTCGACCAGCACCCGCACGCGCACGCCGCGGCTGGCCGCGCGCGTGAGCGCATCGGTCAACAGCCGACCCGTTTGATCGCCCCGGAAAATAAAGTACTGAAGATCGAGCGTCTTCTCGGCGGCGTCGATCATTTGCACGCGCGCGAGGAACCCGTCGACTCCGTCGCTGATGATGTGAAATCCAGATTGGCCGTCGTGGGCACTCGCCTCGCGCATGAATTGACCGCCGAGGCGGGTCTGCGCCGGATGCACGAGCGCCAGGGATGCGGTCCGCGGGAAGTCGGCCCCCGGCATCACCGTTGAGCATGCCGTGGTCAGCAGGATGGCGAGCGCAAGCACGGCACGGCACCAGGCCCGAGCGCCGGAGCCAGCGGTAGGTGCGCAGTTGAGCGGAGCGCGACCCAGTGGAATGACGGAGACGGATGCGATGGGGGGTGTTTCCTTGCGGCCGGTGGTGATCGCGCCATTGTCGCAGCCCCGTTCGCCGGGTCTGTACGGTAGGAGACTCAAAGCCGGTCCCGAGAGCCGGGGCGCGCATTGCGCCACGCTGGCGCGCGGAACTCTCGGCGTATCTGCACGCCGATCCACCGGGCGGCTAACGCCGCACGGCAGCCGGTTCAGCGGCCTCGAACTGACCGCCTCTTTCCCGTGTCGGCGCGGTTCCACCACCCGCCGCCGAGCGCCTGAAAAAGCGCGGCGGTATCGGCATAGCGATTGCCCTGCGCTTGCACGAGACCGGTGCGCGCCTGCTCCCAAGTCCGCTCCGCGCTCAGAACCGTCAAATAGTCGGCCGTGTTCGCGCGAAATTGGCGGCGCGCGAGATCGAGGCTCGCAAATGCCGATCGTTCCGCCGCATCTTGCGCGGCCAGCGCGTCGGCATCGAACTGCAGCGCCCGCAGCGCGTCCGAAACGCCGTGGAACGCGCCGATCACGGTACTGCGATATTGCGCGGCGGCTTGATCGAACGCCGCTACCGCGGCGCGCTTCTTGTGCAGCAACGCACCTGCGTCGAAGAGCGTCTGCGCAGCGCTCCCCGCGACGCTCCACACCCCCGATCCGGGGAACGTCTCAGACCCGGTCGCCGAAGCGCCGAAAGCGGCGGTGATGGAGAACTGCGGCAGCTGATTGGCGGTCGCGACGCCGACGGCGGCCGATGCCGCATGCAGCTGCGCCTCGGCTGCACGCACGTCGGGCCGTTGCCGGACGAGCCGCGACGGCAGGCTGACCGGCAATTCTCGCGGCAGCCTGAGGCTGTCGAGATCGAACGTCGCGCGCACTTCCTGGCTCGGCAGCCGACCGGCGAGCGCGGTGAGCCGGCCGGTAACTTGCGCCAGCTGTTTCTGCAGCGCCGGCAAGCTCGCGCGGGTCTGCTCGAGCGCCGCCTTCTGCAACAATACGTCCGCCTGCGATACCACGCCCACTCTGAACTTCTGGCGCACCAAATCGAGCTCGTCGCCGTCGATTCTGAGTATCTCCTCGACCGCCCGGATCTGACCGCGCAGCGAGGCCTCTTGCACGGCGGCAATGACGACATTGGCCGTCAGCGTGAGGTACGTGGCCTCCAGCTGGAAGCGTTGATACTCGGCTTGCGCCGCGAGCGACTCGATCTGTCGCCGCATGCCGCCGAATACGTCGGGAGCGTAGAACAAGCTGAGCGATGCCGTGGTGACGCTGAACGTCGGAATGTACGGTCGCCCGCCGATGAGGGCACCCGCCACCGGCGCGCGCGCACGCTCGGATTGAATGGCGGCGCCCACCGATGGCAGCAGCCCACCTGCGCGCGCTAAGACTTGCTCATTCGCCTGCCGTAAGGCGGCTTGTGCCGCATCGAGATCGGGATTGCCGCGCAACGCCTGCCCGATCAGCCGGTTCAGCGGTTCGGAGCGAAACAACGTCCACCATTGGCCGGGAATGTCGAGAGCGCGCACGAAGCGCTGCGGTTCGCCGCCATGCGTCGTCGCCGACGCGGTTTGCGCCGCCAGAGGCCCGCGCGTGTATCCGGCAACGTCCGGGGCCGGTGGACGATGGAAATCCGGCCCGACCGCACAGCCGCCCAATGCAAAGGCCGCCGCGCCGGCGATCGCGGTCACGCAAATATTTCTGCCCAAGTTCATAGCCTCGCTGCCGGCGAAACGTCCTCGGGACGCGAGCGCGCGGCCGACTTCGCCGCAGGTATTCAGGCCTCATCCATGAATACGATATATCGTTCATGCGCGCTGGGAGCATTGGTATTTCCCCGTATATAGCGGGGGCAGCAAGCTGGCGCAGACTACGCGGACCGTTAGTGCGCGAACGATTCGTCTCGACGACGTGGTTCGTGACGGTTGCGGGCGGCCTGGGATTGAGAGCCTCTAACACTATGAACCACCGACGCGCCATGCTGTTGACCGCTGTCATCGCCGTTATAGCCGCCGTCGGCTACGGGCTCTGGCGGTCGCGGGCCGCTTTGTTCGGCAATCGCGCCGGCCCCGGCCGGGTCACGGTTTCCGGGAACATCGAGGCGCACGAGAGCGTCCTGAGTTTCGCGCAAGTGCAGGCCCCCATCGTCGAGTTGCCGTTCGACGAGGGCGCTCATGTCCCGCGCGATGCCGAGTTGGCGCGTGTCGACGATCGCATATACCGGCAACAAATCGCAATCGACCGCGCGAACGTGCGGGTCGCGGCGGCGCAGGTCGCGGTGAACGAAAGCAGCCTGCGCGCCGCACGCAGCAGCCTCGCCAGCGACCGCTTCGATCTCGCGCAGAAGCGCCGCGATGCCGCACGCGCCGAGGAACTCGTGAAGACGGCCGCGACTTCCGTGCAAGCGCGCGATCTTGCAGCGACCGCCGCGCAGCAGTCGGCGGCCGCGCTCGAGCGCGATCAGGCCCTGGCGCGGGTGGCGGGCAACAACGTCGCGCTGGCGCGGACCAGCCAAGCGGCGGCCGCGGCGAAACTTGCCCTCGACGACGTGACCCTCGGCTACACGACTCTACGCGCCCCTTTCGCCGGCGTGATCGCCGTGCGCGAAGCCGAACTTGGCGAGCTGGCCGGGCCGGGCGTCGCGATCTTCACGCTCGACGATCTCGATCATGTCTGGCTGCGCGCGTACTTGAACGAAACGGATATCGGCCAAGTACGGCTTGGCGAACCGGCGGATGTCACGACGGACAGCTATCGGGGCAAGACATACCAAGGCCGCGTCAGCTTCATTTCTCCGCAAGCGGAGTTCACGCCGAAGACGGTCGAGACGAATGCCGAGCGGGTGACCCTCGTCTACCGCATTCGCATCGACATCGCCAACCCCACGCATGAGCTCCTGCCCGGTATGCCGGCCGATGCCCGTATCGTGCTGCTGCCGGCCGCAAGATGACCAACGCCGAAACCGGGGCCGCGATCGTCGCTCGAGGACTCGTCCGGAGCTTCGGATCGGTCCCGGCGGTGCGCAACGTGAATTTCGAGGTCGCGCGCGGGGAGATATTCGGCCTCGTCGGTCCGGACGGCGCCGGCAAGAGCACGATCATGCGCATGCTGGCAGGCGTGCTGCGGCCCGATGCCGGCGAGATTCGCCTGATGGGCGTCGACGTCGTGGCCGATCCGGAGCGCGCCAAGCCCTATTTGAGCTATATGCCGCAGCGATTCGGCCTGTATGAGGACATGACGGTCGCCGAAAATATCTTCTTCTACGCGACCTTGTTCGAGGTCCCGGCCAAGGTCCGGCGCGAGCGTGGCCAGGAGCTCCTCGAGGCCGCCGGGCTACAAGCATTCCAACGGCGCCGGGCCGGCCAGCTATCCGGCGGCATGAAGCAGAAGCTCGGCCTCGTCTGTGCGTTGATTCATACACCGCGGGTGCTGGTGCTCGACGAACCGACGACCGGCGTGGATCCGGTCTCCCGGCGCGACTTCTGGGGCATCCTCTACGGCCTGCGCGAACACGGCGTCACGATTTTTCTCTCCACCGCCTACATGGACGAAGCGGAGCGCTGTTCGCGTCTTGCGCTGCTCAATGCGGGCGAGATGCGCTACTGCGACACCCCGGCGCGGCTGAAACGGATGATGCCGGGTGCGCTTTTCTCGGTGACGACGCGAAATGCGCGCGCTGCGCACGCGGCGCTCGAGGGCGTGCCCGGTGTTCTCGGCCGGCTCCTCATGGGCGATCGCGTCAACGTGCGCATGGATGACGCCGCGCTGCGCCTGCCGGCATTGCGCGCGAGACTCGCCGAGCGCGGCATCGGCGATGCCGATGTCCTGCGGATTGAACCCGGCATCGAAGACGTGTTCGTCACGCTGCTCGGGGAGCCGCAGGGGCTGGGCGAGGGGAAGGCGGCATGACGGATGAGGGCGCAGTCGTGCTCGCACGGGCCCTGACCAAGAAGTTCGGCGCTTTCACGGCGGTCGACAGTCTGGATCTGGTGATTGCAAAGGGTGAAGTGGTCGGATTCATCGGTCCGAACGGCGCCGGTAAATCGACCACGATACGGCTTCTGTGCGGTCTGCTGCGCCCAAGCGCAGGGCGCGCCACGGTCGCGGGCTTCGACGTCGGCCGCGAGCCGGAGGCCGTGCGCGAACATATCGGTTACATGTCCCAGAAATTCTCGCTCTACGGCGACTTGACTGTACGCGAGAATCTGCGCTTCTTCGGCGGACTGTACCGCGTACCGCGGCGCGAGCTCGAGGAGCGCATGCGTCTCGCGGTCGGCCTGGCGGGACTCGACGGGCGCGAGCACGCACTGGTGAACACCCTCGCCGGAGGTTGGAAGCAAAGGCTCGCGCTCGGCTGCGCGATCCTGCACCGCCCGCCGGTGCTGTTCCTCGACGAGCCCACTTCGGGTGTCGAGCCCGAGGCACGGCGGAAGTTCTGGGACCTGATTCACCACCTGGCGTCCGAGGGGGTCACGATTCTGGTCTCGACGCACTACATGGAAGCGGCGGAATATTGCAATCGCATCGCGTTGATCGATGCGGGCAGGCTGGTGGCGATCGGCAGCCCGGGCGAGCTGCGCCGGCACGAGCTGGGCGGCACGTTGTATGAGCTTGAGTGCCCGGCGCTTGGGGCTGCGGTGGCGGCCTTGCGGCAGGCGCCGGGTGTGATCGACGCGGCAATATTCGGCGACAGGCTGCACGTGCTGGTGCACGACACTGCCGCCGATCTGCCGCCGTTCCTGGCGCAGCAGGGGATCGTGGCTGGTCCACCGCGCAAGATCGCGCCGAGCCTGGTAGACGTGTTTGTCCAGCTTGTCTCGCGCCCGAACAGCAGGGAGGCCCATGCATGAACCTGCGCCGCCTGTTCGCCATCGCCTTCAAGGAGACGCTGCAGGTCTGGCGCGACCCGCGCAGCCTTGCCGTCGCCTTGCTTATGCCGCTGATGCAGATGGGATTGCTCGGCTACGGTGTCAGCCTCGACATCAAACGTGTGCCGCTCTGCATCTATGACGAGGAGAACAGCCAGGTCAGCCGATCGCTGGTGGAGCGTTTCGTCGCCTCGGGTTGGTTCGTGCTTTCCCACGCCCTGCACGACGAACGGGCGGTGCGCGATGTCATGGACCGCGCTGCCTGCATCGGGGTGGTCACCATCCCGGTCAACTTCTCGCGCACGCTTGTCACAACCGGCAATGCCCCGGTGCAGGCC